>JBDKUC010000432.1:0-5912 GCA_039679885.1 Thermoguttaceae bacterium | reverse complement strand
GACAATCATAGCAGAATTTCTGACGGGGGGGAGGGCCCCCAGGATTTTTTCGGGGGAAGAGCAGCGGTAGTGGATAGTGGATAGTGGATAGTGGATAGTGGATAGTGGATAGTGGATAGTGGATAGTGGATAGTGGGCAGTGGGCAGTGGGCAGTGCAGTCGGGACGGAGAACAAGCCCCGAGCCCCGAGCCCCGAGCCCCGAGCGCTAAGCCCTAAGCCCTAAGCCCCAAGACCCAAGACCCAAGCCCCAAGACCCAAGAAAACAACCCAGGTCTGCCCGAAACGTGTCGGGCAGACCTGGTTGACTCTTCACGCTGTTTAGGCGTTAGTTGCGGACCAAGCTACGCGAGGCCTGGTAGATGCCACGGGTCTGAACCGCAGCCGACGTGTCCGCCTTCGGGGCGGCAGGCAGCGGAGCAGCCTCGGGGGCCTTGGCCGGAGCCGTGGTCGGGGCAACCTTCTTGGCCGGAGCCGTGGTGGTCGTGCCGCACGGGCCGCAAGCCACTTCGCACTCGCCGCAAGGCGAGACACACTGCCGTTCGCCGAACAACTTCTCGATCATCTCAAGAACCGGACGGCGATACAGCTTGTGGCACTTCACCTTGCAAACCGGCTGGCAAACCGGAGCGCAGGTGACCGGCGCACAGGGCTTCGCACAGGTGACCGGGCAGCAAGCGCCGCACGGCTGTTCGCAGCGAACGCGATGGCACCGCTTCATCTTGCACGGCTTCTCGCAAGCGCCACAGCTCTTTTCGCAGCAAGCCGGCTTGGCGCAGCAAGCCTTCTCGCAGCACGCCTTCTGCTCATAGCAGTAGGCCTTCGCCTCGAACAGCTCGGCCAAGTTGCCGAACAGGTCGCGGACTGGCGTAGGACGGCACTTCTTCGCCTTCGCGCAGGTCTCGATGCACGGCTTCTCGCACGCAACCTTCGCACAGGGTTGCGGGCAGGCCTTCACTGCACAAGCCTTTTCGCAGCAGGCGACCTTGCACGCGTTGCAGCCGCCGCAGCCACCGCAATTCAGCCCAAGCATGCGATCCAGAAGTTCAAAGCCGAACCCTTGGCTGCACAGGGCTGCGCTCACCAGGAGCGCTCCGATAATCGTTTTGCTTCTCATTGAGCAACCACTCCTTTACAGTGAACTGCGGACGGTTCAAAAACGCTGGGTCGCCATCCACAGTTCATACGGTGTACTGCGCCAGGGCCGTCGAGCCATTCCTTGGCTCGATGCAAAACCCGATCCGGTTGCCTGACGCACCCTCAAAGGCGTGCGAGCATTCGTGCCGCACGTTCGATTTGCTAAGGGTCAACTGTGGTATCGGCCGTGCCGTAAAGACGCCTTGAGCCGACGCAACCTGTTTCCGCTAAAAGGTTTAATACTCCCAATGCGCAAAGATTTCCACCCGCGTAAGGCGGTCAAACTTTGCCGGATCTGCGGCCATAAAACACCCCCGAAACCGGCCTCAATCCTCCCGCCGCCGGCAAACTTTCACCAGTCTTTCCGGACGTTTGCCCCGGAAACCTCCACCCAACAGCTCTTTTTGGTCCGCTCCGGCACTCCCGGCAGCCTGCATCCGACTATTCTCCACC
Source organism: Thermoguttaceae bacterium (assembly GCA_039679885.1). Classification (GTDB taxonomy): domain Bacteria; phylum Planctomycetota; class Planctomycetia; order Pirellulales; family Thermoguttaceae; genus JAJFUI01. Next base: position 4,324 of record JBDKUC010000432.1, on the reverse strand, counting down.
GGCAAATACGCTAGACTGCATCTAGCAAGGGCGTCGCTGCCTGCCGTTGCCATGGAAGAACGAATGACCAGTCTGCCGCCACCTCCCGAACTGGCTCCCGCCGTCCCCACGTCGGCCACGCCCCAACAGTGCATCGCCATGTGGGCGGACCTAATGGACGCTTGCGACCAGTTCTTGCTGGCCGGGCTCCGCCGCGAGATTGGCCCCGACGGCGACCTCAAGGCTGCCTACCGGAAATGGCACGAGGAGCAGATGGTCGAGCACGACCGGGCACTGGTGCGCATGATGGAACACATCGAGCGGCACGGAGGCGGCCATGGCCAGTGAGCTTGTGCTCAAGACGTTGCGGCACGTTTGGCTCACGCTGAAGCCGCTGAACGTCCCGATGGCCGTGGTGGGCGGTCTCGCCCTGGCCACCTGGAAGCACATCCGCGCCACGCGAGACATTGATATCCTGCTTGGCATCCCCGTGGAGAAGCTCGCTCCGGTCTTGGAGCGGCTCGACGCGGTGGGCATCCGGCCGAAATCGGGTCCGTCGCCCGTTTCGCTGGGACATCTGAAGCTTGTTCAGTTGCTCTATGAGCCGCCCGAAAGCTTCATGGAACTGCAAGTCGACCTGCTGCTGGCCGACTCGCCCTACCATCGCGTCGCGCTGGAGCGGAGCGTTCCAACCCTACTGCCCGAGTTGGACATCGAGATATCGGTCTTGGCGTGCGAAGACCTCATTCTCAATAAACTATCGGCCGGCCGGCTCATTGACCTGGCCGACGCCGCCGCCTTGCTGCAGGCAAACCGCGATAACCTCGACACCGAGTATCTGAACCGCTGGGCCGGCGAACTAGGCGTTGCCGCCGAGTTGGCCAAAGTGCGGGCGGGACGTGCCTGAGCAGCGAAGGGTGTGGTTCGTGCCATGCCGCTTAGCTCGGCAATCGTGGCGGGCCACGCCGCCCTCACCCTAGCCCTCTCCCAAAGGGAGAGGGGACCGAGCGACGTTGCTACGGCAACCTCATCCCTTCGCCGGCTGCGTGGGCAAGTGGCCGTCAACGTGCTCGGCAGCGGATTGTGCAACTGCAGGCGTCTCGTGCCCATCGCCGTGGGGCTTCTTTGACGCCGCGCCGAGGTTGGCCAGCGTCTCGGGAATCTCGACGCCGCCAATGTCTTTCATCACTTGCATCATCGGCGGCAGCGTCCGGGCCATGTCGTGGAGCCAGCCGGCCGTCGCGCTCTTGCCGTTGCCGCCGTTGCCTTCCCATACGACGACCTTGTCGAACTTGATATTCGAGATGGCCTTGGCCGAAGCCTCGACCAAATGGTCGAAGTGCTCGAGCATGAGCATCTTGAACGCCTGCTCCGAGCCGCCGCAGGCGTCGATGATCCGCTGGAGGCCCTCGCCCTTCTTGGCCAGGATTTCGAACTGGCCGCGGGCTTCGGCTTCGAGCTTGGCGAAGATGGCTGACGCCTCGCCCTCGGCGACGATGCGTCGCTTGGCGGCTTCGGCCTCGGCGTCAACCTCGATTCGCGCCTTGGCGGCCTTCGCCGGGGCCTCCAACTCGGCCCGACGCTCGGCCTCGATCCGCTGGGCCTCGGCCACCGCGGCCTTGGCCCGAGCCAAGTGCTCGGCCTCCAAGACGCCCGCCTCGGCCTGGACCTTGCGAGTCTCGCCCAACTGGTAGGCTTCCGACTTCTTGACCTGGAGCGCGGCCTGCGAACCGGCGATGTCGGCCTTCGCCAGGTTCTCGCCCTCGACCGCTTGGGCGTCGGCCTGGGCCAGCTTAATGCGCATGTCGCGTTCGGCCGCCTTGACCTCGGCGTCTCGCTGGAAGCCAGCCGTCTGTTCGCCGATCTTCTGCTCCTTGTCGAGCTCGGCCACGCGGACCGCCTGCTCCCGCATCGCCTGCCGGGCGCCGATCTCGCGGACCTTGTGGGCGTTGGCCACGCTAACGGTCTTCTCCCGCTCGGCCTCGGCCACGCGGACCTCGCCCATCCGCTCGTTGTCGGCCACGTCGCCGCGGGCCTTCTGAATCGCCTGCGAAGCGGCCTTCTGGCCGATGGCCTCGATGTAGCCCGACTCGTCGGTGATGTCGGTGATGTTGACGTTGATGAGCACGAGGCCGATCTTCCGCAACTCCGGCTCGAGCGAGTTCTGCACGGCTTCGAGGAACTTATCCCGGTCGCGGTTGATTTCCTCGATCTGCATCGAAGCGATGACCTGGCGTAGCTGACCGAAGATCATGTCTTCGGCCTGCTTGGAAATCTGGATGCGGTTGAGACCGAGCAAGCGGATGGCCGCATTCTGCATCAACTCCGGCGTGGTGCCGATCGCCACAGTGAACACGCTGGGCACGTTGACACGGATGTTTTCCATCGACAGGGCGCCGCGCAGGGGGATTTCGATCTGCATCGGCTCCAGGCTCAGGTGAGCACAGTCCTGGATCAACGGCCAGACAAACTTCGCGCCGCCATGGATGCAGATCGCAGCATCGCGGCCGCCCCCCGCCTTGCCGTAGATCACCAGGACGCGGTTGCTCGCACAGCGTTTGTAGCAGCGAGACACGGCCATCAACATCGTGAACAGCAAGACAACGCTCGCAATGACGATCGCCGCCAGGAGCGCGTGAAAGTTGCCGAGTTCGCCTTCTTGCGCGAACAGGAGTGAATACAGCATTATTGTCCCCTTCGTGTTGAGGTGGTCTGTTGTGCGTTCTTGTTTCCACGCGAGAGCACGTTCTTGTTCCCACGCTCCCGCGTGGGAACACATGCCTTCGACGCTCCGCGTCGCCGTCCCAACGGACGCAGGAGCGTCCGGCAAGTGCGTTCCCACGCGGGAGCGTGGGAACGAGTGTATTACGAGTGTGTCTAAAGTAGTTCGGCCTGAACCTCCAGCGTGGTCGGGTCGACGACGTTGACGACGACGATCTCGGTCCCGGTGGGCAGTTCGGGGCCCGCGGTGATGGCCAGATACTCCATGGTTCGATTCTGCACGCTCACTTGGATTTTGCCGCTGCCGCTGCGATTGCCTGGCACCCGGAGATAGACGCTGCCGTGCTGGCCGATGGCCTCGCGAATCCGCACCGTTCCCTCGGTGCGCAACTGCTGCATGGCTTGCATGAGCCAGAAGACGGCAAACATGGCCGCCGCGCCCGAGGCCAGCGCGATGGCCAGCGAGGTCGGGGCTGAGGCTTTCGCCGCCTGGGAAGCCAAACCGGTCAGGCCGAAGAACGTCAGCGCGGCAACAACCGTCCGCAGCGACACGATGCGGAAGAGTCCCATCGCGCCATGCCCCGCGGGCTGATGAGCGCTCGCCTCATTGTCGGCCCCGTCGCCCGGATGGTCGCCATGGAAGTCACTGCCGGCGTCCCCGTGAAAGTCGGTCCCCACGTCGCCGTGAAAATCGCCGCCGAAGTCATGGCCCATGTCGGTCGGCAAGTCGGCGTCGAACATGTGGCCGCCCAGGCCGACCAGCGACATCAGGAACTGGATGCCTAGCACCGTTCCGCCCAGGGCGGCGCAGATGACGAACAAGATGGCCAACATGGCTCGCTTCCCCCCACAAAACGGGCACCGACGAGTCCCTATATCATGGGCAAAACGCGACCAAATGTCAATCACTACCGGCGGGTCGTGGCTGGAGCCATGTGCCCTGCCGTGCGGCGCTGTTGTAGGACGGGTTTCCTAGCCCGTCTCTCGATCGTCGCGTGCCGGCCCGGCCTCCGCGCGGCGAACGAGTGCCGGGTGGCGCGATCGAGGCGAGATCAGGTCTTGGCAAGACGCAGCATCGCATCGCGGGCGATTCTCAGCGCGAGGTGGCTGCCGCCGGAACCGCTCGTTTCCCGACGGACCGCCATCTCCATACCGATCCAACCGATCCCCGCAGCCGTTTCATGCTGAGTTTTCAGGCCACGTCACGTAGCCAGGCCGGCCGCGTCGAGCGTCTGGACTAAGGGTAAGCTGGCGATGGGGTAGGCGGAGGTTAGTAGCGTTGAATCTGGCACTTCGGCAACGCCTGCTGAAGCTTCTTGACGCCCTGGTCGGTGACTTTGGTGTCTAAGAGGTCCAGCTTTTCTAGTCGACTAAATCCATGGAGATGCGACAAGCCAGCATCGGTCACTTTGGTGCTGCCGACGCATAGCCATTCGAGTTGACTCAATGCTTGGAGATGGACCAGCCCGGCGTCCGTGACTTGGGTGTTGTCGAGCACCAAGGTTCGCAGTCGACTCAATCCTTGGAGATGCACCAACCCTGCATCGGTGACTTTGGTCTCGCCGACGCACAGCCATTCGAGTTGACTCAATGCTTGGAGATGGACCAGCCCGGCGTCCGTGAC
>JBDKUC010000481.1:0-6984 GCA_039679885.1 Thermoguttaceae bacterium | reverse complement strand
AAGAATGCCGACAACGCAACAGCCTTTGCCGCTGTCGACGCAGCGGGACGGCTGGTCGGCGTGCTGACCGCCGCCGGCCCCAGCGAGTGGCGCTCGTTGCGAACGTTTCCCCGTGCAGACGCTTGAGATTGCCGATCGGAGGAACGGACGAACGTCCGGTTCAGCGACGCGATCGGCTCACTCGGACGCAAATGGCGCCGCATCGCCGCTCAGTTGACAAAGGGCGTTCCGGGCGGCGCGTTGCTCGGCCTCTTTCTTGTTTCGTCCCCAAGCCGGCTGGTAGCGGTTCGAGCCCACTTGGGCCGCCATCTTAAAGCATTTGCTATGGTCGGGCCCCTTCTCATCGAGAAGTTGGTAAGTGGGCGTGATGCCGTGTTCCCGCTGTGCGAGTTGCTGCAAGAGGGACTTATAGTTACTGCCGGTCTCCCCTTCGGCAGCCAAGTCGATTTCGGGTCCGATTGCGTCCGAAATAAACCGCCGCGAGGCAGCGTCCCCGCCATCGAGATAGATCGCGGCCACGAGCGACTCGAACACGTCCGCCAGCAGCGACGACGGGACGCTCGGGTGCGTCGTCATCCCTTTGCCCAGAATCAGGAACTCCTGCATCCCAATCGCTTCGCTCAGCTTGGCGCAGGTCTGACGGCTGACGACGATCGACTTCAGCCTGGTCAGTTCGCCTTCGAGGAACTCCGGGAAGCGCTGGTAGAGGATTTCACAAACGACAACGCCAAGAATCGCGTCGCCGAGGAACTCGAGCCGCTCATTCGAGGCCAACCGATGTTCGGCGCCCGACGCGTGAGTTACCGCCGACCGCAGTAGGTTCGGGTCCTTGAACCGATAGTCGATTCGCCGTTGAAGCTCTTCGAGACGATAACCTTCTTCCGAATTCGCACCGTTTACTAGGTCTACTGACATCCCGCGCCCGCCATGAGACATAAAAGAATAGAACGCCAAAACCGCTAGGGGGGCGCGCGGGGCCGCAGGACCAATTTCCTAAACCGTCCGCAGACGGGACGGACTAGGAAGTCCGTCCTCCGACGCCGATCAGCCCCCACTAGCAACTTTTACGGTACCGGCAAGGCGGGGCTTTGTCAACCGCTGCCGCGTTGACTGCCCACACGGGGGACACGTTGTCTGCGGCACGCCGACGCCGAAATTCCACTAATCCGGATTATTCCAGGTGGGGGGCTTGTAGCATCACCCGGGCGTGCTACAATCTCGGGCATCGTCGCTCACCCGTTGGTAGGAATCTGGACGTTCTTGCGGTGTTCGAGCGCTGAATAGCATAATTGGAGGTGCTGACATGATTCGTTGCTTCACCACGATCCTGGGTCTCAGTGCGTTCGCGCTAACAACGTTGCTGACAGCCGGGCGGGCGAACGCCGACGTTATCGTCACCTTTTACAGCGATGAGGCAAGTTTTCTCGCCGCGATTTCGCCCCAAGCTGTTCTGAATTTCGAGGGAATCGCCACCGACACAGGGTTCTGCGACTGCGGCGTCTCGTATCACACCGGCAGTGTCAAGTTCACGTCGGCGGCAAATCATATGGTCGTCGTTGGGAAGGACTCCGAGACGATGGGCGCACCGTTTGATTCGGCCCTGCTGATCCCATCGGCCGACCCGAGTTCAGTCCTGGCGACGTTCGATCCAGATTCTAACGTCACTGCGGTCGGCGGCTATTTCGACAGCCTGAAGGCCAGCTCCACCGGGACGCTTACCCTAATCGGCTCGACCGGCCTTCTCGACCGACGGGACGTATCCATGGGATGGGCAACCCGCGGCGAGCAGAAAACGTTCTTCGGCTACACCGTTGCCGGAGACGCCATCTCGAGTCTGTCTGTCAATCCCCAATCCGACGCGCCGGCGTTCGACAACTTTACTTACGGGGCTGCCGTTCCCGAGCCGTCCACGCTCGTCCTCTTCGGCATCGGCGCCGCTCTCCTTGCGGCCTCAGCTCGGCGACGCCGACGAGCTGCCTAAGGCAAAACGGCATCCCGGACGATTGGCTTACGCCGATCCCGTCGAGTGGCGATGACTGTCGTCCGCTGCTTCGGTGGTTAATCCTGCAGATGAGCGACGCTCGGCGCGGCAGGAAACGCACGATCGACGATGGCCAGGAACTCGTCCGGCGTTGCGGCACGAGCCACGTCGCGGCGGAACGCTCTCGCACCAGGCTGCCCTTCGCCATAGCAGCACGCGTAGCTGCGCATCAGAATCGTTGCCTTTGCCGGTCCGAAACGCTCGACGACCAAGTGGAAATGCTCGGTCAGAAGCTGCCGTTGTTCGGCCGGGCTCGGATCCGGTGGCGCCGGCTCGCCACGGAGCGCCGCCGCGGCTTGGGCGAACAGCCAGGGCCGGCCCAACGCCGCGCGGCCGATCATCGCGCCGTCGACGCCGTAACGGTCGAACGCCGCGACCACCTCGGCCGGCGACCGCAAGTCGCCGTTGCCAATCAAGGGGATCCGAGCGAGATGCGGCTTTACCCGGGCAATCTCGTCCCAGTTCGCACGGCCGCGGAACATGTCGGCAGCCGTGCGACCATGCACGGTGACCGCCTGTCCGCCGGCCCCTTCGATCGCCTGGGCCACGTCGATGGCGTTGATGGTGTCCCGCGTTGCACCGAGCCGAATCTTGGCCGTTACGGGCGCCGGCCGGCACGCCGCCGCCACCCGCTCGACGATCTCGCCGACCCGCTCCGGATACCGCAGCAGATAGGAACCGCTTCGGGCCTTTTCCGAAACGTCGCGGGCGGGACAACCGAAGTTGATGTCGACGACGCTTGGTCGGAACGTCTCGACCAGCCGCCGACCGACCTCGGCCAGCGCCGCCGGATCGTTGTCCCAGATCTGCACCGCCAATGGCCGTGGCTCCTCGGCGACACCCCAGAGCCGACCGGGCAATTCGCCACGTCGCAACTCGCCGTACAAGAACCCTCGGGCGCTGACCATCTCGGTCGCCGGCAGTCCTACGCCTCCCAATCGCCGGAGGATCTGCCGGAAGGCGAAGTTCGTGTAACCGGCCATCGGCGCCTGAAGCAGCGGCGGGTCAACCGCCAGCGAGCCGATGAAAAGCGGCTTCATGGCTTCGCCACCAGCGATTCGACGAGCTTGTCGGCCGCCACTCCCGGGCGGGCCAGAATCGCGTATTCGGCGATGGCCCGGTTGTAATCGGCGAGCGAATCGAGGAACTCCGCCGTCTGTTCCGCTTGACTGGCGACGCTATCGATCACTTGGTCGATCGCGGCCATACCTTGGCGATAGCCTTCGGCCGTCGCGGTCCGGGCGGCGTCGGCCTCCGTCACGGCGGCCGCCTGCTGCTGCAAGTTCTGACCGAGGCCGGGGATGAGGGCCGACAACCGCGCCGCCGCGCGAGAATCGGCAACACTTCGCGATTGCTTCTCGAGGTTCAGCTGGTAGCTGCCCGCGTGCGGAGGAGTCGACGGACGTGGCCATGCGCTTTCGGCCACCATGCCGATCCGAACGGCCAGCGCATGCTGAGCCTCGACCAGGGCCACCTGCGCCTCGTCGCGGTCCGCTTGCGCGGCGGTCTGTGCTACATGCAATCGAACCATGTCCGTTGCCCCAGCGGGGCTGTTGCGACGCTCCATCACGATGGCGCTGAGAGCCTTGAGCGAATCAACCTCGTTGGTGAGCGACTTGAACTGGGCCGCCCGTTGCCAGACGAGCCAGTAGGCGTTGACGGTCGCCTGCCGATTGCCGCCGGCGTCGCGGCTCAAGCAGTCGAGGAGACTGACCGGCTTACTGCTCTCGCCCTCCCACAGGGCGCGATCCCAGTGCAGGGAGCGGGCCAACTGTTTCGCACGATGGGCCGGCGGAACATCTGGCAACTGAGTTGCCGGTCGATCGCCCGGAAATTGCCGCGGCGCGGAAAAGTCCGGAATCGTATCGCCTGGCAGGCCGGGCAGCATCGGCGGCTTGTTCGTCGTCCGCCACAGAGGCGAAGGACTCGATGTGTCGCGAGAGCGGGAAATGTCACGGTCGCCACGAGCGCTCGGCACTTCGGAATCCAACTGCGGGGCCAACGTCGGCTGGCTCATTCTCGGCGGCGCGGCCGGCGTTGGCTCGGGCGAACGCCAGCCATCCGGCGTCGGGTCGCTCGGCCGCGGTCTCCTCGCCAGAGTGGGCTCGCGCGGCACAGCGGCTGTCGGCCCGCCCGGCCTCGCCGGTTGCTTCTCAGTCCCGCCCGCGCCCGAGGCGGGGCCGATCAGGCATCCGACCAAGTCCTGCGGCGTTGCCCCAAGCGGCACGACAAGAAAGACGTAGGCGGCGATGTTTCGATTGTAGGCCACGGCCGCACGAACCAGCAATTGCCGTTGCCGCAGAAGTTCACGACTGCACGCCAGGACAGCCGACGCATCGCCACGCCCGCTCTGATAATCGTCTGAAACGTCCTGGAGTGCATTGTCGGCGGCCTGCACCGCGGCGGCCCGATCGTCCACGACCCGCTGTTGAAGCGGAATGGTCTTGTCGGCCAGCCGCGCCTGCTCGGGCGGCGTCCGCGACGCGAACTGCTCCTTGAACCGAGTGCCGTAGACGCCAACGTAAGGGCGATCGGTGCAGAGCGGGAGCTGTGCATTCGTGGGCTGCCGCAGAAGGGTCGCCAGTTCATGCTGCGCCGCGATGGCTTCCAACTCGGACTGACGCAGTTGCGCGCTGGCCGCCGCCCTCGCCGCTCTGAGGGAGGCGCTGTCGCTGCCGCGGAGCCGAAGCGGCTCGACCGTTTTGGCGTAATCCGAGGCGTAGCGATAGTCGGCCGCTGCCGCAAACAGCCGCCAGTAGGCCCGGACAATCTCCAACTGGGCGCGTCGATCGGCGCCGGAGCCGATCGCGTTGACCAGCGTCATCGGCTGGCCAGTCAGCGTGGCCCCCTGCGGCAGGCGGGCCGCGTCAGCCATCATGTCGGCCGCGCCGGTCGATCGTCGTGCGCCGCGGCCGGAAGGCCCCGAAATCGCGCCGGCATCGAGCGGCCGGGCACCGGGCGTTTCCGTGCCGAATCGAGAGCCAGGCCGTCCACCGGAGTTCGACGCCTCGCCCGCCGAAGGACTCGGCCGCGACCGGATGCTCTCCGCGCCAAAGGAGGGCTGAAGCGACGGCATTCCGCCCGCGGGCCCTTGACCCAGAAGCACCCAGCCGAGCAATACACCCGCAATATGCACGATCGCCCCTTTCGCGAAAGAGGGATACAAGATCAATGTCGATGTCTGTTATCACCCGGCGTTAGCCGCGTCAGAGAGCAGCCCGCTGTCGTGAGACTCGCGCAGCGGCCCAATGCGCCGCCGAGCATCCTATAGAGTGCCATTTCCGGCCAAGGACGTCAATGCGACCCTAGGACGACTGCAAAGTTGTTCGTAGTTCCGGCATTACCCGGTCATTTGCCGCCTAAAGGCGGAACTACGAACCTCGAACGACCTTGCACTCCCGCTCGTTGAAGTGCCTCGCGCAGATGGTGATTGACGGGTGGCGCGCTCTGAGCCTCCGGCGAAGGGCGTGTGACTGCCAACACGCCTTTCGCAAGCTCCGGGACGTGCCACCAATCGTGCCACCCAGCCTTCGCAAACTCGTGCCGTCAATTGACGCCCGCGTCCGCAGCTACCGCGGCTTACGGCGTGACAAGCCAGGCGGCGGAGGCGACTCAATGTCATCCCGGTCCTGTGCGTGCCAGAGCGGATATCCCCGCTGGGCTCGTTCGGCCAAAGCAGATAGCTTCTCCGGCGTTCCCGGCATCGCGTCTGAGGCAGCGAATCGGCTGGAGCCAACCTCTGGCGGTTCAAAGTCCCAGATCCCCATCTTGATCGCGTCCAACACGGAACGGGGCACAGTCGCCACTCCTTCTTGTTAGCGATATCAGACGAGTAAGAACGAGTGCCATTATTCGATTTTCGCAAGAAATGTCAAGGATCCATACGTCGCAGCGGCGGACGGCAGACGTTCGTAGTTCCGTCTTCAGGCGGCGATTTCACTCGGCATGCCAGCCAAAGCCGGAACTACGAACAGACGTTGCAATCGCAAGAGCCGTCCTTCGTTGCTCCGGACCAGCGGTCACGACGAACGACCGCAGCGGCGAGCCCGCCTTGACTCGACAGCGTACCCCAGATAGGTTGAACCGCGGTAGAGGAAACGACTAAGGCCGAGTGGCGGAATGGCAGACGCTCGGGATTTAAAATCCCGTGCCCTTTACCGGGCGTGCGGGTTCGAGTCCCGCCTCGGCTACTAATACGCTCGCAACATTCTGCAAACCCTCGTATTTCTCGGGAAATTGCGAGGGTCTGCAAATGTTCGCCGCCGGTTGCTGCACCGGATTCTGCACCGCTTTGGCGTAGTGTTCGTCGGTGACTTGCAGATAGTGCTTGGCCGCGACCGCTTCGCTGTTTCCCAACCACGCACAAACCACATGCAACGGGAAGATTTCGGACAATTCCGTCTGCCGGGTGCTGCGCATATTCTGGAAGAGTTTCGGCCAGGGCTTCAAGCCGGCCATTGCGATGATGTCGAGTAACCGAGAGCGAAAATTGATTAGGTCAAACGTCTTCATGCGACGGTAACGGTCGGTCAACACATACTCGGCCCCTTCGGGCGCTTCGTCGAACATTGCCTCAAGGTGTGGGCGCAACTCTACAAACAGCGGAACCACGCGGGATTCGCCGCCCGCGTGGTGTGCAGTCTTAGGGCTGGTCACTTTCATGCGGCTGCCTTCCCAGTCGATGTCTCGCCAGCGCAAACTCAGGTGCTCGGAGGGGCACCGGAAGCCCGCGTAGCGTGCCAGGGCGACGATGAGCCGCCATTCAGCGTCGGGGCAGTTAGCGATGACCTTTTCCGCTTCTTCCCTACTGACGAAATAGAATCGTTCCACGTGTGTTCGGCACGACGAATGCCATTGTAGCTGGCCATGCTGACGCCGGCGAGGGCAGCGGAAAGAAGACGTTTGTCAGGCGGCGAGAGCGGTGACGCTCGCTGTTGTCGGCG
>JBDKUC010000086.1:0-15741 GCA_039679885.1 Thermoguttaceae bacterium | reverse complement strand
CATCGAGCTGGCCCAGCGGGCCGAGTTGCTCTGCGTCGCCCCGGCGACGGCCAACATCTTGGCCAAAGCGGCTTGCGGCCTGGCCGACGACCTGCTGAGCACGATCCTGCTCTCGTTCGACGGTCCCGTGTTGATGGCCCCGGCGATGAACTGCGAGATGTGGCAGAAGCCGGCCGTCCAGCGGAACGTCGCTCAAGTCCGCGCCGACGGCGTCACCCTGATCGACCCCGAGGAAGGCTATCTGAGTTGCGGCATGACCGGCCCTGGCCGCATGGCCGAGCCGGCGACGATCTTTGAGGCGATCAAGAAGGGGCTAGAGGTTAGGGGCGAGGGACGAGAGGCTAGCTAGCCCCTAGTCCCCAGTCCCTAGTCGCTAGTCCCTAGCCCCTCCCGATGTCACGAATCCTCATCACCTCCGGCCCGACGCGTCAGTACCTCGACCCGGTGCGGTATCTGACCAACGCATCCAGTGGGCGGATGGGCGCGGCGCTGGCGGCGGCGGCGATTCGAGCGGGCGACCAGGTCGTCATCATCAGCGGTCCTGTCGATGTTGAGTATCCGGCCGACGCGGAAGTGATCCCGGTCGTCTCGACCGAAGAGATGTTGGCCGCATGCCGAAGAGTCTTTCCGGCGTGCGACGGACTGATCGCCGCCGCAGCGCCGTGCGACTATCGGCCCGCGAGCGTCGCCGAGCAGAAAATTCACAAGACAGGCGGCCCGCTTCGCTTGGAGCTGGTGGAAACGCCCGACATCGTGGCCAGCCTCGCCGCCGACAAGGGCTCTCGCTGGATGGTCGCGTTCGCCTTGGAGACCGAAGACCCGCGGGCCAGGGCGACGCAGAAACTGGTGCGCAAGGGCTGCGACCTGATCGTGCTGAACGGTCCCGCGTCGCTCGATGCCGCAGAAACCAGCGTGGAAGTCCTCGGCCCTGGCGGCCACGTGCTCGGCAGCTTCTCCGGCAGCAAACTCGCCGTGGCCGGCGAGATTCTTGGACTGATCCAGCGACAGTTCACCGAGCCGGCGTGACCCCCGCCATAAAGCCGCGACCGTTGGTCGCGTCCCGGAAGCTCTCGCCAAAGCCAGCGTCCGCGCGACCACCGGTCGCGGCTTGATGGGCTGCTGCCCTCACCCCCGGCCCCTCTCCCAAAGGGAGAGGGCAGGTGATGTGAGAAACCGAAACGCCTGGCGTGCGGCCTCCGGCCCCGTGTGGCTGTGACGCGACAGCTCGACGAAGACGCCGCCCTGGTAGCCGGTCTCGGCCAGGGCGTTCAGGACCGGCGGGAAATCGATCTCGCCCTCGCCGAACATCAGATGCTCATGCGTTCCGCGGCGCATGTCCTCGAGATGCACGTTCACCAGTCGGGCCGCCCCGCGGCGAATCACCTCGGCGATCGGCGTTTCGCCCTGGCATTGCAGATGACCAATGTCGAGCGTCAGGCCGGGAAGGCGGTCGGCCTCTGTAGCGTGGGGCAAGTTGTTAACCTGCCGTTGAGCGAGCCCAAGCCACGGCAGGTTAACAACCTGCCCCACATGGTCGTCAACCCGTCCCACGGCTTGCGGGCTCAGCCGGCCGAGCAGCTCCTCGAACGCCTGCACCGTGTCGATCAGCATGCCGGGCTCTGGCTCGAAGCCGATCTGCACGCCTTTCGACGCCGCGTCATCGAGGACTTCGCGAAGCCCAGCGATGAGCCGCTCCATCGCGGCATCGCGGTCGGCCGGCCCATGCAGCACGCCGGACCAGAGCGAGACGCAATCGCTTCCCAACGCGGCCGCGCAATCGATCGCGTACTTGTAGAACGCAATTCGCTTCGGGGCCAGTTCGCTCAGCAGCGTCGGCTCATGCTTCGTCCGCGGATCGAGCAGGAACCGTGCGCCGGTCTCGATGACCGACCTCATTCGGAGCCGTTCGAGTAGCCGCCGTAATCGATCCAACTGCTCGCCGCGCCGGGGGTCTCTTGGCGATAATGCGTTATGGTCGATCGTGATCGCCACGCCCTGGTAGCCGATCTCGGCCAGCAACTCGACCGCGTCGAGCAGGTCGTGATGCGCCAGCCCGTTGGTGTTGTAGCCGAGGTACATCAGGTGGCCTCGATCCAGCGGCCCAGCAAAATCGCCGGCGCCCAGAAGAGCAGGATGACGCTGGCCCAGTACATGCCGCGAACCGAATAGCAGGCCACGGCGTCGAGCATGACGATCGACAGGATGCACTGCGTCACGGCCAGCCGCACGCCGCGTGGCGACGGCTCGATGATTGCGGCAACGCAGCGACGCAGGACCACCATGCCGAGCGCGGCGATGAGCAGGTACCACCACTGCGGTTGCTGCCGTATTCCCGCGATGACGCGGTCGGACCACCGGGGCAGCGAAGCGATCATGGCGAGGCCGACGGTCATCACCGCCGTGGCCAGACTCAGGTGCAGCCGCTCGCTCTGTTCATTTTCGCGACGCGCGAACCACGTGACGCCGGCCACGTAGACACCCAGGCCGCCGGCCACGAGCCAGTGGCCGACGCCCAGCGACGCGTCGACGGCGTTCATTCCCAGCATGACGTTGAGCATTCGGCAAGCGCCCATCGCCACGGGACCCAGCGGGGTCCGCTTCAGCCAGGCGTCGTAGGCCAGGATGGCGATGGCCAGCAGCGCGGCGACGACGCCCGGCCGCAAGTGGCCAACGGAGAACACGGTCGCAGTGGCCAGGGCGACGCCGCCGATCAAGAACCGGTATCCCCATCGCCGGGCCGCATCGACCGAGATTCGGCCGGAAGGCAGCGGCCGGCCGGGCCGCTCGCGTCGATCGATGTCCAGATCGAGCACGTCGTTGAGCACCACGCCGCCCGCGTAGAGAAGGCCGGAGGCGACCAAGAGCGTGATGAGCGTCACGAAGTCCCAGGCGGTGGGACTCCAGGGCCGATCGCCCCAGACGATCCGAACCGGCTGGGCGAAAAGAAAGCCCATCATCACGTCGGCCATCGACGTGAACACGTTGGGAAGCCGCGTGAGTTGCAGCCAGGCTCGCCAGGGCGAGGCCAGGCGGAGCTGCCGCCGCCGTTGGTCGTCCTGGAGAATCCGCAAGCGGACTTCGTCGTCTAGCTGGGAATCATCGGTCATGGTTCAACGTCTTTTCGAGAAACGCCTTGGCCTCGCTGCCCGCCCGGTCGGGATCGTCAATGTACGGATAGAGTTCGACGGTGATCCAACCGCGGTAGCCTGTTCGGCCAATTTCCCGCAAAACGGCCGGGAAGTCAATCGCTCCTCGGCCGGGCGTCAGATGGGCGTGCCGCCGATCGGCCGCGATGTCCTCGATGTGGTAATGCTTCGTGTGTTCGGCCATCGGGGCGATCCACTCCTGCGGCGTCTGGCCCATGCAGAACGCGTGGCCGATGTCGAAGTTCAGGCCGACCCAGGGCGAGCCGATCCGCCCGGCGAAGTCGAGATATTGCTCGAAGGTCTCGATCATCAGGCCCGGCTCCGGCTCGATGAGCAGGAGGACCTGCAACTGCTCGGCCAGTTCGACGCAAGGCATGATCTCGTCGTAGAACACATCGGCCGCCGCTCGCCATGATTGTCCCGCGGCCAACGGTCCGCCCGGCTCGGTCTGGATGGATGCCGCGCCGAGGTCTTTTGCCAATCGCAGCGCCCGTTTCGTGTGCTCGCGGCGAATGGCCCGATAGTGTTGGTCCGGCTCGATCCAGGACGGGTGCCAGTAGGGTTGCCGTGGGTCGGCGACGGCGTTCATCATGAAGGCGTTGACGTTCGAGATGGCCAGCCCATGCTGGTCGAGGCACTGGCGGATCGCCCGCTTCCGCTCGTCGAGCAGTCCGGCCGGCCAGGCGTGCGGCACGTCGGCCAGCAGTTCGAGCCCCGCGTAGCCCAACGCCGCGATTCGGGCGATGGTTTCCTCGATCGAAAAGTTCAGGTACGCGTTGGAGCTGTAGGCGAGGCGCATCGGACGTAGTGGACAGTGGGCAGTGGAGAGTGGGCAGTGGGCAGTGGAGAGTTTAGCTGCTTGCGCTCCGATAGCTTTCCAACGCTGATTGAAAAATCCGGCGCGAGACCAGCAAGCTCCCGGCTGCGGCGAGGAGCGCAAGGCCGGGCAGGAGCCACTCCTCGGCCGATCGCGGGCTGATCGGGCGGACGAGGATTCGCGCCGGCACGTTCACGGCCAGGAGCACCGGAATGACGAACGTAAAGAACCTTCGCAGCGGCGTTCCCCACGGCCCGTGGTAAATCTCCATCGGATAACGCGAAAAATTGGTGAGGTAGAACCAGAAGTCGAACAGCGTTTGGTTGCGGCCGAGCCAAACGCTCGTGGCGGCCAGCGAGATCATCACGCTGTAATAGATGGCCACGCCGCAGACAAGATACAGCACATAGAGTGCGACTTGCAGCGGACCGGGCAGGTAGCTCATCCGGATCATTGCGTAGGTCATCAGCGCCAAGCCGACGATGAAGTTGCCGAGCGACGACCAATCGATGCGGACCAGCGAGACGAGGAATTGGGTGTCCATCGGCTTCAGCAGCGCGAAGTCGAGTCCGCCCGTGCGGACCAACTCGCTCAACTCGTCCGCATTGGTCATGAAGAGCGCCTGCACCAGGCTGTTGATGAGCAAGCCTGTCGCCAGGAAGAGGAAGAATGGGTATTTCGTCCAGCCGGTTCCGGCGCCGATCATCGGCGTGTACTGGAAAATCAGCGTGTAGAAGGCGACGTTGACGAACACCCAGCCCACCGACGAGATCGTGTCGATCAGGAAGTTCAGCCGGAACGTCATGTCGCGCACGAGGCTGTTTCGGGCGAAGGTGAGAAAGACGCGGAGGTAGTCGGTCATCGGTCAGCCTCCGAATCCGCTGTAGTGCCGCGTGCCGAAGCGGAAGGCGACGCGGCTGGCGACGATGAAGAAGACGACCCACGCGAGTTGGATCCAGAGCCCGAGGTAGAGCTCCGGCCCGGTCACTTTCTTGAGGAACACGGCGGCAGGAAAATAGGCGAGATATTGGAGCGGAATCGCCTTGACGACGGTCGCCCACGCGCCCGGCAGCATGTCGAGCGGAAACATGTGGCCGGAGAAGAAGAAACTGAGCAACATGAAGACAAACAGCAGCGAACTGACTTCGAGGAACCAGAAGCCGATCATGCCAAGCGTCGCTTCGAGGAAGAAGCCCAGCAGGAACGACATGCCCAGGGAAGCGAGAAAGGCCAGCATCGTCGGGCCGTCGGGCCAGCCGTTGAAGTAGCCGCGGCAGAGATAGAGCACCAGCGCGAACGGCGCCGCCCCGACGGTGTAATACACCACCTTGTGGGCGATGCGATACAGCAGCAAGAAGCTCAGCATGTCGATCGGCTGGATCAGGTACTTCTTGACCGTCCCGTCGCGGATGTCGCGCGCGATGCCGGTGGCCAGGCCCGGCATGCTGGAAAACGAGCGGGCGACCATCGTCAGCAAGTAGTAGGCGATCATGTCGCGGTACGAATAGCCGACGATCTGCCGAGAGCCAAGGTGCTGCTCACCGCTCTCCATGGCCGCAAACACGGCCGCCCAGAGGAAGACCTGGGTCACGATCGGCAGAAACCGCATCAACGTTCCCAGGGCGAAGTCGCCCCGATAGACCAGCCGTTCTTCCATGCTGATCCGCAGGATCGTCCACCAGGTTGTGACGCGGGCAGCGATCATGCGTCGGCCTCGACCTGGTTGAACAACTCGGCGATGACCTCTTCGATGGGCGGGTCTTCGACGCTCACATCGACGACCGAGTGCTCGGCCAGGATGCGCGCGAGCGCGTCAGGCACTCCGCCGCGCTCGATGCGAAGCTTGATCCGCGGCGGATCGGCCGCGAGCAACTCGCCATAGCGGTCGAAACCTTGCGGCGTTTGCCCATCGAGCATTTCGAGCGAAATGATCTTCTGGCCGGCGAATCGGTCGATGATGCCGCCGAGCGATCCGTCGTAGACGATCCGGCCTGTAGCGATGACCACCACGCGGCGGCACAAGGCCACGACGTCCTTCATGTAGTGGCTCGTCAGCAGGACCGTCACTTTCCGAGCTTCCTGGTAATGCTTCAGGAACGCTTGGATGTTGTACTGCGCCACCACGTCGAGCCCGATCGTCGGCTCATCGAGAAACAGCACGTCGGGCGAATGCAGCAGGGCGGCCGTCAGCTCCATCTTCATCCGTTCGCCCAGCGACAGCTCGCGGACCGGTTGCGAAAGCAGGGTTCGCACGCCCAGCAGGTCGGTCAGCTCGTCGCGGGTCCGCTCGAATTGCCGCGGCTCGATGCGGTAGATCTGCTGGTGCAGGCGGAACGACTCGGCGGCGGGCAGGTCCCACCAGAGTTGGTTCTTCTGGCCCATCACCAGGGCGAAACGGCGGCGATAGGCGTTCTCGCGCCGCCAGGGGACGAAGCCCATCACCCGGGCCGATCCTGCGCTGGGCGAAATGACGCCGGAGAGGAGCTTGAGCGTGGTGGTCTTGCCGGCCCCGTTCGGCCCGAGAAAGGCCACGAACTCGCCTCGCTCGACCTTGAGATCGACGCCGCGGACGGCCTCGACCACGCGATATTGGCGGCGGAACAGCCCGCCGAGCGCCGCGGTCAGTCCCTCCCGCTTCTGATAAACGCGGTACGACTTGGCCAGCCCTTCCAGTTCGATGATCGCCATAGCCGGGACATTATAGACCCAGCGGTGAGCAACGGAAAGGCAACGAACGCAGCAGCCGAGGAGGATCGCGTATTTCGGCGGCGGTAGACGGTGCTTGCGGCGTGAATCGCTCTTTCCTCAGGAGGCGTTCCGAAGCGGCTGGACGGTCTTCTCAATCGCGGGCAACAGCTCCCGCTTCGAGATCTTCAGGTCGTATCGCGTCTGGAGATTGAGCCAGAATTCGGGCGTCGTGCCAAAGTAGACGGCTAGCCGGAGGGCCGAATCAGGCGTAATGGCGCGACGCCCGTGAAGGATGTCTCCAATGCGCGTTACGGGCACATCGATGTCGCGAGCCAGTTTGTTCTGGCTGATTCCCAGCGGCTCCATAAACTCCTTCCGCAGAATCTCACCGGGAACGATTGGATCGAGCTTCCTTCGCACCATCCGTTTCCCTTATGGCTCCAGGAGCGATTCGAGGTCTCTCGCAGCGTGGACAACTCGGGCAACCTGAATCCCGTCACCCGTCGGATCGTATACGATCACGTAATTACCCGCGACGAAGACTCGCGGATGGCTCGGTAGGTCATGTCGCAGTTCGCCGAGCAGCGGGCTTCTTGCCAGCACAGTGAGCTTATCAAGAATTTGCTCTAGTGTGCGGACAGCCGCGGATGGACTCTTGGCACCGATGTAGTCGGCGACCTGCTCCAGATCGGATTCGGCTTGCCGAGACAACCGATAGCGCGCCATTTGCCGAACCGAGTCGTTAGCGTGAAAGGGCCCGACGTTTCAGCTCTTCAAACCGCTGCCGCAACTCCGCCTCGTCATAGTCGTTGAACTCCCCCCGCTTAAGCTGATCCATTCCGAGTCGTACGTCTTCGGAGAACTGCCGTTGCCGAGTCTCAACCTCACGGAGCACCCGGACCGCTGTGACGACCAACTCTTGCGACGACCCATAGCGACCCTCCGCGACTTGTTCTTCCACGAACTGCTCAAGTTCGGGCGGAAGCGGCGGGGTGGTCATGACGAACTCCTTGAAATCGCACACAAATCACGTCATTATTCTAGCCAGATTCCGCACCTCCGGCAACCAAGAAGACTCGCTCGAACCGGCGGCGGATTTCGCGGGTGGCCGATTCGTAGTCGGCCAGGAGCGCGGCGCTAGTGGCGTAACGCAAGAGCCGCGCGAGCTTCGTTAATTCGACCGGATCGTCGGGCAGCCGGTCTCGGGCGGTCGAGTTCATGAGCCGCAGCCGGCCTTCGATCGTCCGCAAGAGGCGATAGCTGCGGTCGAAGAACTCGGCGTCGTCCTCGCCGAGCAGGCCCGCCGCCCGCAACTGGGCCAGCGCCGCCAGTGTGTTGGGCGTGCGCAGCCGCGGATCGCCGCCGGCGTGCTTCAGTTGCAGCATCTGGACGAGGAACTCGATGTCGACGATGCCGCCCGGCCCACGCTTCAGGTCGCCGGCCGTGGCCGCCGTGCCTTCGAGCCGCTGTCGCATGCGGCGGATTTCGGCCGCGTCTTCCGGCCGCCAGGGATGGGCGAACGCCGCTTCGGCGACCGCAGCCATGGCAGCCGCAGCCGCCCGCGGCGAGCCGTAAACCACCCGAGCCTTGCACAAGGCCAGCCGCTCCCAGAGTTGCCCGCCGCCGCCGTGGAAGTAGCGGACGAACTCGTCGAAGCTCGTCGCCAGGGTGCCGCTCCGGCCGGTCGGACGCAGCCGGGCGTCGACCTCATAGAGCCGGCCATAGCCGCTCCGCCGGCTCGCCGTCTTGATGATTCGCTGCGCCAACTCGCCAAAGAAATGCTGGTTCGTGGTGCCGGAAAAGGGGACAGTCCCCATTTGCCGGAACGGCCCGGAGGGTGCTTCGCACAAATGGGGACTGTCCCCTTTTCCGTCCGCCGTCTGCCCGTCGGCCTCGTAGAGGAAGATGATATCCAGATCGCTGTGGTAGTTCATCTCCCGCCCACCGAACTTGCCGAGCGCGAGAATCGCCATTTCGCATGGCCGTATTGTACTCCTCACGCTCCGCGTGAGGTCCGGTTCTGTACTCCTCACGCTCCGCGTGAGGTTGGTGTCTTCACGCGAAGCGTGGAGAGCACTCTGCGTTTCACCGGCTTCACGCGGAGCGTGAAGAGCGCTTTCGTCGCATTGCGGCCGGCCGAATCGGGCGATGAGCCGATCTTCCTCGCGAGCGGCGATCTGGCCCAGGCAGCTCTCGGCGATGTCCGACAACGCGCCGGTCGTCGCCTGCACGTCATCCTTGCCCAAGATGTCGCGGACGCCGACGCAAAGCTGCTGATCGTTCTTGAAGCTCTGGAGGATCGGGTCGGGGTCTTCCGCCGCACGGCACAACTCGGCGAGCGTTCGCTTCATTCCCTCGCGCGTCGGCAGCTTGTCGAGCACGAGGCTGTCCATCAGGCTGTCGATCATCCCGGGATTGCCCGTCAAAATGCCGGAGAGGAACGGGCTGTAGGCGCACAGTTCGACGTAGAGCCGCAGGCTGGGCGGGTTGAAGCGAAACAGCTCCCAGAGGACGCCCTTGCCGCCCAGCGAACTGCTTACCTGGTCGAGATTCACCAGCGTCGAATCGGGGTCGGCCGTCTCGGCGATGGCAGCCAGCAGTTGCGGGGCAATGGCGGCCAGGAAATGGCGGCAGCGGCGGGTCGAAAGAAACCGAATCCGCTCCTCAGACAGCGACATCAGGTTGCGGTATGCCTGGGCGACGTCGCGGAAACGGTACTTGCCGAGCACCTCTTGGATTCGCTCGGGCGGCGGATCGGGATCGAGCACCAGATCGACCTCCGCCTGCGTTTCCCGGTCGTCGCTGAAGGCGTCGTGCAATAGGTGGTTGAGAATCTTGCGGTTCAGGTCGGTCTTGTCCCGGTGGTCGTGCAGGAACGCTTCGAGGGCCGAGTGATTCTCATCCGCGCCGTAGCCCATCCGGAGCGCCAGCTTGTGCAGCTCGCCGTGATCGGCCGGAAGCAGGTGCGTCTGCAAGTCGAGCATGATTTGCAGCCGGTGCTCGATCTTCCGAAGGAACGTGTAGTTGTCTTCGAGGATCGACCGTTCGAGGCTGCTCAGACAGCCGGCCCGCTCGAGCCGGGCGAGCGCTTCGAGCGTGTTGCCCGTGCGGACTTCGGGCAAGTCGCCGCCATTGAGCAACTGGAGGAACTGGA
Organism: Thermoguttaceae bacterium; assembly: GCA_039679885.1. GTDB lineage: Bacteria > Planctomycetota > Planctomycetia > Pirellulales > Thermoguttaceae > JAJFUI01. The sequence goes on along the minus strand of JBDKUC010000086.1, from coordinate 5,936 downwards.
TGACGAACTCGATGTCGCGGATGCCGCCGCGGCCGGTCTTGACGTCGCGAACGCCGCCGCCGAGCCCGAGCGTCTGCTGCTCGATCCGCCGTTTCAGGGCCTTGATGCCGCTGATGTCGGCGTGGCTCAGATAGCGGCGATAGACCCACGGCCACATGGCCCCGAGGAACTCGTTGCCCAGCGAAAGGTCGCCGGCCGCCGGTCGGGCCTTGATGTACGCCTGCCGCTCCCACGTCCGCCCTCGGGTGTCGTAGTACGACATCGCGCTGTCGACGCCCATGACCATCGGGCCGCGGGCGCCGTCCGGCCGCAGCCGCATATCGACCCGATAGACGCCGCCAAGCTCCGTCTTCTCGGTCAAGAGCCGGATGATCTCCCGCGCCATGTGATCGAAGAACTCGATATTGGAGATCGGCCGCGGGCCGTCGGTCTGCCCCTCGTTCTCGCAGAGGAAAATCAGATCGATGTCGCTCGAATAGTTCAGTTCGAGGCCGCCGAGCTTGCCCAATCCGAGGACGACGAACCGCGCCGGACGACCGCCTGGGCCGATCGGCGTGCCGCGCTGACGTTGCAGCTTTCGCCGCGCCGCCGCCACGGCCGCCTCCAAGATCGCATCGGCCAGGAACGAAATCTGCATCGTCACCGTCCGCAGGCTTTGTTCGCGGATGATGTCGCCGTAGGCGATTCGCAGCGTCCCGCGGTGCTTGAACCGCCGGAGCGCGCGAAGAACGACCGTGTCATGCTCAAGGGCGGCGACTTCCGAGATCAAGTCGTCGACCAACGACTGCCGCCCCATCTCGAGGCGTTCGGGGTGCCGCAGCAGCTCGAGCGATTCGGGATCGGTGACGAGCAGATCGCTCAGGTGTTGGCTGGCGGAGAAGAGCTGCAGCAGCGTGGGAAGCGTTTGCGGATCGCGTTCCAACAGCGTGCCAATGGAGAGCGGATTCCGCGCCGCCCGGATGAATCGCTCCAGATTGTGCAGGGCCATGTCCGCATCGGCGCAGCCGGGCAGATGCCGCTCGATCTGGCCGCAGATCGTCGCCAGCAGGTCCAGCGGCACGCCGGCCTCGGCCATGCCAACCAGGTTTCCTTGCGCCCGGCGGACGTCGGCGATGCCCAGTCCGCGCAGCCAGCCGGCGGCGGCGGAAGGATCATCGAGATATTGGCGGAGGGCGACAATTTCCATGAGGACCAGTCACTACGAGGGCGGAAGCGGCGGCATTAGTCTTGCACCGTGGACGATTGCCGCAATCTCTCTCGGCAAAACGTAGCGCGCGATGTACTCGCACGCCGCGTCCAGATCAGCCAAGGCCCGCGCCGACCAGATCAGCTTAGCCATTTTGCGAGTCTTCGCCGCGCTTCCTCGTGTTCGATGCCTTCGCCTGCGTCGAGTTGCCGCAAACCCTCGCCAACCTTTTGACGGAAATAGAGTTCCGCCATGATGTCTTCTACCGAAGCATCGTCCGGCAGACGCTCGATCATCTCGATAACGTTCTGTTTGATCGTGGCTTGCATTTCTCGCCTTGACCTCGCCCCGCGGCTACCAATTGTAATCGGTGTTTCCGGCCCGGTGAAGCATTGTTCGGATTCGACCTATCCCTTGGCCTTTTTCAGATACCGCTCCAGCAGCGCAGGAACCTGGTCGGGCGTCAGCTCGCCGTGGACCTGATCGTCGATCATCACGACCGGCGCGAGGCCGCAGGTGCCCAAGCAGCGAGTGCCCTCCAGAGTGAAAACGCCGTCCTTGGTCGTCTCGCCCCAGGTGATGCCAAGCTCGTCGATGACCTTTTGCGCGACCCGTTCGGCGCCTTTCACGTAGCAGGCCGTGCCGAGGCACACATTGATCATGAACTTGCCGCGGGGCTTCAGGCGGAAGAAGTGATAGAAGCTGGCGACGCCGGCCACCTTGGCCGCGGGGATCTGCATCAGTTGCGCGACGGCGTCCAGATGGGCGTCGGCCAGGTAGCCGTACTCGGCCTGCACCCGGTGCAGCACGGCGATCAATTGGCTCTCCGGATGCGGCAGCCCGCGACGCTCGGCAATGAACGCCACAATTGCATCGCCCAACACGAGCTTCGCGGCCGCTTCGACTTCGGTCCAGTTGTCGGTGCAAGTGCATGTGCCGGTGGTCATCGCAATCCCTCGTTGTTCGCTTCCTCGTTTTCACGCTTGTGCGATTGCTATTTCGCCTTTTTCGGCGACAAGCCGATCGCAATATCGTCCCAGTCGGGTGGCTCAGCTTGCTCGGGAATCACGGTCGCGTTCTCTGGTGACTCGCGGCAGCGGTCCCGCCAATAGTTGCGCCCGCCATCGTCTTTGCCGTTGGGCCCGACACTGTAAAGCGTATAGCTTTCCGCCTCTGGTTTATAGTGCAACTCGCCTCCCGTGAATGGGTCGGCGGGAATCTTGGCGAGGTAGGTCGGAGCCAATTCGGCGAGCGTCTTCGGGTACTTCTTGTGATCGTAACGATAGGCGGCCAACCCAAGAGCGAGATCAACGCCGATGGCGTCGACCTGCCACTGAGCGTCGCATGTCAACGTGCCGTCGGCCGCCTGGCAGACCCGCTCCAGGAACGCATCGACGAACAGATGCGAGATCGCTTTTGGCGTCATGTCGGCCGGTAACCGGTTGCCCTGCGATCCGAACTGCAAGGCTCGTTTGGCGTTCTTGGCCGTTTGGTCCTTGAGGCGGGCCAAGGGGGCTTGCCGCTTCGAAGGAGACGGCTCGTTGCAGGTAGCGACGATCACGTCAACTCTTGCGTTGCAGTGCCGCAAAGCCTCGTTCCAATCGATCCGCGGATCGGCGGTGAACAGTCGATACGTCTTCGCGTGGGCATCATCATCCTTGCCCGTGCCGAAGCTCTCGGTGCCATTCATATCGTTGAACACGATGGTCTTGCCGGTGGTCCGCTGGTAACCGTGTCGTGCGATGTCTGTCAATTTGCCAAGGAGGCAAAGACGGCTCGCTCTATCCCAGGATTCAGCAAGAGAATCCGCCTTAGGCAAGCGGCTGAGGTCGGCCTGCCAAGCGTTGATCCGATCGGAGGGAACGTTGGCGTATTTGAGGAATGTCATCATAGAGGGGCCGCGCAGCGTATTGAGGGTCCACACTGTGATATCCGCACCTTGCGTTTGAAGCTGGGCCAGTCGATAGAAAGCCAACGCGTCACTCCAAGCTTCGGCGACTTGCCCGCGCCCAAGTCGGAGCATCGCACGTGCGTACAATTGAAACCTTGCGTAGCCTAGTCGTCGTTCGGCCAGCATTGGCAGCAGTGCGGCGTCGTCGAACTTCCAGCCCTCGTCCAACACCAACGGCGAGTAAAACCGTGACCGCTGTGCAGCGGCAACCAACAGGTCGAGCGCCTTCTGATTTCGTTCCAGCAGTTTTGCCACCCGAGGATGGTCTTTTTCCGACCATGGGGCATCCATAGCATGCCAGAAATGCTCATTCTCTCGCTCCCACTCCGCTCCCGGCGGTCTGGTGGAGTCGGGCCGTCTCCAACCTTCCATACTCGCAAGAAACTCCGGGTACTCCAGCAGTCGCTCCGGCTCGTTTGGTGACTTGGTGAGCCCGATCAACTCGAAGTAACGACGGCGAGCCGGTTCAGTGACCGCACGGGGGGCCACCTCTTGAAACAGTGCGACGGTTTGCCAAATTGCCGTGGCGGCGTTGTTTTCTGGGGTGACACCCCTGGCGTTGAGTCCATTGATGGCAGCAATGTAATCTACGGCGCCATCCTTTCGGAGCGGACCAGTGACGTTCGTCGTTTCCTTGGAAATTGTGATTTGTGGCGGACGCGGCTTCGGGGATTGCGGCTCGTCGGCTCGGATTGCATGGCAGGCGAACAGGCCAAGAATCAGAACGCTAAGGAAGGGAACAATCTCGATCCTCGACCGCAAGAGCGGCGTTCTCCAGCCCCAACTCTCCAGGCAAGTGCTCATCGAATTCCTCTTGGCGTCTTGGCGTGGTAGCGGGTGTGGAGCAACTCGTGGGCGCGATCGCTGCCGGGGCCGCCGAGATACGAGCTGTAAATCTCCTCGACGGCCGGATTCTCGTACGACTTGCGGAGCGGCTTGCCTCGGTCGATCGAGTAGAGCGCATTGCCGCGTTGGAAAAGCCAATCGCTGTCGAGCACCTCGACGCCTTCGGGCGGATAGGGCTGGCCGCCGCCGCCGCAACAGCCGCCGGGGCACGCCATCACTTCGATCACGTGGAACTTCTCGCCGGCCTTCACGCGGTCCAATAACGTCTTCGCGTTCGTCAGCCCATTGGCCACGCCGATGTGAATGTTGTGCTCGCCGATGGCCACGTACGTGTCCCGCAGGCCCTTCACGCCGCGAACTTCGGTGAAGTCGAGCCGGTCGGCCGGTTTGCCGGTGACCAACTCGCTGGCCGCGCGGAGCGTCGCCTCCATCACGCCGCCGGTGATGCCGAAGATGTCGCCGGCGCCGCTCGACAATCCGAGCGGCGAGTCGAACTCGCCCGGCGGCAGATGCGCGAAGGCGATCCCGTAGCACTTGATCATCCAAATCAGTTCGCGCGTCGTGAGCACCGCGTCGGTGTACGGCAGCCTCGCCCCCTGCCCTGCCCCGTCAACGGTCGGCGGAATCTCGAAGAAATGCTCGTCCCGCCGGGCCTCATACTTCTTCGCCACGCAGGGCATCACCGCGACCATGAAGATCTTTTTCGGGTCGATGCCGGCCTTCTCGGCGTAATAGGTCTTCGTCAGCACCGAGAGCATCATCATCGGCGAACGGCAGGTCGAGGCGTGCGGGATCAGCTCGGGAGAGAATTTCTCCATGAAGTTGATCCAGCCCGGTGAACACGAGGTGATCATCGGCAGTGGGCCTTCTTTGAGCCGGGTCAAGAACTCGTGGGCCTCTTCCACGATCGTCATGTCGGCGCCCAGGTCGGTGTCGAAGACGCGATCGAAGCCGAGCCGGCGAAGCGCGGTGACCATTTGCCCTGTCGCCGCCGTTCCGCCGCGCAGCCCGAAGCCTTCGCCGATGGCTGCGCGGATCGACGGCGCCGTCTGCACCACGACGTGCATCTCCGGATCGGCCAGGGCGTCCCAGACCGGCCCGTCGCCTCGCTTCTCGAGGAACGCGGCCGTCGGGCAGACGTTGATGCACTGTCCGCACTGGATGCAAACCGAGTCGTCCATGTTGGCGATGTGCGCCGGGCCGACGACCGTCTCGAACCCGCGGCCGTGCTGGCTCAGGTTGTGGACGCCCTGGATCTCGGCGCAGACGCGGACGCATCGGCCGCAGAGGACGCACTTCTCGCTGTCGCGGATGACGCTGCGGCTCGAGTTTTCGAGCGGGAACCGCTTCCGCCGGCCCTCGAAGAGCCGCTCGCGAACGCCCATCGCATAGGCCAGGTTTTGCAGTTCGCAATGCCCGTCGCGCTCGCAGGTCTGGCAATCCATGTTGTGATTGTCCAGGAGCAGTTCGACGATGTCTCGCCGGGCCTGCCGGATTTCAGGCGAGTTCGTCTGCACCTCCATCCCTTCCCAGACCTGGGAACTGCATGCGGTCAGGTAGTAGCCCATGCCCTTCACGTCCACGACGCAGACGCGGCACGAGCCCATCAGGCTCAGGTCGGGATGGTAGCAGAGCCGAGGGATACGGATGCCGAGCTTTTCGGCGGCCTCCATGATGGTCGTGCCCGCGTCCACCTGGATCGGCGTGTCGTCGATCGTGAGCGAGATTTGTTTGCGTTTTGGCATGTTAGGATCGCCCGAGCATGGTCTTGGAATGCGGCCGCAGGCGGCGCATCGCGCATCGACGAGCGTCGCCCATGCGACGGTTGGCGGCCGTCGCTATCCTGAATGGATTATAGAGAGCGGTCCAGCGTTGCCGCGCAGCAAGGGACGGCGCGCTAGGGACGCGGGGGGGTTGGAGACATCCCGGCTGGGTTTCGGAACAGTGTCGGCA
>JBDKUC010000201.1:0-8222 GCA_039679885.1 Thermoguttaceae bacterium | reverse complement strand
CTCGCCGCGCGGTTGACCGGGCGGTCGAGATGGCCAACCGCCAGCACGTTCGACTCTCGCTGGTCATCGAGTTCGACGTGCCGAAAGGGCAGAAGGACGCCGGCAAGCGAAGCGACTTCGCCGCCGCCTACTCCCTGGCGAACTACCTGTCGAGCAACGCGCTCGGCGGTGTGCGGACCGTGGCCTATGTGCCGCAACCGATCGAAGGGCACGCCATCCTTCCGGTGATCGCTTGCGAAGAGATCATCATGGCCAAGGACGCGACGCTGGGCGCGGCCGGCATTGACGAGCCGACGCTGACGCAAACCGTCCGGATCGCCTACGACGAGATCGCCGCCCGACGTCGGACGCTTCCCACCGCCATCGTCCAAGGCATGTTGGACCCGGCAGTGAAGGTTCTGGCCGTCGAAACCGACGTCGGCCAAGAGTACGTAACGCTCGATCGACTGGCGGAACTGAAAAAGCGTCGCGCGTCGAAAGAGCCGGTCGTCGTGAAGGAAGCCGGCGAACAGGGACAATTTTCCGGCAACGAGTTGCGGCAGCGTGGGCTGGTCAAGTATCTGGCCAGCGACCGCCGCGAGGTCGCCCGGGCGCTGGAGTTGCCCCCGACGGCGGTCGCCCACGACCCGTCGCTCGAGGGCGGTTGGCGGCCGGTCCGCATCGACATGAAAGGCCCGATTCGTTTCGAGGCGGTCAACCGGCTCGAGCGGATGATCCAGGAACAGGTCGACCGGAACAACGTCAACTTCATCTGCCTCTGGATCGACAGCGACGGCGGGTCGCTGGTCGACGCGATGCGGCTGGCCAACACGTTGGCCGATCTCGATTCGAAGAAGGTTTTCACTGTGGCCTATGTGCCCGACCAGGCGCGTGGCGATGCGGCGGCCGTGGCGATGGCCTGCGATCAATTGATCATGGGACCGCACGCGGTGCTCGGGGGCCTCGGCGCCGATTCGCCGTCGCCCGAGGCCATCAAAGCGGCCCGGCAAACGATCCGCGACTCGCTCTCGAAGGCCAAAGGCCGCAACTGGTCTCTCTGGGCCGCGATGATCGACCCGAGTCTTACCGTTTTCCGCATGAAACGGCTCGGCGGCGAGGCCGAATACTTCAGCGACGAGGAACTCGATGGCCAGCCCGACCGAGCGAAGTGGCAGAAGGACGTGATGGTGACGAACCCGGGGCGTCCGTTGCAGCTCGACGGGCAGCAGGCGGCCGACCTCGACGTGGCCAACGTCGTCGACAACTTCGCGCAGTTCAAGCAGCTTTTCGGCCTCGAAGACGATCCGACCTTGGTCGAGCCGGGCTGGGCCGATGTGCTCGTTCGCGCCCTGGCTACTCCCGGCCTCGCCGTGCTGCTGCTGATGATCGGATTCGCCGGCCTCTACATCGAACTTCACTCGCCCGGCATGGGCATCGGCGCCTTCGTCGCCGTCGTCTGCTTCCTCCTGTTCTTCTGGAGCCATTCGCTCGGCGGCACGGCCGGCTGGCTCCTCGTCCTGCTGTTCGTTGCTGGCATCGCCTGCATTCTGCTTGAAGTCTTCGTCATTCCCGGCTTCGGCATCTTTGGGCTCGGCGGCGGGGCGATGGTGTTGGCTTCGATCATCCTCGCCAGCCAGACCTGGACCGGGCTGCCTCGCAACGAATATCAACTCGAACAGTTGCAGACATCGCTGCTCACGGTGGTCGGAGCCGCCGCCGGCGTCATCGCCTTCGCCATCTTGATGCGGCGTCGCCTGCCGCGATCCCGCCTGCTGGGCCGCATGATGCTCGAACCGCCGGCCGGCGACGAGGCCGAAACGATCCGCCGTCGCGAGGCCCTGGTCGACTTCCACGAACTGGTGGGCGCCCGCGGCGCCACAACCACCCAGCTAACGCCCAGCGGCAAGGCCCGCTTCGGCGAAATGCTCGTCGACGTGATCGCCGACGGCGAAGTGATCGGCCGCGGCGCAACGGTCGAAGTGGTTAAGGTCCAAGGCAGCCGCGTCCTCGTGCGGGAAGTCCTCGGATAGTGGTTAGTGGATAGTGGATAGTGGGTAGTGGGTAGTGAACGACGGACCGTGGGAGCGGGGTGCGGATGCTTGCTAAGCGAGCGCAGCGAGACAGCAAGCATGTTCGTGAATAGCGGATCGTGGGAGCGGGGAGTGAAGAGCAACCTGTCGTGGATCGACGATGAACTCGAAGCGCTGGGGCGCAAGAGCCTCCGCCGGCGATTGCGGATTCGCACGACGCCGCAGTCGGCTCGGCTCGCGATCGACGGCCGTGAACTGATGAACTTCGGCTCCAACGACTATCTCGGCCTGGCTGCCGATCCACGTCTGGCCGCCGCCGTGGGCGAGGCGATCCAGTGCGACGGCTGGGGAAGCGGCGCCAGCCCGCTGGTGACCGGCCATGCCAGCCTGCACGATCATTTGCAGCGACGGTTGGCCGAGTTCGAGGGAACCGAGGCCGCCCTGCTTTTCTCGTCCGGCTTCGCCGCCAACTCGGGGACGATCGCCGCGCTGGCCGGGCCCGGCGACGTCGTTTATTGCGACCGAAAGAATCACGCTAGCCTCTGGGATGGTTGCCGGCTGTCGCGGGCCGATGTTCGCTCGTATCCGCACAACGACTGCGGCCAGCTTGCCCGACTGCTCGACAAATCGTCCAAGTACCGCCGGCGGCTGATCGTGACCGACAGCCTCTTCAGCATGGACGGCGACCTCGCGCCGCTCGGTGAACTGGCCGATCTGGCTGATCGCTACGAGGCGATGCTGATGGTCGACGAGGCCCACGCGACGGGCGTCTTCGGCCGCAATGGGCGCGGCGTCGCCGAGCATCTGGGCGTTGATCGCCGCATCCCCGTGCGGATTGGCACCCTGAGCAAGGCGCTCGGCAGCATCGGCGGCTTCGTCGCTGGTAGCCGGTCGCTGGTCGAGTGGCTCATGAACCGCGCCCGGCCGTACGTCTTCTCGACCGCGGCGCCGGCCGCGATGGCCGCCGCTGCAATCGCCGCGCTCGACATCGTCCGCGACGAGCCGCAACGCCGTCAGGCGCTTCTTGCTCGATCAGCCGCGCTGCGCACGGAGCTGGCCGCGCGGGGCTGGAACGTCGGCGCGTCGGTCAGTCAGATTATTCCGATCATCGTCGGCGAGCCGGAGCGGGCCGTGGCCCTTTCGCAGCAACTCCACGATCGCGGGTTTTTCGTTCCGGCGATCCGCCCACCAACCGTTCCCGACGGCGAAGCCTGCCTCCGGCTCAGCCTCACGGCCGGCCACACGGAAGAGATGGTTTCCTCGCTGTTGGTGGCGCTTGCGAGCATCGACCGCCATGAACCGGTTAGTGGCCGTCAAAGAATAGCTTGACGGAATTCCGATGAGTGGCACGCCCTGAAAGGGCGTGGTAGATTGGCAAACTGCCGCGCAACATGCGTCACGCCCTTCCAGGGCGTGCCACCCGAGTTGGACAACTTATTCATTTACACGTCCTTAGATTAGTTGGGCCGTTGAGATAATTCCATCATGAACCGTCGAGACTTTCTGCGTGGCGCGTCCGTTGTCGCTTCGACTGCCGTTCTGGGCCGCGTCAGCTTCGCTGCAGCCGATCAGTCATTCCCCGTCGTTCGCACCGCGACGGCGATGCGGAAGTTCCGAAGCGAGGCCGTCGAACGCACGATCGCCGAGGTCAAGTCATCGATCGGCAACAAGGAACTCGCTTGGCTGTTCGAGAACTGCTTCCCCAACACGCTCGACACGACGGTCGACTACTCGATCAGCGACGGCAAGCCTGACACGTATGTCATCACCGGCGACATCGACGCGATGTGGCAGCGCGACAGCACCGCGCAGGTCTGGCCGTACGTTCCGTTGGCCAAGGACGACGAACCGTTGCGGCGACTGATCGAAGGGACCATTCGCCGGCAGACGCGGAATATTCTTAAAGACCCGTACGCGAACGCCTTTTACAAAGACGCGTCGCGGCAAGGCCCCTGGCGCAACGACAAGACCGAGATGAAGCCGGGCGTTCACGAACGCAAGTGGGAGATCGACTCGCTCTGCTATCCGATTCGGCTGGCCTACGGCTACTGGAAGGCCACGGGCGAATCGTCCCCCTTCGACGACGCCTGGCAGAAAGCCATGCTGTTGGTGCTGCGGACGTTCCAAGAGCAGCAACGCAAGCACGGCCCCGGTCCGTACCGTTTCCTGCGGTGCGGCTGCTCGGCGACCGACACGCTGCCGGGCGGCGGCTACGGCCGGCCCTGTCGGCCCGTCGGCTTGATCTGCTCGATGTTTCGGCCCAGCGACGACGCGACGGTGTTCCCATTCTTGGTTCCCTCGAATTTCTTCGCGGTCGTCTCACTGCGGCAGGCGGCCGAGATGCTCGAACGCATCCGCCACGATGGAGACACTGCCTCGCGATGCCGGGCCTTGGCCGACGAGGTCGCCAACGCCTTGCGCCAGTACGCCGCCGTCAACCATCCGCAAGCCGGCAAGGTCTACGCGTTCGAGGTCGATGGATTCGGGAACCACTATTGCATCGACGACGCCAACGCCCCGAACCTGCTGTCGTTGCCCTATCTCGGCGCCGTCGAACGCGATGACCCGGTTTATCAATCGACGCGGCGGCTGATTCTCTCCGACGGAAATCCCTACTTCTCCAAAGGCAAGGCCGGCGAAGGGACGGGCGGGCCGCACGTCGGACGAAACATGATCTGGCCGTTGGGCATCACGCTGCGGGCGTTGACCAGCGACAACGACGCCGAGATTTCGGCCTGCCTCGCGTTGCTGCAACGGACCCATGCAGGCACTGGCTTCATGCACGAAGCGTTCGACCGGGACGACGCTCGCAAGTTCACGCGTCCCTGGTTCGCTTGGGCCAACAGCCTCTTTGGCGAGTTGATCCTAAAGCTCTTCAAACAGCGGCCGAGGCTGTTGCAGTAACGCGGCGTTGCCCTGGGTGGGGAGAACCGCGCCCAAAAAAGCTCTCACTGACAGAAAGTTGATTTCTGAAAGGCGGGCGGACCTTCCGGGGGACATTCCGGATCGGGTAGCCCCGGCAGTTGCCCGCCCGGGGTTCCCACAGACCCGGTCCTTGAAAACGGTTCCTGGCACCGTTCGTTTTCCAGCTTGTTTGATCGTGCCACAGTTGTCTCATCGAATCACTTCGGCAAAAAATGGCTGCTGCAGTTCAAATCGACCTCATTGGGAAGTGAGGTGGTAATCTCCAGTTTCACGAGCTGTGCCTCAGCCGAGGGTTCGATGGCGGTCCGCCACGCCTGCCAACACGATGGAGGCGTGTCCGTTCCCAGTACCGGTTGCCACGCGACAGTTTGCGCGGCCACTTTCCCCTTGGCGGAAAAGACCTTGCCGAGACCACCGATGCGGAGCGGAGCAGAGTTTTTTGTCATTTCAACGGCGACCACCAACGTGCCACCGTTGCGAGATGCCGGCGTCTGCGTCCTGACTAAGAGCGATCTTGTCAGGGGTGGTTTGGGGGTTGCGACGGGCGGCTTGGCCGTTGTGACCCAGAGCCGCAGCCGGCCAAGAGTATGCTTGGAACCCGTCTCTTGCTGCCCGTGCTCCATCGTGAACTGCAACGTCGTGCCGCCGGCGACGCCGATCGGCTGCCTTGCATGGAAAATCGCAGTATGCGGGAGCCCTCCGAACGGATCGACCGACCAGAACGTTTTCGGATCGCCGTCGATGGCGGCGGCAACGGGCAACTTCCCAAACTCGGATCGAGCGAACTCCGCCACCGGATCGTGGAGCGTCACCGATGCGGCCGCCGCGGAATTGCCTCGCGGCCACGCTTTCACGCGGAACTCGTTTAGCAAGAAATTGCCGTTACACGCCCGCCCGGGGCCCGAACCGGGCAGGCTCGGATCGGGCAGCATTTCCAGGCGAAACGCCGTGATGCCGGCCAGATCGGTGTTGGCCGTGATTGTCCAGGTGTCGGTCATCGGATTCTTGCCGCTGGCAAGAATGGAAGTGTCCTTCAGTTTCGTCAAGGTGACCCCGCCGACAGACGTCGCCTCGGTGGGCGAAAGCACGGTCCACGGCGCCGTCGACTTCAATTTATCCGACGGACCGTTCTTCGTAACACTGATGTCGAGTGTACGGCTCGGCTCGGAAAAACGAACAGAAATCGGCATCGACGGAAAGCTGCGATTCAATGAGGGTGATTGCCCGTGCGGCACGACTTCCAATAACACGATGTCGAACGGACGCAGGGCGATAGAAACCGTGTTGCCCAGCGACGTCCCATCGCCCTGAAGTCGCGCCGGTTCGGGATACCAGCGACACAGGTCCCATGCCTGACCATCCGGCAGCCCCCAAGTCGAGTTCAGTTCCAACGACACCAGACTGTCCTTCCAGCAGGAGTTGTGCAATGCCAAGAATGCTCGCTTGCCGTCCGTGCAGCAATAGCCGTAAGGCTCGTTTTTCGCGGGATCGCCGAGGATGAAGCGGGGATTCCCAAAACACTCGGGACGCGCTTTCAGTAAGGCAATGAAATCGGCCATCTGCTTGCGCTCGGGCGGCGACAACCAGGGCGTGTCACTCCATGGCTGGGCCAACATGCTGCCGCGGCATAAGTCCATGACAAAACCGCCTTGCCATCGCTCCTTGCCCACCTGGCTGTTCCATGACCAGTCGGACAGCCAAACCCCCAGCGAATCCTTGCCCAGTGGCGGCACATTCTGATTGGCCACCCATTGGGCCTGATCCATCTTCTGCGTGATGCTGTCGCGAATGTGGGGGGCTGGCAGATCGCTGGGGCTGGCCGCCTCGATGCCGAGACCGGAGTCAAATAGCGTGTCGCCGTGCAACAGCCACCACGGCGACCTGTGACCCCAATAGAGTATGAGGAACACATCGGGACATTCCGCGTCCAACGCATGCAACAACTCGATTTGCGCGTTCTCGATTGGCTCGGTCGAATAGATGCCGGGCAGATGCTCATGCTTTGGATTCGAGCAGGTTGTTGCAAGGTTGTCGAACTTCAGCAGCCGCACGCCGTTGTGGCGGATGTGGTGGCGGAACGCTTCGACATACATCGACTGGATCGGTTCCGTGGCCCGGCACAAAACATTGTCTTTGGCAACACAGTCTTTGACCGCCGGATTCCAGCCGATCGACCACCCGGCGTTGCCGCCGCTGTCGATCCACAGCGCCGGCGCGATGCCGAGCTTGGCCAACTGCGCCCGAATCTTCGTTAGCCGGTTGGGAAAACGGACGGGGTCGAAGCGTTTCAGGTCGCCACAACGATCCACCCAAAACTCGATGGAATAGAAGTCGAAATGATACCTGGCTTGGCGTTGTCCTTCGGCCACTTTGGCGATGTTGTCGAGGATGTGTTTTTCGGTCTCGTGGAATTGTCCGGTGGGATTGCTGCCAAAGGCCTCGAAGATTGCGTACGGCTTATCGTGCCCGCGCAAAGCACGGCGCATGCGGCTACGCACGTGTGCAACGAACGTCTTTCGCGCCTCGCCCGCCTTGGCCACGCCGTAAACGGCCTCCATGCACTCAAAACGCTTCCCCGGCGGCACTTTGATGCCCGGATACTGTCGCAGGCCCGCTTGGCCGTCCTTCGCGGTCGCCCAACCCGCAGGATGGGCAAGGCTCGTAAAGAACGCACCGTCAAGATAAGCGGGAAATCCCTGCTCGTGCTCGGTGAGCCTGGCGGCGGTGCGATAAGTGCCGAGGCGGACGTTCAACAGGCGATTCAACTCGCGGTCGCTCTTGTTCGTGATCTCAACGAACTTCCGCAGCACGGGTTCCTTGGCGTTCCAACGATACGTTACCAGGGCCGATAGCGCCGGTTCTTTGGCCGCCAGCGTGAAGACAACCTCGCCGGTTTCCCCTTCACGCTTGACCTGGACGGCCGAGACTACCAGCGGCGGCGTTTGCAGCGGATGATCGGGCAGGCCGATGTCGATGTCCAACTCCGGCCCATCGCCCAGTTTGAGCGTCTGCCCCGCAAGCCGATTTTCCCAGGATTGAGCCCGCAATCCGGCCGTGGTATCCAGGCGAAACACGAAGAACGGCGAACACAGCTCCACCAGCTTTCCCTGCTGCACGGCGTGGCATGCCTTTTGTCCACCCACCTCCGCCAACGCTTGGTCGGCCGTCAATAGGACGCTGACCCCGAAGAGAATACTGAAGATAATCTTCCTGACGTTCTGACGCAGGGGCTGACTGTGTGGATGGGGACGGGGGGACGGGGCGAGGACGCTGCTTCAATTGCACGCT
>JBDKUC010000341.1:0-2309 GCA_039679885.1 Thermoguttaceae bacterium | reverse complement strand
GATTGTTGGATATTCCAGGAGCTTATCAGGAAAGCATCGACCTCGAACATTTTGCCTTGGCCGATGACCCCGCGGTAGAACTTGTTGTGCCACCTGGTCAGCGGCATCGCCGCGATGCGACCTGGTCAGACGTGGAGAGGACGATCGGGGCGGGTGGATACCGCGGCATTGTCATCGCCAGTTCGTACGGATATCACAGTCTGGGGGAAATCAGCTACAAGCAACACCGACTCTATCATGGCGACAAGGCGGCCTTTCTCGCCGACTTTCTGCAAGAGAGCCGCGCCGATGAGTTGAGCGTCCTGAAGAGACTCGCCCCGCACATTCGCCTCAACGCCCGCAAATGCTGGATTCTGACCCTGGTGACCAAGGAGGATCTTTGGTGGGCCGACCGTGCGGACGTGGACATCCATTATCGTTCTGGCGAATATGGTAAAATAGTGGACGAGGTGGTTCGGCACGTCGGTGGCGACAGGTTGCGTCACGAATTCGCATTTTCTTCGCTGGTCATCAGCAATTTCACCACGGGACGTGATGAACTGCTTGCGAACACCGTGGCGGGTTACGATCAGATTCGCCAAGTCAAGTCCTTACGGCGTCTCTGGGAGACGTTTGACGCCCTTAAGAGTTGGGAGGAGCGGCCATGAGCACGGATATTACGGAGGGTAGGGCCTCAAGGCTGAGTTCGCTCTGTAGAGAATACATCGATGCGTTGTCATGCCTGAAAAAGGAGATCAACGCGATTTCTGCGGCTTTAACGAGCGCCGGTGAGAGGAGCCCAAAAGACAGTGTCGAGTTCAAGATCGTTGCCGCCAAGTATCGCGCACTGCAGTACGGATTCCTGCGGCTTCAGCCTGCTCTTCAGAAGCTGATCAGAACTGCGTCGCAGACCGTCGAGCATGGTGGCCTCGACGATGTCGACGAACTCGAACTGACGGTTCGCCTGGCTGACCTGGAGGCCAGCCTCGAACAAACCGGTATGCTTATCAACGACCTCTGGTCAGTGGCTGGACGATGAATTGCAGGCCGCGGTGTCCGGGCGCGTTATTGCTTTGTTGCGTTTTCGTTGGCGTGGCTTTTGCCGTTGATGCGCCGGCGGCCGACACGCGGCCGGCGACGGTCCGCGTCGCGGCGGTGCAGTTCATCTCGCGCTGGGCCAAACCGGCCGAAAACAGGAAGGCGATCGAACCGTTGGTCCGCCAGGCGGCGAAAAACGGCGCCAAGATCGTTGTCCTGCCTGAGACGGCCATCACCGGCTACATGAGCCACGACATCCGACTGACGTGGCAGGTCCGAGGCCGGCCGGTGTCGCCCGGCCTGCAGGGCGTCTCGCCGAAGGGCTATGCGGAGACCGTCCCCGGCGAGTCGACGCGTGCCTTCGGCGACTTGGCCAAGGAACTGGGCATCTATCTGACCGTCCCGTTCGTCGAGTTCGAGCCGAAGAACCGGCGGTATTTCAACACGCTGGTGCTCGTCGATCCGGCCGGCAAGATCGCCCTCCACTATCGAAAGTTGAGCCCTTGGCCTTGGGCCGAACGCGGCTGGGCATCGACCGGCGACCGCGGCCATCAGTTCCTCGATACGCCCTACGGCCGCTTGGGGCTGCTCATCTGCTACGACATCAATACCGAGCCGCCGAAGCTGAAGCAGAACCGTGTCGATCACCTGCTCTACTCGATCGCCTGGGTGGACGAACCGGGGAGCGACTGGTTCGCGAAGCGGCTGCCCGAGATCGCGAGAACGGCGGACGTGAACATCATCGGCGCCAATTGGTCCGTTCCCGACCAGCCGGGCTGGCATGGCTTCGGGCAGAGCCTAATCTTGCGGCGAGACGGGCAGACGCTCGCCCGGGCGAACAGCGACCTCGGCAACGAGGTGATCTACGCCGACCTCCCCGTGCCGCCACGGACGCCGACCGAGCCGCCGCGCTGACGTCTGTCTCGTGGATGACGTGGCGGCAAATATGCTTGCTGTCTCGCTGCGCTCGGTTAGCAAGCATGGCGCCGCATGGCACCCATGAGATCTGTTGGAGATACCGCGCTGGCGTTTTCGCGGGCCGGGCTGGAAGGACAAAAGTTCTGGGTAGGGTTTGCCGATTATACCGATTGTTGCGGGCTGAATGGCTCGCAATGTCGCGAACGCGCCATCCTAGACTACCCAAACAGCCGTTCCGCGTTGCCTGGTGAGCCCAATCGAGTCCATGAGAGCCGACCCCCGAACGCAACGTCGCCGTCCGAGTCTGCTGGCCTTGCTAGCACTCGGTCTGCTTACGACGGGGGCTGGCTGCCACGCGATCGACTTCTACACGC
>JBDKUC010000266.1:0-6855 GCA_039679885.1 Thermoguttaceae bacterium | reverse complement strand
GACCCGCTCGATGCCGCCGACCAAGAGCCGCTTCAGATGCAACTCGAGCGCGATCCGCAGATAGAGGTCGATGTCGAGCGCGTTGTGGTGCGTGATGAAGGGCCGCGCGGCGGCCCCGCCGGCAATCGCGTGCAGCGTTGGACCCTCGATCTCGACGAACCCGCGGGCGGCCAGCGTGTTGCGGATCGACTGAACGATCTTCGTCCGCCGCAAGAAACGTTCGAGCACGCCGTCGGTGTGGATCAGATCGAGGTAGCGCCTCCGCTGGCGCAGCTCGGGGTCGGCCAAGCCCTTGTGCTTCTCGGGCGGCGTGGCCAGCGACTTGCTCAGGAACGTCAGCTTCTCGGCGAAGATCGTCAGTTCGCCGGTCCGTGTTCGGCGCAGCTCGCCGTCGACGCCGATGATGTCGCCGAGGTCGAAGCATTGGGCCAGCGCGAAGTTCTCGTCGCCGACTTGCGACTTGCCGATCATCACCTGAATCGTGCCCGTCCAGTCGCGAACCTGGAGCCAATGAATCTTGCCGGAGGGGCGACGCAGCACGATTCGCCCCGCGGCGCGGACCTTCGGCCCGGTCTGCTCGGGCGGATGCTGCGGCTCGCTTGGCCCGCCGTTCCGGCGGTCGCTAAACGGCTCGACGCGGATCTCGTTTTCGCGGGCGCGGATGCCGGCAATCGGCTGGTGGTCGTCGAAACGCGAGCCCCAAGGGTCGATACCCAGCTCGCTTATTTTGTGCAGCTTCTCGCGCCTTGCGGCGTCCAAAGCGGTCTCGCTGCTGGCTGACGGTTGCGGAACGGGCTCGCTCATCCGACTTTCCTGTAAGAAAACGCTGATTTGGCAAACATTGCGGCTTGCGGGGCATTCTAATGGAACGGCAGACTGGGTCAACGTCAACTGGTTTGCCAATGCACTCATCCGGTACTCATCACGCTCCGCGTGATGCCAGGGAGATACCCTGGAAATTGACGCCCTTTTTCATCAAGCGGAGCGTGATGCGTGCCTTAGGGACTTGCGGAACGCTCTCGGTTGCGACAAAATGCCGGCTCCCGCAATCAAGGAGCAAACCATGTCGCGACCTGTGACGCTGTTTACCGGCCAATGGGCGGACCTCCCTCTGGCCGAGTTGGCCCGGAAGTGCAACGAGTTCGGCTACGACGGCCTCGAACTGGCCTGTTGGGGCGATCACTTCGACATCCAGAAGGCGCTGAGCGAGGACGACTACTGCGCGAAGAAGCGAGAACTCCTCGAGAAGAACAACCTGCAGGTCTTCTCGATCAGTGCGCACCTGATCGGTCAGGCCGTGTTGGACAACATTGACCCACGGCATAAGGCCATTCTGCCGCCGCACGTCTGGGGCGACGGGAATCCGCCCGACGTGAACGCTCGAGCCGCCGAGGAATTGAAGAACGCCGCCCGGGCCGCTCAGAAGCTCGGCGTCAGCGTCGTCAACGGCTTCACGGGGTCGAGCATTTGGCATCTCCTCTATTCCTTCCCGCCGGTGACGCCTGAGATGATCGACGAGGGCTTCGAGCTGCTGGCCGAGCGGTTCAATCCGATTCTCGACGTGTTCGGCGAGTGCGGCGTGAAGTTCGCCCTCGAAGTGCACCCGACGGAAATCGCCTTCGACCTGTATACAGCGGAGCGTGCGCTCGAGGTGCTCAACTATCGCGAGGAGTTCGGCTTCAACTTCGACCCGAGCCATCTGATGTGGCAAGGGGTCGATCCGGTCGAGTTCATCCGCGCGTTCCCGGACCGCATCTACCACGTCCACATGAAGGACGCGATCGTCACCTTGAACGGCCGAAGCGGCATCCTCGGCAGCCATTTGAACTTTGGCGATCCGCACCGCGGCTGGGACTTCCGCTCGTTGGGCCGCGGCGGGGTGAACTTCGAGGAGATCATCCGCGCGCTGAACGCCGCCAGCTACACGGGCCCGCTCTCCGTCGAATGGGAAGACAGCGGCATGGACCGCGACCGCGGCGCGAAAGAAGCCGTCGATTTCGTCCACAAGATCGACTTCGAGCCCAGCCGCGTCGCCTTCGACGCCGCCTTCGACAAGGAAGAGCAGGCGAAGTAGCGCCGCGGCGTGGGGCCGGTTGGCAACCTGCCTTCGGACTCGGCTGTGCGATGCGCGGTATAATTGGGCAGCATCTTGGAGGGTGCCCTATGGACGAAGTAGCCATCCAGATTCACGTCGAGCCGTTGGCGGAGGGCGGTTATGTTGCGACGAGCCGGGACGTTCCTGGACTCGTGGCCGAGGGGCGAAGTGTCATGGAGGCCGTCGAAATTGCGCAAGGATTGGCGCGGAAGATCGCCGAGTCTTGCCTCGAACATGGCGACCCGTTGCCACCCGCCCTGTCGCCATTGGCCCACAATGGCGTGCTGGACCTCGTGATTCCCGTCGGGGTGCGCTGATGGGCCGGTTGGCGGGCTTCAAGTATCACGAAGTGGCCAAGCGGCTGCGGACCCTGGGCTGGGCGTTCGACCGGACAGGGCCAGGCAGCCATGAGGTCTGGCGGCACGCGGCAACCGGCCGCAAAGTGACGCTGCCGCATCACGCCCGTGAGATGGCGGAAGGAACCTTGCGGGCAGTGCTTCGCGAGGCCGGGATCGAACCAGAGACATTCTTAAGCTCGTGAACCGCTCGACCGCGATTCCTGGGCTGCTTGTTCCGAGGAAGGGCCCGCGCCAAACGAGCGTTTCGTCGGTCTCTGGCAGATTGCCAACCTGCCCCACCGCCCAATCCTCCCGCCTGCCCCGCGAGCCCACTCTCCCTGCGGCGAAGGATTTGTTATCATAGCGGCTTTCCACGCCATTTGTTTCTCGCCCCTATAGGAGTCCTGCCGTGCCGAAAGTTGAAACCAAGCTGCCGTACAAGGTTGCCGATCTGAGCCAGGCCGACTGGGGGCGGAAAGAGATCCGATTGGCTGAGCGGGAAATGCCCGGCCTCATGGCATTGCGGCGCAAGTACGGCAGCAGCAAGCCGTTGAGCGGCGTTCGCGTGGCCGGCTGCCTCCATATGACGATCCAGACCGCGGTGTTGATCGAGACCCTCAAGGAGCTCGGCGCCGAGGTCCAGTGGAGCAGTTGCAACAAGTTCTCGACCCAGGACCATGCCGCCGCCGCCATCGCCGCTACTGGCGTGCCGGTCTACGCCTGGAAGGGCGAGACCGACGCCGACTATGACTGGTGCATCGAGCAGACCCTTTACTTCCCCGACGGGCAACCGCTGAACATGCTCGTCGACGACGGCGGCGACCTGACGGCCATCGTCCACAACGCGAAGTATCGCCACCTGTTGGCCGGCATTCGCGGCCTCTCGGAAGAGACGACCACCGGCGTCCACCGCCTCTACCAGATGCACGAGCGGGGCGAGCTGGGCATCCCGGCGATGAACGTCAACGACTCGGTCACCAAGAGCAAGTTCGACAACCTCTACGGCTGCCGCGAGTCGCTGGCCGACGGCATCAAACGGGCGACCGACATCATGGTCGCCGGCAAGGTGGTCGTCATCTGCGGCTACGGCGACGTCGGCAAGGGCTGCGCCAGTTCGATGCGGTCCTACGGCGCCCGGGTGCTCATCACCGAGATCGACCCGATCTGCGCCCTGCAGGCGGCGATGGAGGGCTACGAGGTCACGACGATGGACGACGCGGCCTCGCGCGGCAACATCTTCGTCACCTGCACCGGATGCCGCGACATCATCACGGTCGAGCACATGAAGCAAATGCCCGAAGACGCCATCGTCTGCAACATCGGGCACTTCGACCTCGAGATCGACGTCGCCGGCCTGCAAAAGCTGCCAGGCGTCAAGCACGTGAACATCAAGCAGCTTGTCGACCGCTACACGTTGCCCAGCGGCCGCTCGATCATCCTGCTGGCCGAAGGGCGTCTGGTGAACCTCGGCTGCGCGACCGGCCATCCGTCGTTCGTCATGTCCAACTCGTTCACCAACCAGGTGATCGCCCAGATCGCCCTCTGGACCGAATCCGACAAGTACCCGATCGGCGTCTACACACTGCCCAAGCATCTGGACGAAGAAGTCGCCCGGCTGCACCTCGACCAGCTTGGCGTGAAGCTCACGAAGCTGACGCAGAAGCAGGCCGAGTATCTCGGCATTCCCGTCAACGGGCCGTTCAAGCCGGAATATTACAGGTATTGAACCAACTTCGACGTGGCGGGTAAAATACTCCGCGGTGGCCTGAGTCGAGACTGCGAGGAGAACGGCCAGTGGAAATCCCCATCATCGTCGAACCCATCGGCCAAAACGCCTTCCGCGCAAGCAGCGGGGGGATTTGGGGTCTGGAAACCGAGGCTGCCACCCGCGAAGAAGCCGTCGAAAAGCTCCGCAAGCTGATCGATTCCCGCCTGGAGGCGGGCGCCGAGGTGTTTGATCTGGAAATCCGCGGCGGAGAACATCCGCTGGCCCAGTTCGCCGGGATGCTCAAGGACGACCCCTTGCTTCAGCCGTGGAAGGACGCGATGGCCGAATATCGGCAACAGACCGAAGACCTCTGACGCCAATGACTCTCCACGTACTCGACACGGATACGTTGGTGTTGTTTCAGGAAGGGCACGCTCTGGTATGCGAGCGAGTGCTCTCCCGCCCCATCCGTGAGTTGGCGACGACGGTCATTACCGTCGAGGAGCAATTGTCGGGCTGGTACACGCTTCTACGGCGAGCCAAAGGCAACTCGCAACTCGCCCATGCGTATCGGCGGTTGGTCGATTCCGTCCAAGTGCTAAGCTGCTTCAATGTCCTGTCGTTCACCGAGCCGGCAATCGAACGATTCGATCACCTTAAAGGAATGAAACTCGGCATCAAGCATCCCGACCTCCGAGTCGCGGCGATAGCGATGGAAAACGGCGGCACGCTGGTAACCCGCAATCTGCGCGACTTCCGGCCGATTCCAGGCTTGTCTGTTGTCGATTGGTCGGTGTAAACCGGTGAAGCGCTCGTCACATCGCGCAAGTAAGGCATGGCCGCGGCTTCCATACTGTGACGCCTGGCACGCGGTCGAAATCGTCGTCATTGGTGGCGAGGTGGGTGACGCCGTGGCGCTGCATTTGGGCGACGATGCCGGCATCGTTCAAAAGTAGTTGATGCTGCTGGGCAATTGCGACCGCGGTCGGGAGCATGGTGAAATCATTCCGAACCACGCTCAGCCGGAGTTGCAGCAACCGGCCGCAAGCCTGCGCCGTCTTCGGCAGGTCGGCCAACGCCTCCCGGTGTTGTTTCAGCCAGCCGACAAGGCCGTCTCGCGTTCGCCCGAAGCGGTGGCTTACCTCGGCCAAGATTACCTTGTGAACACAATCGCTGATCGCGCGAACGTCGGTCAGCGCGACGACATTCCCATCTTGCACGCGCGTCAGGAACTGCCGGCAGAACACGCTGAACGGCGGCGTTTCCACGAAGCAGTAATAGAGGATGTTGGCGTCGACGAAACAGCGTTGGCCATCGGGAACATCAAGCGGCATTGTCACATGTTCTCAGCGGCCAATTTCGGATCGGAGGCAATGGCTTGCGAGAGCGCCGGGTCTAAGCCCACGATTACCGGCGATAATAGATCCTCGGCGCTTGCCGTGGCAGCCGGCGGACCGCATTCAACCTGCAATTCCAGCGATTTGCCGATCGGCACGTCCACCGTCTCGTCGGGCACAAACACGTTGCCATCAAAATGCGCACGGATCGTCATCATGTCTTAAGTGTACCCCAAACAGCCGGTTCGGAGAAGCAGTGTCCTCCGATAACCGGAACGGGGACGCCAGCCTCTGGGCGCGGGCGGCCGGCGGCGTTAACATGGCAAATCAGCGTGTAGCTCCCCCGAAAGACCCAATGCCTAAACCATAACTCGCAAGACCTACTCCCATGCCCGAAATTCAAGCCTTCCGTGGAATCCGCTACAACCTCGGCCGCGTTGGATCGCTGAGCGACGTTGTCACGCCGCCGTACGATGTGATCGGTCCTGAACTCCAGAACGAGTTCTACAAGCGGCACCCGAATAGCTTCATCCGCATCGACCTGAACAAGATCGAGCCGGGCGATGACGACGAGAAGAACAACCGCTACACCCGCGCCGCCAAGTTCTACAAGGAGTGGCGAGACCAGGGCGTGCTCGTCACCGAGGCCGACCCGGCCGTCTATGTCTACCATCAGGAGTTCGACGCCGCCGGAACGAAGTACATCCGCCGTGGCTTCCTCTGCCGCCAATGGCTCACGCGCTTCGGCGAGGGCCAAGTCTTCCCGCACGAAGAGACGCTGCCGGCCGCCAAGGTGGATCGGCTGATGCTGACCGTCACGACCAAGGCCCAGATGAGCCCGATCTTCGGCCTCTATCCTGACCGGGAGTGCGAGGCCCAGAACCTGCTCGACATGGCCGTGGCCGACAAGACGCCGCTGGTGGCGACCGACCACTTGGGCGTCGTTCACCGCATGTGGCCGCTGACGGACGTTTCGGTCATCTCGAAGCTTTCGGCCATCATGGGCCCGAAGCCGATCTTCATCGCCGACGGCCACCACCGCTACGAGACCGCCTGCAACTACAAGCAGCAGGTCTACGACAGCGGCTTCCTCTCGCCGACGCATCCGGCCAACTACACGCTGATGATGTGCGTCGCGATGGATGATCCGGGCCTGATCGTCATGCCGACCCACCGGCTGTTCCGCAGCAAGGGCCGCCGCGCCGACGGGACGCCGATCGAGCTGCCGCCCGCCGTGTTTGAGATGACCAGCGAGCAACTCATCGCGAAGCTCGGATCGTGCTTCACCGTGCGGCCGGCTGGCGAGGGGCCCGACGCGGCCACCACGGTTTGGGAAGACATCGAGACGGGCGGCGTGCAGGGCGCGATCGGCCTCTA
>JBDKUC010000128.1:0-5598 GCA_039679885.1 Thermoguttaceae bacterium | reverse complement strand
ACGAATGGGCGCCATGTCCCACGCTTGCGTGGGCATGATTCGACGGCGAACATGCTTGCTGTCTCGCTACGCTCGCTTAGCAAGCATGGCACCCAAAAATCCCCCACAGACTGAATCACTACAGTAGCTGGCCGCGGCCTGTTGTGTTTCGACGGAGCTTGCCGATGAATAAAGCCTTCGTTCGCGAGCCGGATGCGACGGCCGAGTATTGCCCCCGCTGCGGCGCAAAAGGTGAGCCGGTCGCGCGGGAGACGGTGCAGTTCTATCTGCCGGAGGGACGCACGCCGGCCGTCGCCGATCCGGCCAACTTCTGTCCTTCGCCCCAATGCGAGGTCGTCTACTTCGACGCCTTCGAGCGGGTGCTTCTGGTGGGCGATCTGCGAACGGCCGTTTACCCCAAAGACCCCGACGCGCCGATTTGCGCCTGCTTCGGTTTGACGCGGCAGGACATCGAGCAAGACGTGCGCGAGGGGGTGGTGACGCGGGTGAAGGCGATTCTCGAAAAGGCCCGATCGCCCGAGGCTCGCTGCACTCAGCGGGCAGCCAACGGCCAGCCGTGCGTAGCCTACGTCCAGAAGTACTACATGCAGTGTCGGGCGGGCAAGCGGTGACTCGGCCGCGATTTTGGGTGCCATGCTTGCTAAGCGAGCGCAGCGAGACAGCAAGCATGTTTGCCGCTTCATGCCCGTACCTTCGCCGACCGTGGAAAGGCGGGAAGCCTGCGTCGAGTAAGACACCATCGGGCGACACGCCCCATCGGCCGCCCCGCTGGGAACCGATACATGGAAGACTGCGACAAGGGGAGAGCATGGAACCATCGACGATCTCCGATGATCTCTTGGCGGCAACGCTGCGTCAACTCGGCCTGCCTGATCCCGCCGACACGATTCAGACGATTCTGATGAAGGACGGGCGGTTTGTGGGCCACAAGCTCCGCTACGACGGCGGCTACGCGTTGTTGCGGGCCGACAACAACACGCTCGAGCTCTACAGCGACCAGCGGAAATTGCTGAAGACCGTCACGCTCGACGGCGAGAAGGGCGCGGCGGCCTGACGCGGCCCGATCTTCACGGAACACTAATCACCGCTAATCTTCGCTAATTTCACCGATTAGCGCAAATCAGCGAAGCTAGTGCTCCTGAAAAATCGGACCGAGCCCGCAATTCTCACCGTAGGGTGGGTCGACGTCGCAAGTACACGGTGGGGCTTCGCAAACCAATCAACGGTGATTTGCACTCTGTCGGTTTGCAGAACGAGTTGCCGCGACGGAAGCCCCACCATCGCCCTGGTTTGCTTGACCCACCCTACGCCTCGGTGAGAAATGCGGACCGAGTTGTTCTGACACGCCGTCTAAAGGCGGAACGGCGAACGTTCTCCTGGCAACGTAAGCGCCGGCGATATGTTTGCGGGATGGCGATCTGCTAGAATAGCGTGGATCGGTCCCTATCCCTTCGCTGACGCCCCGCAACGCCATGTCCGAAATCGTCCGGTTCTCCGTTTCGTTGGAAGACGATCTGCTCGACCAGTTCGACCGGTACTGCCAGCAGCAGCAGTTCGCGACTCGCAGCGAGGCGATCCGGCAGTTGCTCCATGACACGCTGACGAAGCAGGCGTGGGCGGAGAAATCCGAGGACGCCGCCGGCACGCTGACGCTCGTCTACGACCATCATCGTCCGCAACTGCGAGACCATCTGGCGAAGCTACAGCACGACAACCACGACCTGGTGGCGTCGACGCTTCACGTTCATCTGACGCATGACCTTTGCCTCGAAGTGATCGTGCTGCGCGGCCCATCGGCCAGGCTCCAGAAGATGGCGGCGCAGTTGCGCGGTTTGAAGGGGATTCACAAGGGCGAGTTGGTGATGGCCAACGCCGACGATAGCGGGTGAAAGTGGTGAAGCCGACCGCGGCAAAGCGGTCAGTCCCCATCCAGCCGCGACGTCCGGCCGTGGCGACCTGACGCCTGACATGCCCGCCGGAATGGTCCTTGGGCCGACCATTTCTCGACTTTTTCCACAACCGGCATTTCTCAGCGGCTCATCACCCGTCTAGACGGAGGCGTGAGCGAGTGCGGGTCACGGCCCTTCGATCCAGCCGCCGCCGAGGACGCGATCGCCCTGGTAGCAGACGGCCGCTTGGCCGGGAGCTATGCCGTAGCAGGGCTGGACGAAGCGAACACGGAAGCGGTCGCCGGGCAGAAGCTCCACCGTTGCATCGACCGCCGCGCTGCGGTACCGGATCTTGACGGAGCAGGGGAGAGTGGCGGGGGGAGAGGGGAGAGTGGAGAGGGGAGTCGGGAGAACAGCGGAGCTGAGGACACGGTCACTGGGCACTGAAGTGCCCAGCCCTCGAGATGCGGTTGCGTTCGAAATGGCTGAGGTCGTCGCTCTCCCATCTCCCATCTCCCATCTCCCCTCAATCAGCCAGTTCGCTCCGGCGGCGGTCAAGTCCTCGCGTGCAAGCTCTTCATGCGTGCCGATCACGACGCGCCGCGACTCGGGCTCGATGCGAACGACATAGCGTGGCTCGCCAAAAGCAACGCGGAGCCCCTTCCGCTGGCCGATCGTGAACCGCTCGAAGCCATCATGACGGCCAACGACCGTGCCGTCGGTCGTGACGATCTCGCCTGAAGTGTCGAGTCCGCCGCGGCGCTCGCGGACGAATCGGGCGTGGTCCTGGTCCGGCACGAAGCAGATTTCCTGGCTGTCTCGCTTTGCCGCCACGCGGAGCCCCAGCCGCTCAGCGATCTTGCGGATATCCTCCTTGCGATGGTCGCCAACTGGGAACATGAGCCGCCCGAGCAGCGAACGCTCGATGCCGAACAGGACGTAAGATTGGTCCTTCGTCGAGTCGAGTCCGCGGCAAAGGGCGAAGCCCTCCGCTTCCTCGTCAATCGGCACGATCCTCGCGTAGTGGCCCGTGGCGACGTAGTCGGCGCCGAGCTGGTCGGCATAGTCGAACAGCCGGCCGAACTTCAGTCGCGTGTTGCAGACGATGCACGGGTTGGGCGTCCGCCCGGCGGCGTAGTCGGCGACGAAGTAATCGACGATCCGGTCGAACTCCGGCTGGAAGTTGAGGGCGTAGAACGGGACGCCGAGCATATCGGCCACGCGACGGGCGTCGTCGGCGTCGGCCGCGGTGCAGCAACCCTGCTTGGCCGACGGGCAGGCCGCCGCAGACGCCGTCGGGCTTTGCCCATGCCGCATGAAGACGCCGATGACTTCGTGCCCCTGCTCGCGCAGCAGCCAGGCCGCCACGCTGCTATCGACCCCGCCGGACATTGCTAGAAGAACACGAGACATTAATGGCTATTGTACCTGATCGGCGTAAGCTCGTAGGTTATGCCTAAACATAACGGACCGCGTGGCCCGCTAGGCCAATAGGCCGTTATGCTAAAGCATAACCTACGGGCACGATGGACTTTCTCGCCTTTCCACGCTTCGGCACGGCGTTTATAATGCCTTAGCGGCAAGAGATTCCCCAGGAAATCAGTGTCATGGAACGCGAGCTAATCGACCGGGCCGAGGCCATTCAAGAGCGGATCGTCCAACTACGGGACTCTCTTTGACTACGATGCCAAGCGGGAAAAGTGCGAGGCGATCGAAGAGCGGATGGCGGCGCCCGATTTCTGGGGCAACCAGGAGAAGGCCCTTGAGGTCGTCGCCGAGTTGAAGTCGCTCAAGGCCGTTTTGAAGCCTCTGGAGGAGGCGGCCAAGATGGGCGAGGACTTGGCCACGCTGGTCGAGATGGCCCAGGAGGACGACGAACTGGGGGCGGAGGTGCCCGCCGAGTTGGCCCGCATCGAGCCGGTCGTCGAGGTGCTCGAGACGAAGGCCCTGCTGAGCGGCCCGTTGGACGCGAACGCGGCCATGCTGACCATCAACGCCCGCGACGGCGGCACGGACGCCAACGATTGGGCCGAGATGCTCCTGCGGATGTACATCAACTGGGCCAACGACAACGACTATCAGACCGAGATCCTCGACCGACAGGACAACGAGGAGGCCGGCATCAACAGCGCCACGGTCGCCGTTCGCGGGCCGATGGCCTACGGATACCTCAAGGGCGAGAGCGGCATCCACCGCCTCGTCCGCATCAGCCCGTTCAACGCCGAAGGGAAGCGGCAGACCAGTTTCGCCGCGGTCGATGTCTCGCCGGAAATGTCCGAGGAGGCGAACATCGAGATTCGCCCCGAAGACATCGAGGAGCAGGTGTTTCGGGCCAGCGGTCCGGGCGGGCAGCACGTCAATAAAACCTCGAGCGCCGTGCGACTGATCCACCACCCGACCGGCATCGTCGTGGCCTGCCAAAGCGAGCGAAGCCAGCATAAGAACCGCTCGACCGCGATGAAGATGCTCCGCGCGCGGATGGCCCGGGTCCAAGAGGAAAAGCGAGAGGCCGAGGCCGCGGCCAAGTACAACCAGATGCCGAAGGTCGGCTTCGGGTCGCAAATCCGCAGCTACTTCCTGCACCCCGATCAGCGAGTCAAGGACGCGCGGACCGGCTACAGCGAAACCAGCTTCCATAACGTGCTCGATGGGCATATCCAGGGATTTCTCGATGCCTATCTGAGACATCGGGCGGGGAAGGAGTAGGATTGTCAACCGTCCCGCCGCGGTGATAGGATTGACGGAATGAAATAGCCGGGAGCTAACAGCTCCCGGAACGTGCTAGGGTGGTGTCTTAAACAAAATGTTGAGTTGTGGGTGCCATGCTTGCTAAGCGAGCGCAGCGAGACAGCAAGCATGTTTGCCGCCGCCTCATGCCCACGGCAAGCGTGGGCATGGCACCCAGCTGGTTCTGCCTCTGGGAGGTGTTAGCTCCCGGCTATTGTCTTTCTTGCATCCATCCTTTTTCTCGCGTCATTCTTTTTCCGACGATCCAGAGACCATGACCCCCGAACGAATCGAACAGCTCAAGCGTCAATACACTGGCAAGCGGCTGACCGTCGACGCCCGCCGCCCCGAGCTTACCCGTTTCGCCGGTCGGACGGGCCGCGTCGTGACGGTCAACCACAACGGCCGGACGCTCGTGCAGTTCGACGGGGCCGATTCCTGTTGGTATGACATCCATCCCGAGTTCATCAAGTTGGAGACTTCGTTATGAGCACGGAGAACACGAATGCGGCCGCCACGGCGGGCAAGGACACGCCTTCGCCGAAGCCGAAGCGAGGCTGGTTCCGCCGAAATTGGCTCTGGTTCCTGCCCACCTTGATCCTTGCGATCGTCGTGGTCGGCGGCGGCGTGGTCTACTGGTCGGTGTTCGTCCGAGTGTATCGCCTCGACGTGTGCCAGAGCGCGATGAAAGCCATTCAGAGCGACAAGGTGCTTCAGCAGAAGCTAGGGCAACCGATTCACCCGGTCTGGTGGCCGTCGCGAGAGTTCACGCCTAGCTCGCGGATCGAGAAGGAAGAGAAGGAGGTCCGCTGGAAGATCGAGGGACCGAAGGGCCGGGCGAGCGCCCACGTACAAGCGAAGCTGCGAATGGGCGAGTGGCAAACGATCATCTTCGACGTGACGCTGGCCGATGGCAAGTAAATTTCTCTCAACGAGGCAGATGGTGGAGAGGCCCCGCCCGTCTGGCAGCCGCCGAAGCCGG
>JBDKUC010000127.1:0-20641 GCA_039679885.1 Thermoguttaceae bacterium | reverse complement strand
ATGCTTGCTAAGCGAGCGCAGCGAGACAGCAAGCATGTTCGCCGTCGAATCATGCCCACGCAAGCGTGGGACATGGCGCCCATTCGTCCTGAATGATGCAACATACAGACCGTCATTTCTGAGACAGCACACTAGATGCAAAGCAGCAAAGCCGCGGCGGCCGCCGCGAGGCCGGCACCGGTGCTGAAGGCCGCCATCGCGCCATAGTAGTCGTACAACGCGCCGAACAGGACGCTGGCCGGCAGCGTTGCTGCACCGATCACGCAATTGTACCAGCCGTAGGCCGCGCCGCGATTCTCCGGGCCGACCAAGTTGGCCACCAAGGTCTTCTCGGCCGGTTCGGTCAAGGCATAGTAGACGCCGTAGATGAGGAAGAGCGTCCAGATTTGCCATGCGGCGTTGGCCAAGCCGAAGGCGAGGTAGATGGCGGCGTAGACGATCCATCCGGCGAGGATCAACGGGCGACAGCCAATGCGATCGACCGCCCGGCCGGCGACCAGATTGCCGGCGCCTTTGACCAGGCCGAACGCGCCCCAGATGACCGGCACGAGCCAAGGCGACATGCCCACCTCCTGGGCGCGCCACAGCAAGAACAGGTCGCTCGAATTGCCGAGAGTAAAGACCAGGAGAGCCACCAAATAGAGGCCGAAACGCCGGTCGAAATGGAAGGTGGGCGGGTCGATGGTTGGGGCGTTCGGCGGTGATGGATCGCCGTTTTGCGAGTTGGCTTGCGCCTTCGTCGCGTCGCGAGGCTCCCGCAGGCCGAACGCGAGCAACAGCACGACAAACAGACCCGGCACAGCCGTCCACAAGAACAGGGCCTGCAATCCGTGCGGGTGAAACCAGAGGTAAGCGGCGGCGATGGCCGGCCCGATGGCGGAGCCGATGTGATCCATGCTCTGGTGGAAGCCGAACGCCCAGCCGCGGATTTCCCGTTTTGCGGAACTGGCGATCATCGCGTCGCGCGACGGCACGCGGACTCCCTTTCCCAACCGGTCGGCGACGCGAATGGTCAGGACGTGCCACGGCGCGGTGGCCAATCCGGCCAGCGGCCGTACGAGGGCGCCCAGGGCGTAGCCGAAGACGATGAATCCCTTATGGCCGCCGACGCGGTCGGCGCGGTAACCCGACCAGAGCTTGACGAAGCTGCTCACGGATTCGGCGGCGCCGTCGACCAATCCGAGCCAGCGCTTGGTGCCGCCCAAGACGGTGATTACGAAGTCGGCCAGCAGCGGGTAGATGATCTCGCCGGCGATGTCGTTGAACAAGCTCGCCCAACCGAGCACTTTGACGTTTCGCGGCAGACGCGCGCCCTGGGGCGCATCCGTGCCTGGGACTGCATGGACACCGTTAACATTGCGATCATTCACGAATCATGAACTCCCTGCCGAGCGACGAGGCAGACATTCCTCGCGACAGGGCGCAAAAGGCCCCGCGATCGTGGCCGGCCGATGCCATCGCCTGTGCGTGTCAGCCTGCCCACGTCTTACGCAATCGAGCGTTGCCCGCGGCGACCGCGCGGCGCGAGTGGCCGCGACGCGGTACAGGCCGGACAGATATGTTCGGCCGCGTCAGGCTGGAACCATTTTGCGCAAGCGTAACATTCCCGCCAGCCGCATTCATAGCATCGGACGGACCAGAATTGGATTGGCTTTCCGCAGCCCGGATTTGGACAGCAGCGTCGCCCCGCTTCTTCCATGATACCGCCCCCCGGTGATACGACCAATCATAGCCGGCAGCGAGCGTATTTCAATAGTCTCGGCGGCGGCGCCAGGACGACGGCAAGGCCGTTCGTCGTTCCCGCTCCCCGTAGAGTGGGTCGACGTCGCAAATAGATGGTGGGGCTTCGCAAACCAATCAACGATGATTTGCACTCTGTCGATTTGCAGGACGAGTTGCCGCGACGGAAGCCCCACCACCGCCTTGGTTTGCTTGACCCACCCTACGCCTTGGTGAGAAATGCGGATTAGCCGATGTTCGGAGTGAAATTGCCGCATAAAGGCGGGGCCACAGACGCCAAGGGTAACTCGGGGGAGGGGCTGCACGAGTTCGCCGCGGAGTTGGCTTGCGTCCGAGCGATGATCACCATCGCCGCCATCAGCCATGCGGTGGTGCCCAGGCCGAGGAGGCCGATGCGGCCAGCCACGGGCATCAGACAGTAATGCAGCACACATAACGGCGGCAAGACGCTGGCCATGATCCCAGCCGCTCGCGGCCGACCATGGCAGACGAGCCACAGCGGGACCAGCAGGATGGCAGGCGCCAGCATGAGGAAGTAGTGCCCTCGCGCCACCGGCGAGACGGTCAGCATGGCCACGCAACTGAGCGAGAAGCCGACGGCCAGATTCAGCCGACGACCATCGCCACGGACCAGCGTTGCGCCCAGCGCGAGTAAGGCCAAGATCATGCCAGCTCGGGACAGGAAGAGAAGGCGGGTGGCCGTGTGGTCATCCATTGCCATTGGTGGCGGGGCAAAGTTCTCGACGAGCCGATCATCCGGACCGGCGGACATCATGTAGGTTGCGAAATTGCCGAGCCGATAGGCCGCGTTTTGCAGGCTTTGGTTCCGAGCCGAATGCGAATTGCCGGAACGCGGGTCCATGCCGCCGTTGTCGGCCTTCGTGAGCATGAAGTGGCCCCAGGTGTTCAGATAGCCGAGGTTCGCCCGCCAACCAACCAGGGCGCCCGGAATCAGCAGCGCGAACAACAGGACCCCGGCGATCACGCCAACGGCCGAGAACGCAAATCGCCGCGGGAGGAGCGCGGCTTCGGAGTCGGCCAGGCCGCGCCGGAGGCCGGCCAACAGGTCCGCCAGCAGCAGGACCATCAAGAACGCGACCGGCATCGCGGGCACGACCTTCAATACGGCAGGCAAGGCCAGAACGATGCCGCCAATCGTCCACGGGAGCCAGGAGCGGCCGGCCAGGAGCAGTCGTGCGCCCAGGAGCAGAAAGTACAGTTTGACGATTCCCACCTGCCCGCGTTGAAGGCAGTTGAGCGTTGGCAGCAGTGCGGTGACGACGGCGGCCGTGCCGAACCACGCCCGCCAGCGCATCCAGGCCGCGGCGGCCACCGGGTCCGATTGGCAGACGACGTCGATCAGTCGGCGACATTCACGCCAGCACCCCCAGCAGAACACGAGACTGATGAAGAACCAGACGGTGACTTGGTTCGGCTCAGCGAATCGATGGAGGGGGGCCATGAGCATGGCCAGCAATGGCGGGTAGAGGTAAGTCCACCCCCGCGCGTTGGCCACGTCATAGGGGGCGCGGCCATCGAAAAACGCCGCGCCCGCTTCGGTGTAGACGGTCAGATCAGTCCGATGTTCGGCCGGAATGTGGAGATGGCCGCGTCGGCGAACATCGACGAACCCCCAGATCGATGCGGCGATGAGCAGGCCGATGAGCCAGCGTTTCTCGCTGTTTTTCCAGAGGATCCGTTTCCACTTCTTCGCATCCATGCACGGCCCCCGTCGCCGACAGGTTTTGCGGTTGAAGGTATGCTCGCACTACTAGCCCGTGGGGAGGGATTGTAGCGGCGCAGAGGGATGCGATGCAACGCTGGTTCTATGCGTTCCCCCTTTTCTGCGGGCGGATAGGCGGGTATTCTTCAGCGGGACAATGCCAGTGGTTTCCTTCCCAACGATTGGAAGGAAGGGCACTCTAGGTAACGGTGAGTCCGGAAAGAAGGCAAGCATGGCCGCCCGTGAGCGTTGGATCGTTTATCCGCTGTTGTTTTTGGCCCTCGGAGCCATCTTGCGGGAGCGATTTGTCGGAGTCCGCACGTTGTCGGCCGAGTCGTTGGAATGCCAGGCCCTAGTCATCCGCGGGCCAAACGGGCGACCGGTCGTCGAAGCGGGCACCGACGCAACTACCAATAGCGGAGCCATTTACACCTTTTCGCCGCAAGGCGTGCCGCTGGTTCAAATTGATCGCCTGCGGAGCGGCGGGGCGATTATCCTGACGGGCCAGCGCGGCGGCGAGTTTGGCGTCTTCGTCCGGACCCCCGAAGACCGCCGGATTGCTCCAATCGCGGTCGCCCCCGTCTGGTGGCACACGCCCGATGGACGGTTTCCGCCGAAGGACCAACCGAAGGCCGCGAAGCCGGCAGCCGCTCCCGCGTCGAAGCCCGCGACCAAGCAGGGCCCGGCGGCGGGTGCGCCAAGCGGGAGGAATCAGCAGAAAAAGGGGAAGTGAACCGTCGCTGGCTATCGAGCGTATTTCACTTTGAGGCGTCTTGTGAGTTTGGCCTGGTAATCAGGAGGACAGACATTCCTGTCCTCCAGCAACAATACCAGATGGACAGAAATGCCAGACAGCAATGTCTGTCCTCCTGCCCATGATTTAACCGCGGGCAACAGGGGTGTGACTAATGCTCATTTTCGATCCGATGTACTTTCTGTTCATTGCCCCGGCAGTGCTCCTGGGGCTGTGGGCGCAACGGAGGATTCATACGGCCTATGCGGAGGCGCAAAAGCTTCCCGCGCCCTTGAGCGGCGCAGCGGCGGCCAGGCATATTCTCGACTCGGCGGGGTTAAACAATATCGCGATCGAGCCGATTCCGGGACAACTGAGCGACCATTACGACCCGCGTGCCAAAGTGCTGCGGCTTAGCGAGGACGTCTACGGAAGCCGGACGCTGGCGGCCGTTGGCATCGCCGCCCACGAGGCAGGCCATGCGTTGCAGGACGCGCTGGCCTATGCGCCGCTGGCGATCCGAAACGCGGCTGTGCCCGTGGCCGGCATTGGCAGCAACGCGGGCGTCATTCTGATCGTGCTGGGGGCGTTGTTGCACATGAACGCGATGCTAATCTGGCTCGGCATTGCATTATTCTCGGCGTTCGTCGGGTTCCAAATCGTGAACCTGCCGGTCGAGTACAACGCGAGCGCCCGGGCGAAGGCGCAGTTGGTGACCCTGGGAATCGTCAGCGACGACGAGTTGCGATATGTCAGCAAGGTGCTGAATGCGGCTGCATTGACCTACGTCGCCGCGACGTTGCAGGCCATCCTGACGTTGCTTTACTACCTGACGCTGGTAACCGGGAATCGAGACCGCGATTGAGGCCGTCTGCCGGCAGGTTGTAACCTGCCTCACAAGAAGCCTTGCCCTACGAAAAAGCATGGGCGTCATGGGCAAAGTCCTTTTGCCCATGACGCCCGTCGTTGCAACGAACCACTCGCAGGCCGCGAAGGGGACATTCGCCAGCCCGCAGAAAAACCAACTCCCCGTCACGCTCCGCGTGACACTGTTCTGTAACTCGTCACGCTCCGCGTGACGCCGTTCTGTACTCATCACGCTCCGCGTGATGCCCATCTCAGACTTCACGCCGAGCGTGAAGAGTACCCCTCTGGCTCACGCCGCGCGTGAGCAATCCGCTATTTCACTTCCTCCAGCTTGACCGGTCGGCGTTCGGCGGCCGACAGCAGGGCCGCCTCGAGCACGCGCTGCGTCTGATAAGCGTCCTCGAAGTCCGGGATCGGCACGGTCGGCGCCTCGCCAGCCAGCACGCGCAGGATGTCGTAGGCCTCATTGACAAAACCGTGCTCGTAGCCGATCGTGTGGGCGTCCGGCCACCAATTGGCCGCGTACGGGTGGTCGCCGCCGTGGGTGCACATGATGGTGGTCCACCCCTGCACGCCCCTCGGCAGCGTCGCGTCGTAATACTCCAACTCGTTCATCCGCTCGAAATCGAACTTGACCGACCCCTTCGTGCCGTTGAGTTCGAAGGTGTTGCGGTTCAGGTTGCCGGTGGCTTGCCGGGCAGCCTCGAAGCTGGCCACCGCGCCGCCGGAGAACCGGGCGAGGAACAGGACGGCGTCATCGACGGTGACCTTGCCCTTTGCCCCCGCGCCTTGGCGGCCGGCCGCGATGCCGCCGGTGGCGACGCCCGTCGGCAACGTCCGCTCCTTGACGAACGTCTCGGCAATTGCGCCGGCGATTTCGGTGATCTCCTGGCCCGTCACGAAGCGGGTCATGTCGATGATGTGGGCGTTCAGGTCGCCGTGCGCGCCCGAGCCAGCCAGCTTCTTGTCGAACCGCCAGAGCAGCGGGACGTTCTCGTCGGCCCAATCCTGGAGGTAGGCTGCGCGAACGTGCCGGATCGTTCCGAGCTTTCCTTCCTTAACCAACTGATGGGCGAAGGCAACGGCTGGGCAACGCCGGTAGTTGAACCAGACGAATGTCTTGAGGTTGGCGGCCTTTGCGGCGGCGGCCATCTCGCGAGCCTCGGCCAGCGTGCTGGCGATCGGCTTCTCGCAAGAGACTGGTTTGCCGGCGGCGATGGCCGCCCGGGCCACGGGCGCGTGCATGTAGTTGGGCGTGGCGACGTCGACCAGCCCGATCTCAGGCGAGCGGACCAGTTGCTCCCAGTCGGTCGAGGCGTTCTTCCAGCCCCAGTTGGCGGCGAAGACTTTGGGGTTTTCCTCGGGCTGTCCGAAGACCGTGTGCATGACAGGGGTAAGGGGCGGCTTGAAGAACTTCGCCACTTGTCCCCAGGCGTTCGAGTGGGTTCGCCCCATGAAGCCTTGCCCGATCAATGCCACGTTGATCGTCGCCATCGGTCGTTCCTTCCGGGTGGTGTGACTCGGCCGCCGGTACCGATCGGAGCGAGCGAAGAAACCCGCTCACTCGGGACATCCTTCGTTCCGTTCAGGATGACCTTGGACGAGGTCCGACGATGAAAGATGGTTATAGACTATTTCTAAATCCTGACAAGAGGCCGGTGAGAAATTCATCGTTCCGGGCGTTCGGGGCTTGTGACAGAAGCGGCCGTGACCGAGGAAAAACCGGGAACTTCGTCTGGCAGCGGGGCCGGAATCCGGGTACGATTTTCGATAGTGTCACCGAAGCCAACCATCGGAGGAGACGGTTCATGTTTCCCTGTAAACGACGCCAGTGGCTCATCGCGCTAGGGATCGGATTGTTAGGCGGGATGGTCATAACCGGTTTCTGGCCCCATACGCCGCTCTACGCCGTCGCCACCGATCGGTCGGAAACATTCGGCATGGCCACCGGGCCCGTCGACAGCGAAGTCGAGGCGATCTACTTCCTCGACTTCCTCACCGGGCAGCTGAAGGCGTTTGTGCTCGGCAAGCAACCCGGCACGGGTTGGACCGGCTACTTCTCCCGTGATGTATCCGGCGATCTCGGCGCCGATCCGCAGAGGAGCGCCTCGAAGTACATGCTGGTCACCGGCATGGCCGCCATGCGGCGATCCGGCGGGTCGCGGTTCCAGTGGAGCGCTGCGATGTGCTACGTGGCCGAGGTGTCCAGCGGCAAAGTCGCGGCCTACTCGATCCCGTGGAGTCCGAACATGTACGCTGCCGGCCAGCCGCAGAGCGGAGACCTGAAGCTCGTCTCTCCGGTGATCAGCTTCCGCGAGGGGCTCGGCGCTGGCGGGCGGATGGGGCCGGGAGTCATGCCGGGCGGTCCTCGTCGCGGCGTGCGGGATAAGTAGCCGGCACACGGCACTCGTTGCTATGCAGATCATCGTGAATGGACAAGGCCGCGAGATCGCTCCGTCAACGACGGTCGCGGCCCTTCTCGAAGAGCTTCAACTGGCCGGCAAGCCAGTCGCGGTCGAGGTCAATCGGCAGTTGGTTCCCCGCCACCGCCACACCGAGCATCGGCTGTCGGACGGAGATCGTTTAGAAATCGTTACGTTGGTGGGCGGAGGATAAAATCGTCATGTCCGACACAAAACCGCGACCGACGGTCGCGCCATGCGGCCAAGCGGCCGAACAACTGCGAATCGGCAACCACACCTTCAACAGCCGGCTGATCGTCGGCACGGGCAAGTACGCCAGCTACGAGCTGATGCAGGAAGCGCTCGAGATTTCGGGCACGGAGTGCATCACTGTGGCCGTACGGCGCGAGCGGCTCATCGACGCGGCGGGGAAGAATCTCCTCGATTTCATCGACACGCGGCGCTACACGATCCTGCCCAACACGGCCGGCTGCTTCACCGCCGAGGACGCTGTCCGCGTCGCGCGGCTGGGCCGCGAGATCCTTTCGCAGATCAACAACCCCGGGGCGGATTGGGTGAAGCTCGAAGTGCTTGGCGACAAGCGGACGCTGCTGCCCGATCCGATTGCCACGCTCGAAGCCACGAAGACGCTCGTGTCCGAGGGCTTCCAAGTCCTGGTCTACACGAGCGACGATCCGGTCGTCGCCAGGCGTTTGAAAGAAGCTGGCGCGACGAGCGTGATGCCGGCCGGAAGCCCGATCGGTTCCGGCCAGGGCGTTCTGAACCCGAACGCCATCCGCATCTGCCTGGAATACCTGAAAGAGAACGATCCGGATTACCCGGTGATTGTCGACGCCGGCGTTGGCACCGCCAGCGACGTGACCGGCGCCATGGAACTGGGCGTCGACGGCGTCCTGCTGAACACGGGCATTGCGCACGCCAAGGATCCGCTCAAGATGGCCCGGGCGATGCGATTGGCGGCCGAGTCCGGCCATCTGGCCTATCTTTCCGGCCGGATTCCGAAGAAGCTCTACGCCACGGCAAGCAGCCCGACCGAGGGCGTCATCGCTCCGTGACCAATGATCGCTACACTGCCGGCGGTCCGTGAAGGCGGTGCAGGTAGGCGCTGGCGACGTCGAAACGCCGCACCAGGCCGATGACTTCTCGCTGCTGGTGGTCGTTGACGATGGGCAGCGTCAGCAGATCGTTTTCTACGAACAACTCCTGCGCGCGGTCCAGCGTGTCGTCCGGCGTCAAGGGTTTGACGTCGGTTCGCATCAGGTCGGCGGCAAGCACCAGCGGCGTCAACGAAGGGGCCTGCGAAGCGAGGTAGACCTCCTCGACACCGACAACGCCCAGCAGCCGGTTCTCGTTGTCGACGACCGGGATGACCTGGTTGGGATCGTCGCCGAGCCGTTCGAGAACGGCGGTCAACGAATCCGCGGGGCGAAGGGCGTTAAATTGCTGCGGAAGCGAGAGGAACTGGCCCACGCGGACGCCGGCGAGCACTTGGCGAACGTAGGC
Source organism: Thermoguttaceae bacterium (assembly GCA_039679885.1). Lineage (GTDB taxonomy): Bacteria > Planctomycetota > Planctomycetia > Pirellulales > Thermoguttaceae > JAJFUI01. Next base: position 11,652 of record JBDKUC010000127.1, on the reverse strand, counting down.
GCCTTGGTGAGCGGGCGACAGCGAGCGGCCCTCGACTTGCGAGGAGTAGATCGACTGCTTGTCGGAGAGGATGTACGACAGGGTGCAGACCCACAGCGAGGGGAGCAGCAACGAATAGCCGCCGGTCATTTCGCTGACGATGATCAGGGTGGAGAACGGCGTCTTCGCCGCGGCGGCGAAGAAGCCGGCCATGCCGACGATGACGAAGCTAGCGGGATGGGGAACCAGCCACGGCCAAAGGTGATGGAGCAGGATGCCCAGAGCACCGCCGCCGCAGCCGCCGATCACCATCGAGGGGCCGAAGACACCGCCCGAGCCGCCGCTGCCGATCGACAGGCTCGTCGTGAGAATCTTGCCCAGGGCGATCGCCAGAAGAACGGTCGCGGTGGCGCCGGCATCCTGCGTCATGGCGTTCTGGAGCGCCGAGTAGCCGAAGGACAAGACGGCCAAGACTTGGGGGTTGCCGCCCACGGCGAAATAGAGAACGCAGGCGACCAGACCCGTCAGAAACGCTCCCACCGCCGGTCGGAGGTGACGGCTGATGGTCAATCGGCCGAACAGCCACTTTGTGCCATAGAACGAGCGGGTGTAGACCATCGCCAGCAGAGCCGTGAACAGGGCCAGCAGTAGATACGGTCCCAACTGCAAGGGATCGGTGAACGTGAGGTTGGGGATGGTGAACAGCGGTTGGAAGCCGGAATAGATGCCGTAGACGCAGTAGGAAATCACGCTGGCGATGCCGGCCGGAATGATGACCTCCGATTCAAACTCCGGGGAGCTGTACATCACCTCGGCGGCGAAGATCGTTCCGGCCAGCGGCGCTCGAAAGATTGCGCCGATGCCGGCGCCCATGCCGGCCGCCATGAGCACGCGGCGATCGGCGGGCCGCAGGTGCAGCAGGTTGCCCAACAGCGAACCGAAGCCGGCCCCAATCTGAGCGATCGGGCCTTCCCTTCCGCCGGACCCGCCGCTGCCGAGCGTCAACGCACTGGCGACGATCTTGACGAGTGGAACGCGGGGCCGAATCTGCCCCTGATGAAAGTGATACGCGGCGATGACCGAGTCGGTGCCATGCCCTTCCGCTTCCGGCGCGAGTGCATAGACCAGAATGCCGCTCAGCAGCCCACCAAGGGTCGGGACCACGAGCAAGAGCCAGGGGTAGATGGATTGCGCGGCGCCGGAGCGCCAGGGCATGGCCGGCTCGCCGCCGGGCGGAGGCGCCGGAACGTAGCCCACGACGGCGCCTAGGGCGTAATGCTCGACCACCCGGGTGGCGACGTAGAAAACGATCGCGCCCAGACCTGCGACGACGCCGACCATGGCCGCGAGGGCCAGAAGTCGGATCTGTGAGCGGAATCGCTGCCGTCCGAGATTGACAATCTGAGGAATCCAGGCGAGAAGTCGCCCAGCGTTGGAAAAGTGATTCGGGGGTTCCATCGTTCAGTATTGGCTCCAACCGCCCATTATCCGGTCAGGGATGAGTTGTCGGAAGGCCAAACACGAAGAACCGCGACCTGACGACTTGGAAGCATGAAGAGCGCTCGACCGCTACTCTGCGGCGAAGCGATAGCCGACTCCCGGCTCGGTGAGAAGGTAGCGGGGGCGGGCCGGGTCGTCTTCCAGTTTCCGACGCAGGCTCGCGACGAACACGCGGAGGTAATGCGTCTCTTGGGAGCTTTCCGGCCCCCAGACCTCGCGGAGCAAGAAGCGATGGGTCAACACTTTTCCGGCGTGCTTAAGCATCGTCACGAGCAGCTTGTACTCCAGCGGCGTCAGGTGGATCAGCGACTCCCGCTTGAAAACGAGCCGAGCCGCCAGGTCGAATCGAAGATCGCCGATGCAGACGGCGGACGACTGCGGGCCTGCCGGTTGCGCGTGGCGCAGGGCCGTTCGCATTCGGGCCAGCAGTTCGCCGGTCGCAAACGGCTTGGTCACGTAATCATCGGCCCCGGCGTCGGGGGCGTTGATCTTCTGCTGTTCCTGGTCGCGCGCCGTCAGCACGATGATGGGTGCGGCCAACCATTCTCGCAGACGGCGAAGCACCTGCTGGCCATCGATGTCGGGCAGGCCCAGGTCCAAGAGAACGAGGTCGGGCGGATAGCTGGCGGCCACGCGCAACCCCTCCTCCCCCGAGGCGGCTTCATTGAGGCGGTAACCCTCGTTGGTCAGCGACGCCCGGAGAAACCGCCGAATCGGCTGTTCGTCTTCGATGATCAGAACGAGATGGTCGCCGCTTGTCGCCATGTTACTCGACCACGACGTGTGGAGCGTCTTTCGCCAGGGGTAACCGGAGGACGAATTCAGCGCCGCCGCCGGGTCGGTTCGTCGCCGTGATGGTCCCGCCATGAATTTGCGCGATCGCCCGACAGATGGCTAGCCCCAGGCCGCTTCCTCGACCGCCATCGGCCGTGGGCGTAGCGCGGTAGAACTTCTCGAAGATGCGTTCCTCGGCGCCAGGCGGCACGCCGGGGCCATGATCCGAAACGCTCAGCCGGAGCCACCGGCCGTCAATCGAGGCGGAGATCGTGACCGCCGTGCGCGGCGGCGTGTAGCGAGCGGCGTTCTCGAGGAGATTGACGAGCACTTGCTCCAGGAGAAGGCCGTCGACGGAAACCAACGGCAGGTTCGGGGCCAGCCGAACGTCGACCGTGTGGGTTTGGAGTTCTCGGCTCGTGCGGCGGAGCGCGGAGCCGACAATCTCCTCGAGCACGTGCCATTGCCGGTTGGGTTTCACCGCTCCGGCGTCGAGTCTGGACATCTGGAGGATGTTTTCCAAGAGACGATTGAGTCGAGCAGCTTCGGCGGCCACGGTTTCGAGGAGTTGCCGCCGCGTCTCCTCGTCGAGCGACGTGGCTTCGAGCAGGCTGCTGCTCGCGCCGGCGATGGCGGCCAAGGGGGTCTTCAGGTCGTGCGAAACGCCGCTCAGCAGCGCGCTGCGGACCTGTTCGGCTTCGGCCTGGACTCGCGCCTCGGCGGCCTCAATCACCATCTCGTCGCGCTCCAAGGCCAGAGCCAACTGATTGGCGCATGCCTCGAGTAGTCGCCGCTGTTCCGGGTCCAAGAGCCGCTCGGCGTCGGGCACGCGGACCGCGATCGCGCCGAGCACCCGTTGGGAACCTGCCAACGGGATGAACAGCCCCGCGGCGTTCGGAAGCGTGTTGGTTGCCGGCCCGGCGATTTGATCGTGCTCGACCACCCATTGGGCGACCGAAACGCTGATCGGATGTTGGGCGATTGCCGTGTTATAGCCGAAAGCCAACTGCGGTGGGCCGGAGGGCTGCTGCAAATAGACGGCCACCTCGCCGCCGGTCATCTCGGCGACTTTCTTCGCCGCGGCGGAGACCAGAAATACGCCGCCATACAGGGAACTCAACTGCTTGCCCAACTGGTAGAGCGCCGAGGTGTGCTGTTCCCGCAATCGCGTGCTTTCGATCTGGCGTTTCAGCCGCGAAGTGAGCGTGCTGATCATCAGCCCGATGATTAACATGACGCCGAAGGTCACGAGATACTGGGCGTCCGAAACGCCGAAGCTGCGGAACGGCGGCACGAAGAAGAAGTCGAAGGCGAGGACGGCTAGCACGCTGGCGAAGATGGCCGGTCCTCGACCGAACCGCGCGGCGACGAACGCCACGGCGGCCAGGAAGATCATGGCCGTATTGGCCGGCGAATCGGCCAGGTGCAACGTCTTGAGCGCCATCGCGGCCAGCCCGCCGACGAGGATCGCGCAGGCCGAGCCGAGATACGGCTTCCAACTCGGGCGTGGCGACGCAGCACGCGGCTTGCCGCCCTCCTCCGACTCCTTCTGGCCTTGGATCACGTAGACGTCGATGTCGCCGCTCTGTTCAAGAAGATCGTCCACGACGCTGCCAAGCAGAAGGCGTTTCCAACGCGGCTGATGGGTCTTGCCGATGAGTATCTTCGTGACGTTGCGGCCTCGGGCGTATTCCAAGATCGCTGCGGCGACGTCCTGGCCGGAGATCGTATCGGTCTCGGCGCCCAGACGCTCGGCGAGGCGAAAATGCTGGGCAATGCGGCTCTTGGCCGGACCGTCCTCTGCGGCGCCGGCCGTCTCGACCGCCACGGCTGCCCACGGTGCATCAAGAGCAACGGCCATGCGTTTGGCCGTTCGGATGACGCGGGCAGTCGTTGGGCTCGGGCCGACGCAAACCAACAGCCGCTCGGCGGTGGCCCAAGGCTCGGGCGCCGCTCGGATGCGCCGCGCCAGTTCGACATCGGTGTGGACGCGGCGGGCGGCCTCGCGGAGCGACATTTCCCGCAGGGCCGTCAGATTGCCCTTCGAGAAGAAGTTCTGCATCGCCCGTTGCGCCTGATCGGGAACGTAGACTTTGCCAGCGCGAAAACGGGCGAACAGCTCCTCCGGCGAGATGTCGACCAGCTCGATCTCGTCGGCCGCATCGAAGATGTGGTCGGGAACGGTCTCGCGGACGGTCACGCCGGTGATCTGACCGATGACGTCGTTAAGACTCTCGATGTGCTGGACGTTGAGCGTCGTCCAGACGTTGATGCCGGCCGCGAGCAATTCGTCGACGTCCTGCCACCGCTTGGCATGACGCGATCCTTCGGCGTTCGTGTGGGCCAGTTCGTCGACCAGGAGCACGTCGGGGCGTCTTGCCAACGCGGCGTCGACGTCGAACTCCCGTAGCGTCACGCCGCGGTACTCGATCGCTCGGGTCGGCAATGGTTCAAGGCCGGCGAGCAGCGCGAGCGTGTCGGGACGGGTATGCGGTTCGATGTAGCCGACGACGAGGTCCCGGCCCTTGGCCAACGCCCGATGCGCGTTCTCGAGCATCGAATAGGTCTTGCCCACGCCGGCCGCGTAGCCGAAGAAGACCCTCAGCGAGCCCCGGCGGCCCTGGGCCTCCTCGGCTTCGGCCTGAGCGAGCAAGTCATCGGGGCTGGGTCGTTTCGTCGCCATGCTGTCCGCCTACGTTCACCGCCTGGAATCGATCGAGCGCCAGATTGAGCCGCAGTACGTTCACGCGAGGCTCTCCCAGTCGACCATATTGACGATCCGCCGTGTACTGCCGGACGAGCTTTCGGACGGCGTCTGGGCTCATTTTCCTCGCGGCCGCGACGCGCGGAACTTGGTACTCGGCCGCGGCGGGGCTGATGTGCGGATCGAGCCCACTGGCCGAGGCCGTCACCAGATCGACCGGCACAGCCGAAGTCGCCGTCGGGTATCGCCGCAGCAGGGCGAGTCGGGTTTCGGCCGCCTTTCGCAGGGCTGGGTTCAGCGGGCCGAAGTTCGAGCCGCTCGATGCCGCGGCATTGTAGGGAACGGGGCTCGTCGCCGAGAGCCGTCCCCAGAAGTAGCCCAGCTTCGAGAACGGCTGGCCGATAAGCTCCGACCCGATCGGCTTCCCGCCTTCGCGAAGGATGCTGCCGCCGGCTCGATGCGCAAACGCGACGTTGGCAATGGCCGTCACGACGGCCGGATAGACGATTCCCGTCAGCACGGTCAGTGCCGCGAGCATCACCAGCGAAACGCGAAGTTGTCTGAGCATCAGGAGGCTCCTCACGAAAAGGCCGCGGCCAGACCTACGGCCGCCAAGAACAGATCGATCGCCTTGATGCCGACGAAGGGGACGATCAGGCCGCCGAGTCCGTAGAATAGCAAGTTGCTGCGAAGCAGTTGGGCGGCCCCGACCGGCCGATAGCGGACGCCCCGCAGGGCCAGCGGCACCAGCGCGATGATGATCAAGGCATTGAAAATCACGGCCGAGAGGATCGCGCTCGCCGGCGACGAGAGCCGCATCAGGTCGAGCGCCTTTAGGACTGGGTCAGTTGAAGCGAACGCGGCCGGGAGGATGGCAAAATACTTGGCCACGTCGTTGGCGATGCTGAACGTCGTGAGTGCGCCGCGGGTCATCAGCAGTTGTTTGCCGACGCCGACGATCTCGATCAGCTTGGTCGGGTTGGAATCGAGATCGACCATGTTGCCTGCTTCCTTTGCCGCCTGGGTGCCGCTGTTCATCGCGACGGCCACGTCGGCCTGGGCCAACGCGGGCGCGTCGTTCGTCCCGTCGCCGGTCATGGCCACCAGCCGACCGCCCTTCTGATAGTCGCGGATGAGCGAGAGCTTGGCTTCGGGCGTTGCTTCGGCGAGGAAGTCGTCGACGCCCGCCTCGGCCGCAATGGCCGCGGCCGTCAGCGGGTTGTCGCCCGTAATCATCACGGTCTTGATCCCCATCTGCCGCAGTTCGGCGAAGCGGTCCTTGATGCCGCCCTTGACGATGTCTTTCAACTCGATGACGCCGAGCACCTTCTCATTGCGGCTGACGACCAGCGGCGTGCCGCCCGATTTGGCGACCTCGCGAACAGATGTCTGAACGGCCTCGGGCAGAAAGCCGCCGAGCGAGCGGACGTGCGACTCGATCGCCTCGGCTGCGCCCTTGTAAATCGCCTGGCCGTCGAGGCTGACGCCGCTCATGCGGGTGCGGGCGGAGAAAGGAACGAAATGCGGCTTGATGTGCTCCAGTTCCCGACCGCGGAGCCCGAACCGCTTCTTGGCCAGGACGGCGACGCTCCGCCCTTCGGCCGTCTCGTCGGCCATGGAGGCCAGATGCGCCGCCTCGGCCAACTCCTGCTCGGTCACCGTGTCGGCCGGAATGAAGCGGGTCGCCTGGCGGTTGCCGAGCGTGATCGTGCCAGTCTTGTCGAGCAACAGGACGTCGACGTCGCCGGCCGCCTCGACCGCTCGGCCCGACATGGCGATCACGTTCGTGCGGCTCAGTCGGTTCATTCCCGCGATGCCGATGGCCGAAAGCAGGGCGCCGATGGTCGTCGGCGCGAGGCAGACGAACAGGGCCACGAGGACCGTGAGGCTGATGGCCCGCCCCTGCCCGGAAACCTGGACGCTGAACTTCGAGTAGGGCAACAGCGTGGCGACGACCAACAGGAACAGAAGCGTCAGCGCGGCCAGGAGGATCGCCAGCGCGATTTCGTTCGGTGTTTTCTGCCGCTTGGCCCCTTCGACCATCGCGATCATCCGGTCCAAGAAGCTCTCGCCCGGCGAGGCGGTCATGCGCACGAGCAGCCAGTCGGAAATGATGCGTGTGCCGCCGGTGACCGCGTTTCGGTCGCCGCCGCTCTCTCGCACCACCGGCGCGCTTTCGCCCGTGATGGCGCTCTCATCGACCGAGGCGATTCCTTCGATCACTTCGCCATCGCCGGGGATGCTGTCGCCGGCCTCGACCAGAACGATGTCTCCGGCACGGAGATCGGCGGCTGAAACGACGGCCAAATCTCGGCGGGCAAGCAGCGTCTGCGACTTCCGGTCGGAACCAAGGCTCGCGGGCGGTCGGCAGAGCCGCTTGGCGGAGGTTACGTTGCGCGAATGCCGCAGTTGGTCCGCCTGGGCCTTGCCACGGCCCTCGGCAACCGCTTCGGCGAAATTGGCGAACAGAACGGTGAACCAGAGCCAGACGGTCACGCCGAAGACGAACGCCGGCGACTCGCCGGCCACGCCTGAGAGCGAGTGAAGCCATAGCGCCGTCGTCAGAATGCTTCCCAAATAGACCGCGAACATGACCGGGTTGCGCACTTCGAGGCGAGGATCGAGTTTGCGGAACGAGGCCGCCACGGATTCGAGGAGAATCTTCGATTGAGCGGGTCGGTGTTGGGAATCTGTCTTGGGCATGGAGAATCCTCGTTACCGGGCCGCCATGAGCAACTGTTCGACGATGGGACCCAGGGCCAGGGCCGGGAAGAAGCTCAACGCGCCGATGATGATGACCACGGCGACCAGCATCGCGACGAACAGCGGCGTGTGCGTCGGCAGCGTGCCAGGGCTCAGTGGAACGCTCTTTTTCGAGGCCAACGAACCGGCGATGGCCAGCACAGGCAGCATCACCAGGAAGCGGCCGACGAGCATCGCAAGTCCCAGCAAGCCATTGTAAAACGGCGTGTCGGCATTCAAGCCGGCAAACGCGCTGCCGTTGTTGTTCGACGTGGACGAGAAGGCGTAGAGCGCCTCGCTGAAGCCGTGCGGGCCGGGGTTGGCGATCCCCTGCCGGCCCGCTTGCATCGAAACGCCACAGGCGGTCCCGAGAAGCACCATGGCGCAGGGCAGGAGAATCACCAGCGCGGCCATCTTCATTTCAAACGCGCCGATCTTCTTGCCGAGATACTCAGGCGTTCGGCCGACCATCAGCCCGGAGATGAAGACGGCGACAATGGCGAAGACGAGCATGCCGTAGAGCCCCGAGCCGACGCCGCCGAAAATGACCTCGCCCAACTGCATCAGCCACATCGAGACCAGGCCGCCCAACGGCATGAACGAATCGTGCATCGAGTTGACCGAGCCGTTCGAGGCGGCCGTGGTTGCGACCGACCAGACGGCCGAGTTGACCGCGCCGAAGCGAACCTCCTTGCCTTCCATGTTTCCGCCCGATTGGAGCGCAGAGGCCGCCTGATCGACGCCCAGCGAGGCAAGACCGGGATTTCGCTGCTGTTCGCTGAAACAAGAGACGCCGAGCAGGGCGACGAACACAACCAGCATCGCGGCCAGCAACGCCCTGCCCTGGCGACGATCGCCGACCATCTCGCCAAACGTGTAGCAGAGCGCGGCGGGAATGACCAGGATGGCCAGCATCTCGAGAAAGTTGGACAGCGGCGTCGGATTCTCGAACGGGTGAGCCGAGTTGACGTTGAAGAACCCGCCGCCGTTCGTGCCGAGCTGCTTGATGGCGACCTGTGATGCCGCCGGGCCCAGGGCGATCCGTTGCTCGGTCACGGTCTTTCCGTCCGGGCCGACGCCGGGCTCGACGAGCGTCACTTGCTGAGCGCGCGAGAATGTCTGCACCACGCCCTGCGAAACCAGGACGACCGCCAGAACCAGCGACAGCGGAAGCAGAACGTAGAGCGTTCCGCGGACCAGGTCGGCCCAGAAGTTGCCAACGGTCGGCGAGCGGCGGCGTACGAACCCGCGAATCAACGCCACGAGGACGGCCATTCCCGTCGCGGCCGAAACGAAGTTCTGCACCGTCAGCCCGAGCATCTGCGTCAGATAGCTCATCGTGGTCTCGCCGGCGTAACCTTGCCAATTCGTGTTCGTGGCGAAGCTGACGGCCGTGTTGAACGCCGAATCAGGCGAAACGGCCGGCAGCGACTCGGGGTTTAGCGGCAAGAAGGCCTGAAGCCGCTGAATCGCATAGACGGCCAGAAAGCCGAAGAAGCTGAAGGCCAGCAGAGCCCTCGCATAGTGCCGCCACGACATTTCGTCGTCAGGATCGACACCGGCCGCTCGGTAGAGCCAGCGCTCGACCGGATGGAGGATGCGCGCCAGCCGCGGCGTTTGGCCCGAGTAGACTCGGGCCATGTAGAGGCCCAACGGCTTGACGCACGCCAGCAGTGCGGCCAGATAGAGGCCAACCTGGAGGTAGCCGTTGGCGGTCACGAGAAGATCTCCGGTTTGAGCAGGGCGGCAAACAGATAGGCCGCCAGCAGCACCGTCAACACCAGCGACAGCGTCGTCGTCCAGTCCATGTTCACTCCTCCTTCCGCAAGCGGTCCAACAGCGAGACGATCGCCCAGCAAGTGCCGAAGAACGTCAGCGATGCGGCCAACCAGAGGATGTCCATGTCTTTGCTCCCGAACGCCGTTCATAGGGCGACTGTTCGCGGTCCTGGCGATGCAGGGTGGCACGCTCTGAAAGGGCGTGGCAAGCTCGCGGCATGACCGAAGCCCAGAGGAATTATCCCAGGGGCTGCGCAAAAAAGGCATCAAGACCCACGCGGGGGGCGTCAAGATTTCATTAAGACAGTTGGGTGGCGGGTGTCGAAGTCACCCGCTCCGACGCGCGTGTCGAGACTTGAACGAGATTTGGACCAACGGGTTGCGCCGCGGACGGAGTCCGCACACTGCGGTCCCGCGGGAACGAAGAACCTCTCCCCAACGAAGCAACGTTGACCGTCACGCCCTTTCAGGGCGTGCCACCCAGCTATGTTTGCCGCTTCCTTTCAGAGCGCGCCACCCAGCGAGGCGCGTCAGGCTCCCTCGCCGTTGATGCAGTCGATCAACTGGCGGAGCCGGCCGAAGTTGCGGCGATTGAAGCGAAAGACCAACCGCGGAAGCGAGGCCAGATCGACCTCGTCCCGTTCCTCGGGCAGCGGGCCGCTAAGCTCGAAGCGGCCTTCCGTCAAAATGTCGGCGAACTGATCGTTGATCGCGTCGATCAGAGCATCGCCAGGCCGATGACGGAGCCGGAAGACGAGGTTCGTATGCACGTACCTCATGCTGTGGTACACGTGATAGAATCGCTGGATTTCGCTGACCGCTTCGTCGACGCAGTCCGTCAAGTGGTAGAGCGAAAGGTCCTCTTCACTGATCATGCCGCGGCCCAAAAGCTGCCCTCGCACGAACTGATCGAAGACGGTCCAGTAGTCGCCGCCGGGCCGATCCAGCAGCACGACAGGCATCATGTCGTGTTTGCCGGTCTGGAGGAGCGTGAGCACCTCGAGCCCTTCGTCGAGCGTGCCGAACCCGCCAGGCATCAGGCAGAACGCGTCGCTCTCCTTGACGAACATCAGCTTGCGGGTGAAGAAGTACTTCATGTAGACGAGCTTGCGGTCGCCGGCGATGATCGGGTTGGCCGACTGCTCGAAGGGCAGCAGGATGTTCAAGCCCATCGACTGCTCGCGGCCGGCGCCGACGTGGCATGCCTCCATGATGCCGCTAGCCCCGCCGCTGATGACGAACCAACCGTGGCTCGCCATCGCCCGGCCGAAATCCGTCGCCTGCCGGTAGGCCGGGTCGTCGGGCAGCGTTCGGGCCGAGCCGAAAACGGTCACCTTGCGGCTGTGGCGATAAGGCGAGAAGACCTTGAAGGCATAGCGCAGCTCGCGGAGCGTGCGGCTTAGGATCTTCAGGTCGCCGCGGCTGGCGTGGTCGGCCGCCATCTTATCGGCCGACTCCTTGATCGTTTCGATCAGTTCGGTGATCCGCTTCGACGGCCAATCGGAAGATGCATTGCTCACGCAAACGTTTTACCACGAACGCGGAGCGGAAGAAAGATGGCGGCCGGCAGGATCAGGCGGACTGCGTCGTCGTTCGTCGTTCCGCCTTTAGGCGGCGGTTCTTGTTACGGATTCTGTTGGCACAAGAACAGTCGCCGTCCGGACGAGACGACAGCAATGCTAGCTGGGCCTTGCCCCGTCCCGCATTTTTCGGCCGTTTTTTCGACTTCTCATTTTCCAGAAAACCGCTCTTGACCCCGTTCGGAAAAGATTCTATTTTGCCGCCTAATTAATCCACACGTGGATGGGGCCGCACCGGGGTGAACGCCATTGCGGCGGTCGCCCTGCGGACCGCGAAGCGATCGTCGTCGGCACGGATGCCGTCGACACGCTTCGGATTTACGAGTGTGTGCGTGCCGTCGCCCCTCGGCCTTTGGTGGCCGCCGGCGATGGCGGAGCGTCCAATCGCTCCCGGGAATGTACCGTGTCCTTCGCCCCCCTGGGACACTGCGTTTCCGGGAGCTTTTTTTGCGCGCGGTCGCTCGCCGTTCCGACGTCAGCACGCCGTCGAACGGAGGGTGACTCATGGGTGCCATGCTTGCTAAGCGAGCGCAGCGAGACAGCAAGCATGTTTGCCGCTCCTCATGCCCACGACAAGCGTGGGACATGGCACGCC
>JBDKUC010000303.1:0-22379 GCA_039679885.1 Thermoguttaceae bacterium | reverse complement strand
CGTTGCAACGCTCAAGCTGCTGCGATACTTCGATTTCTCCGTCGAACCGGGCAAATGCTACGTCTATCGCGTTCGCTTGACGCTGGTCAACCCGAACTACGTCCCGACGGGTGCGGCCGCCGCCAATGCGCAAACGCCCTGCAACATCAAGCCGAGCTACCTGACTGACCCAAAAGACGCCGAGAAGGAGTTTTTGGAAACGGAGTGGTCCGAGCCCAGCCCGGTGATCTCGACTCCGCCCGACACGCGGACGTTGGCGATCTCGGTGACACCAGCCCGCGAGCCTTCGGCCAAGGTCATGTTGGCCCGTTGGGTGCAACGCGGGTTCGAGGCGTTCGATGATTTCAACCTGGTTCGCGGCCAGTTGGCCAACTTCACAAATGTCACGATCACGCATGAAGAGGCGGGCGCATTCGGCGGCATGGGAATGATGGGGCCGGGTGCGGGGCCGATGCTCGGCGGCCCGGGACCGATGGGCGGCGGCGCTCAGCCTCGCGCGGAGGCGGCCGCCGGCGCGCCGGATGCCGGCGCGGCCGCTGGAGGCCGTCGAGGCGCACGGGCAAGGGCCGGCGGTGGAGCGGCTGGAGCTGCGGTTGCGCCAGGCCCCGGGCCAGGCATTGCCGGTGGGGCGCCGCTCGGTGGCGGCGCAAAAGCGGCCGCGCCGATGGGCATGGGCCGCAAGTACAAGCTCGATTTTTACTCGAACATCGTAGCCATCGATTTCCGCGGCGGCGACAAGGTTTCTCGCCGCACGAATATGTTCGCTCCGGGTCAAGTGTTGCTCTGGGAGCCCGATGGCACGCTGTCTGTCCACGATCAAATCGAGGACAAGCCCGCGGTCGACGCGCTTCGCGAGAGCGAGTCGGCTCACAGTCAGGGCGACGTCGGCGGCGCAAGGCGCGGCGGCGGCGCACTCGACAATCTTCCTCACTAGAGCGCGTTTCGGACAAGGGGCGTGCGCTGGACGCCATGCCGGCGTGCATAGGTCGCCCCGAGTGTCTCTCTGTCTCGGACCGTCTTTCTGCGGTCAGGCCGATCCGCGCCGCCGCGGCGAAGACATCTTTTCGCGCTGCCTGAGCGGTAACATGCGTTCGACCAATTCGACCACCGCTTTCGGCGCGTAGCGCGGCGAACCGGGTGGTTTGGGCTGGCGAGTTGCCGTGCCGACGCCGGGCGGCGATTGGGAAAATGCCTCAATTGTGGAAGTTTCCGCTCAACTGGCCTTGACCCGGTCGGCCCAACATCGGTATTTAACCCGCTCTCATCTACCGGAATTTCAGGAATTGATCTCGCACTCGGCTCCTCTTCGATGATTTCCGGACGGCTAACGCGCCGGCACGAAGTGGATGAGTCTGACCAAGGAGAACTCGGTTGAAAACGATCCAACACGCACTTGTCGGCTGGATGGCACTGGCAACCGTCCTAGGCACGAGCGTAGTCGTGGCTGGGCCCATCCAGGGGACGCTTCAGTCCACCTTGGGCGCGGCCGTCCTGGGACAGGCAGTCCCGGCGGCCAACCCAACGGACAGTCCAGATCAGCAGACGGCGGACCTCTTGCGTCGCGCCCGTCTGGCGATGTCGGACAAAGATCTCGACGCCGCCGAATCGCTGATCTCCAAGGCCGAGTCGCTCGGCGTGCCGTACAGCCCGTTCTATATGGGCGACACGCCGAAGAAGGCCCGCCGTGATCTGGATCGGCAGCGGAACGCCGCCGCCACGGATCCGGCGAAGCCGAGCCGGTTGTTCTCGCCGCTGCGGCCCGGCAACAACGACAGACGGACGGATCCGTTCGCCGGCCGTGGAGTCGATCCGCAGACCACGGGCGGATACAACGCCCTCCGACCGCTTCCGCAAGTTGGCGGAGCGACCGCGGGCCAGCCGACCGGCTACGCCATGGCTCAACCGGGCCAAGGTGACGTTCGGGCCCCCGGCAGCGTGCCGCCCGGCATGGACCAGATGCCCGCCTCGCCAACTCAAACGCCCGTCACCGCCCCGGCAGCCAGCAACAGCCCGTTGAAGACGGCTCGGCTGGCTCTGGCCGTCGGCGACGTTCGACGTGCGGAGGAGTACGTTCTCCGGGCGAAGGCCATGCGAGTCAACTATCAGCCGATGGACGATACGCCAGATCGCGTCGAAGCGGCGATTCGCAAGCATCAGGAACTTTCCGCGCTGGACAAGAGCACAGAGGCCTACAGCCGCCTGTACGTCCGCAGCCTGATGGATCAGGCCGACGGTCTGGCCCGCTGGGGCGAGTACGCCACGGCTGAGCAGTTGGCCGACCGTGCCGCCGGCATTCATATCGTCTATGGACCGTTCGAGCAGAAGCCGCAGGAATTGCTGAACCGCATCGCCGCCGCGCGCCGCCAGACCGCGGGGCGAGCGCCTGCCGGCAACCTGTCGACGCCTGGATTCGCCATGGCCGCCACCGGTCCCTCGGCCACTCCGGAATCTGCGATGAATCCCCAGTCGATGTCTTCGCCGCAACAGAAGGCCGCCGACCTGATGCGGCAGGCCCGCGATGCGATCGCCGCCGGCCAACTGGATCGTGCGGAGAGCTTCGCCTTGGCCGCCGACCGCATGCAATTGCCCGACGCGGGCTTCGGCCCTGGCGGAGACCGGCCGGCGTTGGTGCTGGCTGACATTCGCCAAATGCGAGCCCAGCGCGCTCAGGGTCGATCGGATGTGGTGCAGGCCGCCCAGTACGTCGCCGGGGCATCGGACCGCGGCGCCACCCGTGCGGTTTACGACGCCGGCAACGATCCGACGCGGAACACGCAGGTGAGCAACCAGCAGCCCGCGCCCTGGCTGGCTCAGAATCAGAATCAGAACCGGGCGTCGATGCCCGAACAGACCCCCACGCCGCCGCCGGAACCGCGACCCGGCGTGGGCAATCAGTCGCCCGGCATGGCCTTGTTCCAGCAGGGTGAGGACGCTCTGAAAGCCCACGATGTCAACCGCGCGTTCGATTTCTTCCGTCAGGCTGCCCGGTACCAGAACGATCTGGACCCGATGACCGCCCAACGGTTGCAGGACCACTTGCAGATGCTCTCGGCCCGGTCGCGGACTCAGCCGCAATCGCCGATGGCGCCCGGCATGATGGCCGACGACGCTGCGAACCGGATGCAAGTCCTGGCTCGTCAGGTGGCGGCCGATCTGGCCCACCGCGAGGCGAACGCCCGCGCCATGCGTGAGACCGATCCGAAGGGCGCCTTGGCCATGCTCGAGGAAGCGCGGAAGCGGGTCGAGGAGGCCGGGTTGGATTCGGCTCTCCGCGAGCAAATGCTCCGCCGTGTCGACCGCGCGATTGCCGACACGAAGCAGGTCATCGACACGAACCGGCCGCAGATCGAGCTGGCCGAAAAGAACAAAGAGGTTCGCGATCAAGTCGAGCGGACGAAGAAGGTGAAGCTCGAAGTGGACGAGAAGTTCGCCGTGATGGTCAATGAGTGCAACAAGCTCATGGAAGAGGAACGCTACGACGAAGCCATCGTCCTGGCGAAGCGGGCTGCCGAGTTGGCCCCGGACAACCCCGTCGCCACCCAACTGCTCTGGCAGACGAAGTTCGTCCGCAACTACCAGAAGTCGAAGAGTATCCGAGATCAAAAAGAAGAGGGAGTTTTTGCTGCCTTGGAGAGTGTCGACATATCCGGCATTCCGCCTGACGACCGCGTTCCCTACGTCCACGGCGATGCCAAGGAGTGGGAAAAGCTCTCGTTGCGCCGGCAGAAGTTCGCCAAGGACGGGCACAAGGTCCGCTCCGAGCGCGAGATCGAAATTGAAAAGAAGCTGCGGACGCCTGTCTCGCCGCAGTTCACCAATGCCCCGTTGAGCAAGGTCATGGACTATCTGGCCAAGCTCGGCGGCGTAAACGTCTACCTCGACCCGCAAGGGTTGGCTGAGGAAGGCGTCACGACGGACACGCCGATCACGATCGATCTGCGGCAAGAGATCATGCTCAAGAGCGCCTTGAACCTGATTCTTCAACCGCTGCACCTGAGCTACGTGATTAAGGACGAAGTGCTGAAGATCACCAGCGAGCAGATGCGCGACGTGCAGGTCGAGACGCGGACGTACTACGTCGGCGACCTGGTGCAGTCGATTCCGAACTTCGTGCCCGGCTCGACCGGTCTGGACGGCGCCTACAAGAACGCCGTGGCCGAAGTCGGCATGGGCGGCCCCACGCCATTCGGCAGCCCCAACGCTCCGATGACGGTCGCTCGCGACAGCAAGGCGAACAACGTGGCCAGCAATCCGGGCATCTTGGCCCAGTTGAGCGCGTCCACGGGACATCCGCCGCTTTCGCCCACCGCGCCAAAGACCGGCGCGCCGGCCGGCGGCCCTGGCGGCGCGGGCGGCGCCACGCAGCCTGACTTCGACAGCCTCATCGAGCTGATCAAGTCGACCGTGAAGCCAAGCTCTTGGGACGACGTCGGCGGCGCCGGCTCGATCTCGAACTTTGAGAACAACCTGACGTTGGTTGTCAGTCAAACGCAGGAGGTCCATGAGGAAATCGCCGATCTGTTGGATCAGTTGCGACGGCTCCAAGACCTCCAGGTCACCATCGAAGTCCGCTTCATTACGCTCAACGACAACTTCTTCGAGCGCATCGGCGTGAGCTTCGACTTCAACATCAATGACAACATCGACAACGTCAATCCGCCGTATTCGACGTTCCAGTTGCAGAACAACAATGCCCTGACGAGCACGGCGATTAACCAGGGCTATTCGAGGAACTTCGCCAACGCGGACACCAACCGTACGGTGGTGGTCGGCATGAGCACGCCCACAACCTACAATACGGACCTGGACATTCCGTTCACGCAGAACAGTTATGCGTTGGCCGTGCCGCAGTTCGGCGGTTTCGACGCCACAGCGGGCGCCAGTCTCGGCTTCGCTATTCTCAGCGACATTGAGGCCTACTTCTTCATCAATGCCGCCCAGGGCGATAAGCGGAGCAACGTGCTCCAAGCCCCGAAGGTGACCCTGTTCAACGGCCAGCAGGCGATGGTCTCTGACACATCGCAGAGCCCGTTCGTCATCAGCGTCATCCCGGTGGTGGGCGACTTCGCCGCGGCACAGCAGCCGGTGATCGTCGTCCTCAACGAAGGCACGTCGATGACGGTGCAGGCGGTCGTCTCTCGCGATCGTCGGTTCGTCCGGCTGACGGTTGTGCCGTTCTTCAGCAAGATTACGGCCGTGAACACCTTCACGTTCACCGGCTCGTCGACCAGCACGACCGAGGCCACCCGGAGCGGCCTGTTCCCCAACGCCACGGATCCGAGCAAGTTGTGGAACAACAAGAACGACAACAAGACGACGACCAACACCGGCACGACCGTCCAGTTGCCGACGTTCTCGTACGTGACGGTGACCACGACGGTCAGCGTCCCCGACGGCGGCACCGTGCTGCTTGGCGGCATCAAGCGGCTCAGCGAAGGCCGCAACGAGTTCGGCGTGCCGCTGTTGAACAAGCTCCCCTACATCAACCGCCTCTTCCAGAACACGGCCATCGGCCGGGAAACTCAAAGCCTGATGATGATGGTCACCCCACGAATCATCATCCAGGAAGAGGAGGAGGAGAAGTTGGGCATGCAGGCCGCCAGTCCGTGACGGTCGACGCCGCACGTCGAGCGTGCGGATGACAAACTGAGTTAGGGCAAGTTGCCCTCCCTGTGCCGCCGCTGGCTTACCCCCCCTGAGCCGGCGGCGGTCGCATTTCTTGAGCGAGCCATTGCGCCAACGAAATCCGCCGCGCCGCTTCCGCTGCCAAGCGGACCGCTGAGGGCGAATCGCTGACCGCTACGCCCGGCGGTGCGAGTGCCATCGGGCGTGGCAAAGAATTGCTGCGAGGCCGACGCCAAGCAGCACGATCGTCGCCGGCTCAGGCACCGGCGCCATGACAAACGCCGCGGCCAGGAACGCATTGCTCTCGAACGAATGAGGGTCGTAGAAGGAGAACGCCGTCTGCGACCCGATCGTGACCGGGGTCAGCGTGGCCGTGAAAATCTGTGTGGGGAAGTTCGGGTCCTGGTAGGCCAGCGTGTAGACGCCGTCGGTGTAGGTGATATCGGCCAGGTTGATGGCGTGGCCGGTGGTGATGTTGACGACGCCCTTGTTGAGCGACGAGTAACCGTAAACGCCCAGCTCGATGAAGTCGTTCTTGGTTGCCGCATCGTGCAAGAAGGCGTAAGTCGGAAACTGGTTCGTCACGTTCTTCGCGTAGGTCCAACTCGACTTGTCTTCGCCGAACATCGACGCCCAAGTCTGACCCGTGTAAACGGTCCGGCCGGGCGCGTAACTCTCGGTCCAGTCGATCGTTGTCTGCCACCAGTCGCCGAGGGCATTGCCGCTGGCGCCGCATCGGTTGTAGTAGCCTTGATAGGTCTTTCCGCCTGAGGTCCACCCGTTGTAAGCGTAGTTCAACGCCGCAGCGGCCGGGGTCGCCGCCGAACCGGTGGCCAGCGGGACGCCGCCGTAGTCCGACGGAAAGGCGTTCTTAAGATACGTGGCGCCGTTGATGTAGGAACAAGCGACGCAGAATCCGCCTTTCGATTGGTAACTGTAGTTCTGGACCGTTCCGAACGAGTAGTCAATCGGATCGGCTGGCGACTGCGTCGGCGCGCCGATCAGCAGGATCAACGCCGCAAGCCAGGCCAGAGAGAACCGGCCGATCATAGCGCAGTGCCGAGGTGTTACGGTCATCGCCGTCTCCCTATTCCGCAGGAACAGCCGAGTATTCCGCCAGCTGATTTTCAGTATAACTACGGTATCGACCGGGTCAACGAATTGGAAAGAGACCCAGCCGAGAGGGCCGCAAAGTCGCTCTCGGGCGTTCGTAGTCCCGCCTTTAGAGCAGGGTGCCATGTCCCACGCTTGTCGTGGGCATGCTGAGGACGCTGGGGCGTCCAAGCGGCGCGTTCTCACGGGGGACCGCGGGAGCGAGGCTGTGAATGTCGTTCGCCTTTAGGGTAGGGTGCCATGTCCCACGCTTGTCGTGGGCATGCTCGGACAGCAATCATGCTTGCTGTCTCGCTGCGCTCGCTTAGCAAGCATGGCACCCAATTTGTGTGAAACACTACACAAACTCGGGCCCGATCTGCTGGAGCCGCTGCTGCATCTGGTCCATCAGCTCGTCTTCCGCGGCTTCATCGGCCGCTTCATAAGTGACCGAGAATCGCAGGTAGGCCCCGGCGTCATCCCATGGAACGGTGCAGATCGAGTGCTCGGTGATGAGGTACTGGCTAAATGCCTCGGCCGTGGGGAACTCTCGGCCGCTGGCTCGCTTCGGGCTCGGCGTGTAGAGGAAGTAGGTGCCGCCGGGCACTTTGCAGTCGAAGCCGCAGCGGCGGAGCATGGCCACGAGCTTTTCGAGCCGCCGTTGGTACTTCGCCCGCGCGCGGCGAGGAATTTCCGGATCGTCGAGCGCAGCGGCGGCGGCTTTCTGGATGGCGATGAACTGTCCGGAATCGAAGTTGTCCTTCACGTCGCCGTAGGCGCGGACGAGCCGCTCGTTGCCGCAGACCCAGCCCATCCGCCAGCCGATCATGTTCCAGCCCTTCGAGAGCGAATGCAACTCGACGCCCACTTCGCGTGCGCCGGGCACTTCGAGGAAGCTCAGCGGCGGCCGATCGTAGCTGAACATGACGTGCGCGGCGTCTTGCACGACGACGATCTTGTTCGCCAGCGCAAAGTCGATCACTCGGCTGAAGAACTCACGCGTGGCCGTCTTGCCCGTCGGGCTGTTCGGATAGTTGATCACCAGCAACTTGGCGCGGCGGCGGATGTCGGCGGGAATCGCGTCCAGGTCGGGCAGGAAATCGTTGGCCGCCACCAGCGGCAGCCGATGGACCTCGCCACCGTAGTAGCGAGTATGGTTGCCGGCGACCGGATAGCCCGGCACGGTCATCAGCGTCACGTCGCCGGGGTCGATCAGGGTGGCAGGCA
The DNA here is from genome assembly GCA_039679885.1 of Thermoguttaceae bacterium. Taxonomy (GTDB): domain Bacteria; phylum Planctomycetota; class Planctomycetia; order Pirellulales; family Thermoguttaceae; genus JAJFUI01. The sequence goes on along the minus strand of JBDKUC010000303.1, from coordinate 14,435 downwards.
GCATGGCCAAAGCGTTTTTCGTGCCGATGCAGTGGATGATCTCCGTGACCGGATCGAGTTCGACGTTGAACTCGCGTTTCATCAGCCGCGCGGCCGCCTCTTTGAACGCCAGGATGCCGTTGTCGGCGTAGCCGCGGTTCTCGGGACGATTGATCTCCTCGGCCATCCGGCGGCGAACGCTCGAGTCGGCCATCTCGTCGTTCTCGCCGATGCCGAAGTCGAGGAGCTTCCGCTCCGGATGATCGGCCAGCGCCTTCCGCTTGGCCCGCTTGATCTTCTCGAACTTGTAGATGTCAGTGCCCTTGCCGTAGGCGGCGCCGCCGATGCGTTGGGCGAACAACTCTTGGAAATACGGGTCAGTCATGGTGCTTGTCGCAAAGTTTATTTCTGTCGATCAGAGGTCGTATGATCTTCCTCGCCCGCGTCGAGCTTCTGCCAGGTCGACGACTCGGCGAGTCTTCCACGAGCTTTCGGAGAGGCGTAGAAACGAATGAAGCCACAATTTCTGCAGACGATGACAGTCATCGTGGGATGCGAGAAGAAGGTGCCCAAGCCAGGCAACAGACGCGGACCCTGGCCGCCGTTGGCGCACACGTTCGCCGTACGGTACTGCTCGTCCGAGCCGCATTCGGGACATGGCTTGTTCATCGTTGACACCGCCTAGGGACGATCGTCTCGCTAGCATATCGCGCGGATCACCTGGCAACAATGGGCCGCGCCGCACCGGCCCACACCCTTCGCCATGGGCTTAGAACGTGCCACCCAGCGAACTGCCCTTCTTGATCACAAGCGATTACGACGCCGCGCCATTGCGATCCCCCTTTTACCGACGTTCCCATTCGTGGTATCCTTTGAGCCGGAGAAAAGAGCTGCGCATGGACGACGTTCCCCAAATCGAGCCGCCGCGCCGAGTGAAGTATTGCCTGCCGGTGATTCTTTTCTTGGCCACCTGTCTGTCGACGTATTGGACAGGGGCGGTGGACTGGCACCCGCTGGCCCATCTCTCCACCCGCGACGTTTTTCGCCCGATGGCCACCAACTGGCTCACCGGGCTGCTCTACATGGGGCTCGTCCTGGGCATCCTCTTGATGCACGAGATGGGTCACTTCTTGATGACCCGCCTCCACCGCATCCCGGCCAGCCTGCCCTACTTCATCCCGCTTCCAGTCGTCCCATTCGGAACGCTCGGGGCCGTCATTGGCATGGACGGCGCGCAGGCGAATCGCCGCAAGCTGTTCGACATGGGCGTGGCCGGTCCGCTGGCCGGTCTGGCCGTCACGCTGCCGGTTCTCTGGGTCGGAATCCGGTCGCTGAAGCTTACGCCGCCCCTTGCTGGCGACCTCTGCTTCCACAACCCGCTGATCGTCCAGTATCTGATCGCATGGTGCAAGCCAGGCTATCCGATGCCGGACGTCCTGGTGCTCAACCAGTTCAACGCCTTCCTGATGGCCGGCTGGGTTGGCGTCTTCGTGACCGGCCTGAACATGATGCCGGTCAGCCAGTTCGACGGCGGGCACGTCGCCTATGCCCTGCTCGGCACTCGCTCGCACGTGCTGAGCAAGGCGTTGATCGTCGCGACCGTCGTCTACATGGTCGTCTCGGACACCTATTTCCTGATCGCCATCTTCCTGCTCGTGCTCCTGTTGGGCCCTGAGCATCCGCCGACGGCCGATGACCGGGCGCCGATGAGCTGGCCGCGACTCGCAATCGGGTGGCTCTCGTTGCTCATCCCCATCTTCTGCTTCCCCCCGGCCGGCATCGGCATCTTCGGGCGATAAACACTCTTCACACGCCGAGCGATGCCAAGTGTTGCTTGAGGAAGCTGCGGAGATCGCCGCGACCGAGATCGTCAGCGGTGCGGAACCGCAAAAGAATTGAATCGACGTCTGAACCGCTCGCGTCCAATTCCGGGTCGTGGCCGAGGCCGGTAATCTGTCCTTGGGTGAAGGCGCCCTTCGGCCCCATCAGGTGTAGATAGACGGCGTCGAGCTTCTTGGTCTGAACGGCCGCCCAGGCTTGCTGCCGTCCAGGCAGGCAGACTGGCACGACCTGCTTGTGGCTCCAATCGAAACGGGCGTCGGGCGCTGTCTCTTCCAACAGGGCGAATACTTGTTCCAACACGCTGACGTCCCAGCGGACGGTCTTTCCCAACGGGAAGCCGCGATGGGCCAGGTGCCAGGCCCTGCCGAGTTGCTTCCAGGGCTGCAAGATGTCCGACTTCGCCTGGACCTTCTCGGCAAACGCGCCGAAGCCGGCCACCGCCTGATCGACGAAACTCCAAAACTCGGGCCGGTCGATCTCCGCATAGCCGTGCACGCGAAGCTCGATTTCCTGCCACGGCCCGCGGAGGTTGTGACATCGCACTCGCGGCTCGGTGCCATAGAGCGGCAACTCGGGCATGTCGTTTAGCGGCTTCAGGTCAAGCGTTGCGACCAGTTCATCCCGCTGGAACGTGTTGCGGGCGGTGCGAAACTTCATCTTCAGCAGCCATTCTTCGCCCGTGATGGCATGGAAAAACCAGCCGTCGGACTTCTTCGCCGCGCGAATCTCGACGACGCTTCGCTCGTTCCAATCGGTTTCGGCGAACAGCGAGCCGCCTTGGTCCTGGATGCGGTCGACCACCTCGGCGAGAACGCGGCCGTCCCAACGGCAGGGATTTCCGGTCCGCCCGACGCGCTGTTGAGTGTGCCAGCGGCGGCCATCGGCTTCCCACGGCATGCGTACTTCGGCGCCCAGCTCGGTGATGTCGTGGTCGCCATCGTGCTCGGCCACCTCGGCGGCGAAGTCGAACGGCTTGCGCTCCCGTCTTGGCCCGGCGGCCAGCACTGGCGCCAGCGCGGCGGCCGTGTGGGAGAACGGGGGCGGGGAATGGGGGGCGCGGGGCGAGGGAGATGAAATCAACGCGTTCTCGCTCTTCCTTCGTCCCCCGCCTGCCGTCCCTTGCCACTCGCAGATATCCTCTGGCGTGCCGGCCGCGACGACATAGCCGCCGCCATCACCCGCCTCGGGCCCCATGTCGATGACCCAGTCGGCGGTCTTGATTACGTCCAAGTTGTGCTCGATCACGACGACCGTGTTGCCGAGATCGACCAGCCGATTGAGCACGTCGAGCAGTTTGCTCAAGTCGTCGAAGTGGAGGCCTGTCGTGGGTTCGTCGAGCAGATAGAGCGTTCGGCCGGTGTCCGGACGCGAGAGTTCGGCCGCCAGCTTCACGCGCTGCGCCTCGCCGCCCGAAAGCGTCGGCGCCGATTGGCCGAGCGTGACATAATCAAGTCCCACGTCGCAAAGAGTTTGCAGCGGGCGGCGAATCTTCGGAATGTTCGCGAACAGTTGGACGGCCTCGCCGCACGACATGTCGAGCACATCGGCAATCGAGCGGCCGTGGTAGCGAACAGCCAGCGTTTCCGGGTTGTACCGTTTCCCGCCGCACGTGTCGCATTCGAGCCCGACGTCGGGCAGGAAGTGCATCTCGACCTTGAGCTGGCCATTGCCTTCACACTTCTCGCACCGCCCACCGGCCACGTTGAAGCTGAACCGACGCGGCGTGAATCCGCGGAGCTTGGCCTCGGGCAGTTGGGCATAGAGCGTCCGGATCAAATCGAAGACGCCGGTGAAGGTGGCCGGGTTTGAGGTGGGCGTCTGACCCAACGGCTGTTGATCCACCCGGATCACCTTGTTGATGAGCTCGATGCCGTGGATTGCGTCGTGGGCGCCGGGCGCCGTCTTCGCCCGGTGCAGGATGCGGGCCAGCGAGGCGAACAGCACGTCCTCGATCAGCGAACTCTTCCCGCTGCCGCTGACGCCGGAGATGGCCGTCAGCGTGCCGAGCGGGATCCGCACGTTGACGTTCTTGAGGTTGTGGTGGCGGGCGCCGAGGATTTCGAGGTAACCATTGGGAGCGACGCTACTGGGCGCTGAATCGCCGAGTCCTCGTTTCTTGCGAGTTGGCTTGCCGTCGTTGGAAGACATTCTCCGGTTGCTTGGAACGGGGATCGCCTTCTTGCCCGACAGATAGGGGCCCGTCACGGAGCCGCGGCGTCGGGCGACCTCGGCCGGTGTGCCCGCGGCGACGACCTGTCCGCCGTGACGACCGGCCGCAGGGCCGAAGTCGAGCAGTTGATCGGCGTGGCGGACGACCTCGCGGTCATGCTCGACCACCAGGAGCGTGTTGCCCAGATCGCGGAGCTTGTCCAAGGCGTTCAGCAGGCGGCGATTGTCGCGGGGGTGGAGGCCGATCGTCGGCTCGTCGAGCACATAAAGGACGCCGCACAGCCCGCTGCCGATCTGCGAAGCGAGCCGGATTCGCTGCATTTCACCGCCCGACAGCGTGGCGGCGGGGCGAGCGAGGGTCAGGTAGTCGAGGCCCACGTCGACGAGGAACTGCACACGGTTGCGAAGTTCGCGGCCGATCTCGCCGGCGATCTTCCGCTCGCGGTCGTTGTGCTTCCACGCTTGCAGGGTCTCCAAGAGCCGGCCAAGCGGCATACGGCAAAGCTCGTCGATCGTTCGGTTGGCAGTGTCTTCGCCGAGAGATATACGCATCGCCGCGGCGTCGTCGCGGAGCCGGCTTCCGCAGCAGACGGAGCACTCGACTTCGTCCACCAGGCTTTCGAGCTTCATGCGGAACGACGGGGAGATGCGGCTGGCTTCCTCGAGCGCGGGATAGAGCCCCTTGTATTGGAACCGCATCGCACTGGGCGCTGAAGTGCCCAGCCCTCGTTGACGTGTCGGTTTCTTGGCTGTTTCCGCCTCTCCGCTTAGCTGGAACCACTGATCGCCGGTGCCGTGGAAGATCATCCGACGATGGCGGCCGCCGAGCTGGTTGAAAGGCACATCGAGCGGGATGCCGGTCTCGCGGGAGAACGCTTCGAGCATGGCGGCGAAGAGACCGGGGGCGCGACCACCAGCCGCGGCTTTTTGGCCATCGGTCGCGCCGAGTTGAGCATCTGGCTCCGGCCAGAGCGCGACGGCGCCCTGGGCGAGCGTAAGCTTTGGATCACGCAGGAGCGCGGCCGGGTCGGTGCCGGTCTGTACGCCGAGGCCTTCGCAGGCCGGGCACCAGCCCAGCGTACTGTTGAACGAGAAGTGGTGCGGCGAAAGCGGCTCGAAGCTCCGCCCGCAAGCGTCGCAGACGAAATGCTGACTGTGCGTTTCGACTTCCCAACGCGGCTCCGACACATCGTCGCGGGGATAGACGGCCCGCAGCACGCCTTTCCCCAGCGACAGGGCGTTCTCGACGCTGCCGGCGATTCGGCTTCGGGCGTCGGAGCGGACGGTGACGCGGTCAATCACCACTTCGACGTCGTGCTTCCGGCGGCGATCGATCTCGGGCGGCTGGTCGATCGAATAGGTCTGGCCATCGACGCGGACGCGGACGTAGCCCGACGCGCGGGTCTCTTCCCAAAGCGTCTCATAGCGTTCGCCAACACGGATTTCCAGCGGCGCGGTCAGGTAGAGCTTGGTGCCGGCCGGATGGGCCATGATCTTCGCGATGATCTCGTCGGCCGATTGGCTGCCGATCGGGCGTTCGCACGTCGGGCAATAGGGCCGGCCAAGCCGCGACATCAGGATGCGGAGATAGTCGTAAATCTCGGTGACCGTGCCCACCGTGCTTCGCGGGTTCTGGCTCGAATGCTTCTGCTCAATGGCCACGGCGGGCGAAAGCCCCTCGATGTGATCGACCCGCGGCTTCTGCATCTGGCCGATGAACTGTCGGGCGTACGCGCTGAGGCTCTCGACGTATCGCCGCTGCCCTTCGGCGTAAACCGTGTCGATCGCCAGCGACGTCTTGCCGGAACCGCTTGGGCCGCAACAAACGGTCAGCCGATCGCGAGGAATGTCGCAATCGACGCCCTTCAGGTTGTGCTGCCGGGCGCCGCGAACGCGGATCGACTGCGAGGGGAGCGTGCTTGCGCGCGCGCTATTCGATCCGGCTTGCTCAAGGTGCGTGCATGCACGCACACTACTGGTCTGGGGAGAACCGTTCGCCGCTGAACGAGGGCTGGGCACTTCAGTGCCCAGTCGCGCCGCCAGCCCATGCCCGCTCGCAAGCACTCTCCGCAGGACTTCGGCGGTGTGCGATGGAAAGCCGTGACCATTGGTTGCTGCGTCCGTCTTCCCGCGACCATTGCTCGCGGCTTTGCAGATATCTTCGGGCGTTCCGGCGGCGACGAGGTATCCGCCGGCCTCGCCCCCTTCCGGCCCGAGGTCAATGATCCAGTCGGCCGTTTTAATGACTTCGGTGTTGTGCTCGACGACGAGCACGGTGTTGCCTGCGTCGACGAACCCATGCAACACCTGGAGAAGCAGTTGGATGTCGGCGAAGTGGAGGCCGGTGGTCGGTTCGTCGAGCAGGTAGAGCGTCCGGCCCGTGCTGCGTTTGACCAGTTCGCGGGCGAGTTTGACGCGCTGCGCCTCGCCGCCGGAGAGCGTGGGCGACGGCTGGCCGAGCTTCATGTAGTCGAGCCCTACGTCGTGGAGCGTTTGCAGCTTGTCGGCAATGGTCGGCACGTTTTCAAAGTGCCGCAGGGCCTCCTGCACGTCCATTTCGAGCACGTCGGCGATCGATCGGCCTTTGAACCGCACCTGGAGCGTCTCGCGGTTGAACCGCTTGCCCTCGCAAACCGGGCAGGTGACCCAAACGTCGGCCAGAAAGTCCATTTCGAGCCGGGTCGAGCCGTTTCCTTCGCAGGACTCGCAGCGGCCACCGCGCACGTTGAAGCTGAATCGCCCCGCTTTGTACCCGCGGGCCTTCGCGTCGGGCAATTGGGCATAGAGCCGCCGAATCTCATCGAACACCTTGATGTACGTCGCCGGGTTGCTTCGCGGCGTCCGGCCGATCGCCGACTGGTCGATGGCGATCAGCTTGTCGAGGTGTTCGAGCCCCTCGATCGCGCGATGGGCGCCCGGGTTTCCGATGCCGCCGTTCAAGTCGCGGCCGAGTGCCTCGACCAGGATATCGCTCACCAAGGAGCTCTTGCCCGAGCCGGAAACGCCGGTCACGACCACGAAGAGCCCGAGCGGGATCTCGACGTCGATCCCCTTGAGGTTGTTGTGCGTTGCGCCGCGGACAACGAGTTTGGCGTCGCCGACGGGCCGGCGCACTTTGGGGATTTCGATCCGGCGTTGGCCGGAGAGATACTGGCCCGTCAGGCTCTTTGGCTCGGCAAGAATCTCGTCGACCGATCCGGCGGCGACGACGTGCCCGCCGCGAACGCCTGGCCCAGGGCCGAAGTCGACGAGGTAATCGGACGCCCGCATCGTGTCCTCGTCGTGCTCGACGACAATGACGGTGTTCCCCTGATCGCGAAGGCGGCCGAGGGTTTCGATGAGCCGATCGTTGTCGCGAGGGTGGAGGCCGATCGAAGGCTCGTCGAGGACGTAAAGCACGCCGACCAAGCCGCAACCGATCTGGCCGGCAAGCCGGATGCGCTGCATCTCACCGCCGGAAAGGGTCGGCGAGGCGCGGTCGAGCGTCAGGTACTCGAGACCGACGTTCTTGAGGAATTGCAGCCGGCCGCGGATTTCCTTCACGGCCTCGGCGGCGATGAGCTGGCCGCTGTGGTCCAGCTCCAGCTCGCTGAAGAAGTCGCCGCAATCGGAGACCGCCATGCTACAGACGTCGGGCAGCGATCGCTCGGGCCGATCACGGAATCTTGCGGCGCGGCTGATTAGCGTGACGGAGCGGGCTTGCGGGTTCAGCCGTGCGCCGTGGCAACTCGAGCAACCGAGAATGCACATGTACTTCTCGAGCTGCCGCCGCTGCAACCGGCTTTGGGTCGTGCGATACTGCGACAGCAGCTTGGGAATGATCCCTTCGTACTTTCCACCCCACTTGTAGCCGGAAGCGCCGGCGCGCCACGTAAAGGTGATGTGCTCGTCGCCGGTGCCCCAAAGCAGGGCGTGTTGCCATTGCGGATCGAGTTCCTCCCAAGCCATTTCGAGTATCGAACCGGCAGGCAATCCGGCTTTGCGCTCGAGCAGTTCGGCGACGCCGCGGTAGATGTGCCGTCGCCACCGCCCCATTTCGCGCCAGGAGCCGATCAGTTCGATACAGCCTTGCTGAAACGAGCGGCTCGGGTCGGGGATGAGCTGATTGGGGTCGAACGTGTAGATTTGCCCCAGCCCATCGCACTCACGGCACATCCCCTGGGGGTTGTTGAAGCTGAACAGTTGGGGGCTGGGCGGTTGGAAGCTCAGGTTGCAGTGCGTGCAGGCGTAGTGGGCGGAGAGAACGAGAGGGGAGAGAGGAGAGGGGAGAGGGGAGAGGGACGGATCGCCAGACTCGCTCTTCCCTCTCTCCTCTCCGCTCTCCCCTTCCGCCTCTCCTTCCGTGGCGACGATTAAATTCCCTTCGCCCATCCGCAAAGCAAGTTCGACGGCTTCGGCAAGCCGGGCTCGCATCTTCGGGCCGGCGACCAGACGATCGACAACGACTTCGATGTCGTGCCGCATTTGTCGGTCGAGTCGTAGGTTCTCGCTCAGCGCGACCACGCGGCCGTCGACCCGCGCGCGAGCGAACCCCTGCTTGAGCAGATCGACGAACAGGTCGCGATATTCCCCCTTTTGACCACGAATCAACGGCGCGAGGATCAGCAGATGGGCGCCGGCCGGCAGCGTCATGATCCGCTCGATGATCTGCTCTCGCGATTGGGCCGTGATGGGGCGGCCACACTTCGGGCAGTGTCCCTTGCCCACCCGAGCGTAGAGCACTCGAAGGTAATCGTAAATCTCGGTGATCGTGCCGACCGTGGACCGAGGACTTTGGCCGCCGGTCTTCTGCGAAATCGAGATCGCCGGACTCAGGCCCGAGATGTGCGCGACCTCCGGTTTCGGCATCTCACCGAGAAACTGGCGGGCGAAGCTCGATAGGCTCTGGACGTAGCGCCGCTGCCCCTCGGCGTAAAGCGTATCGAAGGCCAGCGAGCTCTTCCCCGACCCGCTGACGCCGGTGAAGCAAATCAGGCGATCCCGCGGCAGACAGAGGTCCACGTTCCGCAGGTTGTGCTCTCGAGCGCCTCGGATCAAGATGTCGGGGGAAGGCATGGCGCGACGCTGGGCGGGCCGGTTGATCGGTTGAACCCCTCATTATATCAGGATTCGCGCGAAGCTGTGCTGGCCCACGACCACCGCCCCGAAATGGAAGTAAGTTTTCCGTTAAGCTTTTCCTAGGCTGCCTATCCTGTTATCGCAGGGTCAGCATTCCTAATGCCGTCGGCAAATTTTGCCGATGCGTTACATAACGTACATCCGCTACGTCCGGAAAACTCGCTACTATTCACGGCTCAATGACCTCTAAGGGGGGAGTCATGGCAGTCAAGCCTCTCGTCTTCAAGTGTGCCGGCGTTCTCATCGTCGGCGGGATTCTTGCTCTCTGGGCATCATTCACCACGGCTGCCGAGCCAATGCTGGCCCCGGCACCATCGGCCGAGCCACTGTCTGCGGAAGCATCGCAGGCCACGGCTCCTCAGAGTCTTCAACCGCAGCCAGCCTCGCAGCTAAGCGCCGATGACGATGAGTGCTGCCCCGAACTGTGCGGCGCGGCTTGCGCCAGTCCTCCAGGCAGCGTATGGCTTAGGGCCGATTACCTCATGTGGTTCACCAGCGGCGTTCGACTGCCACCGCTGGTCACCACGAGCGTGGGCACCCCGCCGGTCAACGAGGCGGGCGTGCTTGGGCTCAGCACGACCCGAATCCTCTACGGCGACAGTACGGCTCTGAACGACGGCAGATCCGGGGTCCGAACGACGATCGGCACGTGGATCGATCGTTGTCACCGCTGGGGCGTCGAGATCGACTACTTCACCCTCGGCGAGCGAAGCAACGGTTTCAGCGCCGACTCGACCACCACTCCCATCCTCACGCGTCCTTTCTTCAACGTGCAAACAGGTGTCCAAGCCAGCGAACTGGTGGGGTACCCCGGCGTTTCATCCGGCCCGGTGACCGTGGACGTTAAGGACTACTTCCAGTCGGCAGGCGCGATCCTGACCTACAACTTGGGCTGCTGCTCGGGATGCGAAACGTGCGATCCTTGCGAGGACGAGTGCGTCTCCTGCGTGCCCATGACGTTCGGCCGTCGGACGGATCTGATTGCCGGCTTCCGCTACTACACCTTGAGCGACGCCCTGACGGTGCATGAGACACCGACGCTCTTGCAGTCGGTCGCTCCTCACAGCGAGATCGCGACGTTCGACATTCATGACAACTTCCGCGCCAAGAACGACTTCTATGGGACGGAGCTTGGATTGCGCACGCAGCTCTATCGCGGCCGGTGGTCGCTCGACATCCTCACGAAACTCGCCATCGGCAATACTCACTCAGCGGTCAACATCAACGGGACGACCGATATGACAGCCAATGGCAAGACGTCGAACTTCACCGAGGGCATCCTTGCCGGCTCGACGAATTCCGGGGTGTTCGAGCGAGACGAGTTCACGGTGATTCCAGAGCTCACCTTGGAGTTGGGCTACCAAGTCAACTGCCATTGGCGGGCCTATGTTGGTTACGATCTGCTCTATTGGGGCAACATCTCGCGAGCCGCCGAGCAGGTCGACCTCAATTTGGATCCGCGGAATTTCCCGCCGTCTGATACCGCTGGCCTCCCGTTCCCGGCCTTCGCCGGACGGACCAGCGCTTTCTGGGCGCAAGGCGTCAACATCGGAACGGAATTCCGTTTCTAGTGGCTTGTCGTGAGCAGGATACCAGCCCGAGACGCTGGCAATCCGCCCCCAAGGGCCGGCTTGCCGGAGTCTCGGGCTGATTTGTTTTCCGGTCTGCGCCGCGGCCAGTCATCGTTGCCACAAGATTTCCGAGGCCTCGAGCGGAACGGAAACGCCGGCGAAGTGCGGGAGAATGCGAACGGTGTAGTCGCTCTCGGGCCGCGTGGCCGGAACCGCAGCATGGTAGAGATGCCCGCCGACGGTGCCCACCAGCGGCCGCACGTGGCTCATCGCGTGAATCTCGGGCCGATCGCCGTTGATCCGATCGGCGTAGAGTTCGACGCGCACGGCGTCCGGGTCCAGATCATCGAGATAGACCTGGACGTCGAAGGCGTTCTCGCCGCCGGCGTTCTCGACGGTGACGTTGCCGATGCGGATCGCAGCCCAGGCGTCCTCGATCGCGCGCCGCCAGGCAACAATCTGCGTGGCCAAGGCGCCCTGATCTGCAGCCCGGCGGCGATAGTTGTCCGCCACGGGCAGGTAGTATTGTTCGGTATACTGCCGCACCGTTCGATTGGCGGAGAACGCGGGGGCCAAGCGGGCCATGCTTTCTCGCATGCGGGCGACCCAAGCGGTTGGAATGCCGTTTTCGTCGCGTGCGTAAAACTCGGGAACCACTTCCCGTTCGAGCAGGTCGTAGAGCGCCTCGGCCTCGGCGGCGTCCCACGCCGGGTCTTCGTCATGCTCGCCGCGATCGCCAAGGGCCCATCCGACCTGGGGCGTGTAGGCCTCGGCCCACCAGCCATCGAGCTCCGACAGATTGACCCCGCCGTTGACGAGCACCTTCATGCCGCTGGTGCCGCACGCTTCCCACGGACGCCGCGGGGTGTTGATCCAGACGTCGACGCCTTGCACGAGCCGTTCGGTCAACAGCATGTCGTAGTCGCTGAGAAACGCCACGCGGCATCGGGCCTCGGACGAGCGAATGAACCGGACCCATTGTTGGATAAGAAGCTGTCCGGCCGTGTCGTTCGGATGCGCCTTTCCGGCGATGATGAGCTGGACGGGACGCTGCGGATCGGTCAAAAGTCGCAGCAGCCTGGCCGGGTTGTGCAGCAGAAGGTTCGGCCGCTTATAAGTCGCGAAGCGACGGGCGAACCCGAGAGTCAGCACGTTCGGGTCGAACAGATGCTGCGCTTGTGCGACCGCCTGCGGATCGGCGCCCGAGGCCGCAAGTTGCTGCGACAGATGACGCCGAGCGAACTCGACCAGGGCCGCTCGGCCCGCTGTGCGAAGCTGCCAAAGCCGGTCGTCCGGAATGCGGCGGATGTCTTGCTCGACGGTTTCCATCGTGCCAAGCCACCGGTCTTTTCCGCAGAACTCCATCCAGAGCGCGTCGGCGGCTTCCGAATCCCAACTCGGCATGTGGACACCGTTGGTCACATGACCGACGGGCACTTCCTCTTTCGGCCAGCGTGGAAAGAGCGGGGCGAAGTTCTGCCGGCTGACGCAGCCGTGCAGCCGACTGACGCCGTTGACCGCTCCACTGCCGCGGATCGCCAGGTAGGCCATATTGAATGGTTCGGCGTCGTCATTCGGGTTGCGGCGACCTAGGGCGAGCAGGTCGTGGAACTCGATGTGCAGCTTGTTTCGTGCGAACTCGGTCAGGTACTGTTCCATCAGCGCGGGAGTGAAGCGGTCGAATGCAGCCGGCACAGCGGTATGGGTCGTGAAGAGGTTGCCAGCCCGCGTGGCAGCCAGCGCCACCTCGAAGGGTTGGCTGCTTTGTTCCATGAAATCGCGCGCCCGCTCCAGGACCGCAAATGCGGCGTGACCTTCGTTGAGATGGCAGACTTCCGGCTGCAAACCGAGCGTGCGAAGAAGCCGCCAACCGCCGATGCCGAGGATCAACTCCTGTTTCAGCCGCAGTTCCGATCCGCCGCCGTACAGTTCGCTTGTGATGCCGCGATGGGCCGGGAAGTTGGCCGCGTCATTGCTGTCGAGCAGGTAGAGCATCGTCCGTCCGACTTGCACCTGCCAAGTGCGAAGCCAGACCGAATAGCCAGGCAATGCGATCTCGAGCCGCAACCACTCGCCGTTCGGTTGACGCAGCGGCGCAATGGGCAGTTGGCCGGGATCGTTGTACGGGAACAACGCCTGCTGCGACCCGTCGCGGGCGATCACCTGGCGAAAATAACCTTGCTGAAAGAGCAGTCCTACGGCGACCACGGGCACGCCCAAATCGCTGGCGGCCTTCAACTGGTCGCCCGCGACGTTGCCGAGGCCGCCGGAATAGACCGGCAGCGCCTCGCTCAGCATGAACTCCATGCTGAGATAGGCGACGCAGGTCAGTCCCGACGGATCGTGGCTGCGTTGGAACCAGGCGGGCGACGCGGCCGCCTCGCGCTTCGCCCGGAGCAGTTCGTCGACTCGCCGTGCGAAGGCCGGCTCGGCCAAGGCCTGCCGGAGCCGCTCGCGCGACACGGTTTGGAGAACGACCCAAGGGTTGTGCGTGAGTCGCCACAACGGCAGGTCAAGGCCGCGCCACATGCCGTCGGCGGCATGGTTCCATGACCATCGCATATCCAACGCAAGCTCGGCCAGCGAATCGAAACCTGAGGGCATCGCGGGACCGGGGGACGGATCGCTCACCGACGTTGGCGCGTTCATGGCTCAACCTTCTGAAACAGGGTAACGACGTTGACGAGGGCGTTGGATTGTACGCGGCTGACCAAGGGATGCGGAAATCACCGGCGTTCGACCTTAGTCCATACCTAGTCCACCAAGGCGTAGGGTGGGTCAAGCAAACCAAGGCGATGGTGGGGCTTCCGTCGCGGCAGCTCGTCCTGCCAATCGATAGAGCGCAAATCACCGTTGATCGGTTTGCGAAGCCCCACCATGTATCTGCGACGTTCGACCCACCCTACGGTTAGAATTGCCGGCTGTTTCCATTCCCCTTGGGAGCGGGGCAGGGTGAGGGCATTACGGGACGAACGCGGACACGTCGAATTCGGCAAAATGGCGAAAAACTCCGGTGAATGTGTTGACAGTTCCCGGACGCGACGATAAATTACTTTGTAGTGCAAAGTGAATCGTGGAGGTGCCGCGTGAACGTCGACGAAGCTCAGGATCGGATGCGGGAAATCCAACGGATCATGGAGCGGGCGACGCTCTTCACGCTGCTGCCCGGCGCGCCGGCCGTCATCGGCGGACTGTTGGTCCTCGCCGGCTGCGCCGTCAGTTACGCGATGCTCCGTTCCGTCGACTTTGCCGCGATGCTTCGCCTGTCGTTTGCGGCACAGGCTTGGTTCTGCGTCATGTGGTTCGCCATCGGGGTCATGGGCGTGCTAATCGAGGTGATCTGCACGACCCGCGCGGCGGCGAAGCACCAGCTTTCGCCGAGCAGCCGCCCGCTCCAGGTCGCCGCGTTCTCGCTGACGCCGAGCGTCATCGTCGCCATGGTTCTGACGCTGAAGTTCCTCATCTCGAATCCTCCGGGCAGCCTTCCGAAGGCCGACGAGATTCAGTACATCGTGCCGATCTGGATGATGCTCTATGGGACGGGCGTGTACACGGCGGGGCTATTTTCGATCCGGCCGCCGCGAGTGCTGGGGCTCACGTTCCTCGGCCTCGGCGCGGTCGCCCTGCTGTTCTTCCTTCCGTATGGCGTCATCTCGGCCGCGATGTCCTTCGGTCTGCTGCACATCCTCTTTGGGCTGTACGTGATCCTGAAGCAACGGCAAACGGTGGCGGCATGAACGAGCCGGTGAAACCCGA
>JBDKUC010000416.1:0-1682 GCA_039679885.1 Thermoguttaceae bacterium | reverse complement strand
TTCGCCGGGGTGATTGGGTTGCGAATTGGCCAACCGAATGTCGTTCCGTTCCGGTTGCTTGGCGATCTGCTTTGTCGACAGGCTCCAAGTGACGACGACGCCGACCAACAGCGAGGCGGCCAACGCGGCCGCCACCGTGGGCAGCAACCAGCGACGGCGCGGAGCGCTCCGAGGCGCCGTCCAACCGATCGCCGGCTCGACGTCGGACTGAGCCGTTTCCAGCAATCGGCCAAGGGCGTCCCACGCCTCGGCCAGCGGCCTGGCTTCCGGTTCGAGATCATCGAACGATTCCCGTCCGGAGTCGGTCGCTTGGTTGAGCATCCGTTCGAGTTTGTCGTAGTATTGGCTCATGGAACTTCCTCCACCAGCACCTTCCGCAGGGCCTCCAATCCCCGGCGGCAATGACTCAAGGTCGTATTCAGTGGGCAGTCGATGGCTTCCGCGATTTCCGCGAAAGTCATCTGACCGTAATATCGCAACAACAGCACGCGACGCTGCGCAGGCGACAACTGGTCCAGTGCGGCGGTGAGTTGCTCGATCGCTTCGGCGATCACCACCGCGCCGGATGGCTCGACTGCGGGGTCGGTCGGTTCGCACCGTTGCCAGCCCTCGTCGCTCAGGTGGACCTGCGGTTGGCGTCGCCGGCCGTGGTCACAAACCAACCGGTCGGCGATCCGCAGCAGGTACGCCCGAGCGTTGCCCTGCTCGCGATACCTTTGGCGAGCCTGCCAGGCGCGGCAGAAGACTTCCTGAGACAGATCGTCGGCCACATCGGGCCGGCGAACCATCGCCAGCAGGAAGCCTCGCACCGCCCGGCCGTGCTCATGCACCCAGGTAGCGAACATCGCCTCGTCATCGGAGTTGCGGCGTTTCTCGGCCATGCCTACTATTGTAAACGACGCCTGGAGCGGCTTATTGCAGCGGCACCGGCTTTCGGTCTTTAGCGAAATAGCCGCCGCCCGACAGGTGCCACAATAGCCGCGAGGAGGGGGTTGGCAACACTTGTATGCCCATAACCGCAGGCGTAGACTACAGACGGCCGAGAGTCAGCCTAAGAAAGCGCGTTGACTATGTCTACTTACGAAGCATTGCTCAATGACGCGAGCCGGTTGCCTGTCATCGATCGAATTCAGTTGATCGAAGCGCTCTGGGACACACTACCCGCCGACTCGCTTCCGCCCCTGACGGACGAGTGGACGGCCGAGATTCAACGTCGATCGGCGGAATACGATTCCGGCTCGGTCGAAACCGTGCCATGGGAACAAGTCCGTTCGGAGGCGCTCGGCCGCGCAGGTCGGGCGATGCCGGATGCTCCCCGTTGACTTCCTTCCGGACGCCAGACGCGATTTCGATGAGTCCTTCGATTGGTACGCGGCTCGAAGCCTGCAAGCGTCGACGCGATTCACCGACGCGGTCGATGCCGCATTGAGCACCGTTGCCGACAATCCCGAGCGATTTGCGGCAGCGGACGGCATTCACCGCGAATGTCCCATACGGCGATTTCCCTTTCGGGTTGTTTACCGAATCCTTGGAAGCCGCGTTCTGGTGGTCGCCATCGCCCATGCGAAACGGCGTCCCGGCTATTGGCGTGGCCGTGGTTGACATCGCAATCCATTACGGCATCAAACCTCGAAGATCGCCTCGATTTCGACCGGGACGCCCAGCGGGAGCGAGTTGACGCC
>JBDKUC010000316.1:0-5097 GCA_039679885.1 Thermoguttaceae bacterium | reverse complement strand
AGCGACTCCTTTGGCGCAATGACCGTCGATGGCGGGGGCAGCGTCGCCAACAGCGGAACGCTCGCCAGCTCCGGCGTACTTTACGTCGGCAAGTCGGGCAGCGGTACGATCGGCATCACCAACGGTGGCAAGCAAAGCAACACCGGGATGGTTTACCTTGGTTACAATTTCGGTTCGATGGGGGTGTTGACCGTCGACGGCGCGGGCTCCACGTGGACGCCCGGCGGGTGCGTGTATATCGGCTCGTCCGGCAGCGGAACCCTCAACGGCACGCACGGCGGCAGCGCCCGGATCGCAGGCACGGAGGTCGCCAGCGCCTCGGGTTCAGCGGGCACGCTTCTCGTCGATGGCGTCGGTTCAACCTTCGGCGGAATCGGTTCGTCCCTGACGGTCGGCGGCTCTGGCTGTGGCACGTTCTCGATCACCCATGGAGGCTGCGCGAGCAGCATGGACGGAAACATCGCACACTTCTCAGGATCGAAAGGCACGGTCACGGTGGATGGCGCAGGCTCGACCTGGACCAATAGCGGCAATCTTTACGTCGGCAACGCTGGCGACGGGACAATGAACATTCTCAATGGCGGCAGCGTGTCCGTCGCCGCGGCAACTTACGTCGCCAATTCCGCAGGCTCCACGGGGCTGATCAACTTCGGCGCAAACGGCGGGACACTGACGACCCAATCACTCTTTGCATTGCCAAACCAGATGACCGGCGTCGGTGCAATCCACACGTGCGGACTCGTCAGCGATCTCGACATGGTATTTGACTCGACCGATGACCTGGTCCAAACGCTCACCTTCGGCCAGAATGTCAGAGTCACGCTCGACTTGGCCAGCCAGCCAGACGCCCGTCGCTCTCTCGGCGCGGGCTTGAAGGGCGCCGGCTCCCTGACAATCAAGAACGGGACCGCCGTCAGTTCTTATGAAGGCTGCCTCGGTTACGGCGTCAACTCGACGGGCACGGCAACCGTTACAGGCGCCAAGTCCACCTGGACCAGCAACCGGCTTGCCGTCGGCGTTGATGGCGCCGGCTCACTCTCGATTGTCAATGGCGGCAGCGTCCAGAGCGCGACCGGCTCGATTGCCAGCGGCGTCCAATCGACGGGCATCGTGACGGTCGACGGCGTCGGCTCGACATGGACCGCTCCGTCGCTTTATGTCGGCCGTGCTGGCAACGGCCTTCTTGCGATCATCAATGGCGGCAGCGTCAGCTCCTGGCAGGCTTCCCTCGGCAGCAACAAAAACTCGATGGGCACCGTGACGGTCGACGGCGCCGGCTCAAAGTGGGCGAACACTTACAGCATTTCGGTCGGCGGAGGTGGTATCGGAAGGCTGAATATCTCCAACGGTGGCGCTGTCACCGCGGCGAGCGTTTCAATCAACAGCTCGTCCCTGTTGACGATCGCTGTTGACAGCAACAGCTCGCTTTCGATGAACGTATACGACGACCCCATCACCAACAACGGCACGGTCCGTCTTCTTGCGGGCGCTCGCGCGGCAGCCACAACGTACACGCCCATTCGGAATGCGACAATCACCAACAACGGCGCGTGGCAATCGATCGGCGGAACATGGAACGCCGGCAGCCGTCAGTTCACTGTCTCAGTCGCCGCAACCGGATCGTCCGGCACAGAGATTGCCGGAATCGATCTGGCGTCTACTCAGCGTGCGCTGGTCAGCGACGGCAAGGGTTGGTCCGTCGGCGCCAGCTTCCTTGCCCAGGCCAGCACGATTGACTTCACCGCCACGGCCATCAGCGGCGGCGTGTTCACTTCTCTCGAAGGGCTCTTGGCGGCCGGTGAATCGGTTCGTTCGGGCTGGGAGTTTTCGGCCGACAACTACGCCGTCAGTGCGACGAACCCTGTCTATCTGTCGCTGAAAGTCGGCGCTGGCTTCTCGGCGGACGATCTCCATCTGTGGCATTACGCCAACAAGGAGTGGACTCCCTATGCCGCATCCGATCTGACGTACGACGGCGTCTACGCGAATTTCACCGCGACCAGCTTCAGCGGGTACGCCGTCTCCGCAGTGCCCGAGCCCTCGACCATTGCCCTTCTCGGCGTCGGCGTGCTCGGCCTGCTTGCTTACCTGCGGCGACGACAGCGTGCGAGCTAGCTTGCAACCGCCACTCGACCACGCTCTCCCTAGTTCCAACTGGTTCCTAAGTCTCCCAAGACTTCCCCAATAGGTTCGATTATCATGCGACGGGAGTCGATAGCTGCCGTTTTGCTTTTGGTCGCGTGCGTATGCGTCGTAGCGGGGGTGGTTGTGTGGTGTGATGATAGGCCCGAACGATCCACATGGATGTGGCGACTTGGTTTCTCCGTTGTTGGAGCGGCGGCGATCGCGGGGTTAATCAGATTTCAATTCTGGGGCAAAGCCAATCTCGTTCCAGATTTTCTGAGCGCTAAGTGCAAAACGTTCTTCGAGCAGAACGGCCTATGCTTCGCATTGTCTGCAGCTACTGAGAGTGGCGTCTTCTTCCTTAACGCCACGTATCAGAACCGGTATGATCGTCCCTGCAAGGCACGTATCGCCTTGCGCCCTGCCGCAGGCGTATTCAGGTCTGCAGTGCGACCTTTTCGCAACGACTTTTCGACGATCGTGTTTGACATTTCCTGCGGACCGGGCGGGTTTGGTATCGCGGCGATTCCGCTGCCAGTGAGCGGCCATCATCGAGGCAAGACACTGACGCTGCAAATCGGAGCGACGGTGGACTACCCTGAAGGGAAGGGCAAAAAGGTGCGGTTTCGTGAGGGCTCACTTCTTCGGTATAACGCCGAATTCCACAGCGCGTACGTCACGACTTTGCGGCTGTTCTATTTGTTTTGTGGCGGGTTACTCTTCTTTTTCCCGGCTTCAGTGACGTTCAAGCTGCCCACAGAAGCTGCCGAGTCCCTGCAAGGGGAGCAATGTCAGCGCACGCAGACTCTCTGGACAATTGGCGATGAGGTTGCTCGGTAGCTGAACTTCAAGGCAAGACGAACGTCAGACGTCGAGATCGCTTTGGACGGACCAGCCGTAGCAGGTCTCGGCGATCATCGCGACGGTGAGCGCGAGCTGCATGGCCGTTGGTTTCCAGGCGAAGACGCCGTAGCCGATGACGCTGCCGAGAATCAGGCTGCCGAGCAGGGCCGAAAAGTAGATCAGCGCGTAATGGGGCGAATACAGATAGAGAGCGGCGCACGCCACGAGGAGAATCATCGCCCCGAGTGGATGCGTCGGCGGCGTGCCCAGGGCGTGACGTCGCAAAGCCGGCATGAAGAAGTAGAACTCGGAGCCGCTTCCCCAGGCAAGCAGAACGATTGCGCAACACGCGACAAACAGGCTGAGCAAGATCAAGGCCGTGCGGAGCGTCATGGGGATTTTCCAGAGGTGAATCCAAGCCCTGAGAGAAAGTGAGTCCTCTCTCTCTCCGGGAGGGTTAGGGTGTGGGCAGGCCGTTTCGCCCAAGGCACCCCACCAGGGAATTAAAGTCGATTCCCACTGAACGGTCAAGCCTGACGGCCAGGACGACTGCAAAGTTGTTCGTAGTTCCGGCTTCAACCGGTCATTTTCCGCCTAAAGGCGGGACTACGAACGCCTGCAACGGACTTTGCAGTCCGCCTGGCCCGGCGGCAGCCGCACATCGGCCCGCCCCGCTTCCTTTGACCATCACCTGGAGCATCGGCCTGACCCAACTGCGTGCGGAGACGCGCAGTTTCCCGTGGGCGAACGCATCTACCCGCCGCATCACGTCTCGGCTCTTCTTGCCCTGACATCCACTTCTAAGCTTCTCTGCGTTCTCCGCGTCCTCTGCGGTGAATCTTATTAATGCACTCGTCCGGGCGCGACGCCGCGGATCCAAACGATGCGGCGACAAGAGGGCGCAAGGAGACGTCACCGCAGAGGACGCGGAGGACGCAGAGGAACTGATTGGACTTATCCCCTTGTGTTACTTTGTTCCCTATCCCCTTTTTGTTCCCACGCAGGTGTGACCCGGGGGGCAAGGGGAGGACGAACTGCGGCAGGGTTATGGACGAGCCGATTTTCCTCCTGTCTCCCCGACATCTTGACGCCGAAAAAAGAACACTATTCGCGAAGTGCTATCTGCGTTGCCCTCGTCTGATTTAAGGGCCGCCGCCCAACCCGACGGAAGCCGAATGTACGTGGCCCAACCTGGCTCACTACGTTTACCACCGGGATGTTTCGCCAACAAATCGCCAGCACTGCTCGCCAGAGAAAATCCTTCAGGCGTTCGGAACTTTGGCGATCTGGTAGTGATAAACACGACCGCACCGTTCAGCTTCGACACCGCAATTGTG
The DNA here is from genome assembly GCA_039679885.1 of Thermoguttaceae bacterium. Taxonomy (GTDB): domain Bacteria; phylum Planctomycetota; class Planctomycetia; order Pirellulales; family Thermoguttaceae; genus JAJFUI01. Next base: position 793 of record JBDKUC010000316.1, on the reverse strand, counting down.
TATCTGACTCCCTTCGATTCAACCTCGTAAGCTGGCTCAATACTTCCTGAACTCACCAAAATCGAGGTCTTCGATGCTGGCAGGTCTTTCAGCACTTGCCCGATTTTGGGGAGCTCGGAAACCGAAAGTACCGATGCTCTCCCACCAGCGTCGGACGCTGGCGGACTGACCGCATTGCCATTAACAGGATGCGAATCATGTCTTTGGTGCTCGCCGCATCCCTCAAACGAGCTTAAACAGCTGATGCAACAGATCACCATTAACATTGTGCTTGACCTACGCATTGGCACCCCCTTCGTGCAGGCTAAGAGTTCCCGTTATATCTTTATGGCACTGGCGAAGAAACACTCCAGCGGTGTCAGTGCCGTTACGGCAATGGTCACCGTGCATGCGCTGCACACGGAGCGTTGGCCAATATGTCAAGATTGGTTCGTCCCTTGTGCGCCGGCCATCCCCGATCGTCGCCTTTGCGCCAAAGCCCGACAAACACCGTCTCGGACATGGTGAGGGCGGGCCGCCTCATCCAATGCACCCCACCACAGAATTAAAGTCGATTCCCACTGAACGGTAAAGCCCGGCGGCAGCCGCACATCGGCCCGCCCCGCTTCCTTTGACCATCACCTGGAGCATCGGCCTGACCCAACTGCGTGCGGAGACGCGCAGTTTCCCGTGGGCTAACGCATCTACCCGCCCCATCACGTCTCGGCCTTTTTTGCCCTGACATCCACTTCTTAGCTTCTCTGCGTTCTCCGCGTCCTCTGCGGTGAATCTTATCAATGCACTCGTCCGGGCG
>JBDKUC010000284.1:0-6622 GCA_039679885.1 Thermoguttaceae bacterium | reverse complement strand
AACTGATTTTGCACGCGGCGGTAAACGCCGGCCAGGCCATTGACGTCGCTGCGTTCGATGAAGATGTCTCGCGTGGCGGTCGAAGCGCTCGGCGGCGCGGCGTTCAGGAACAACGGACCTTCGCGGCGAATCACCTTGGTGACCGGCCGGTCGGTGCCGTCGGGATTGATGATCCCGAAATCGCTCAACTCGTTGACGCGCAGCCCGCCCGCATACCACCAGAAGACCACGCCGTTGGAGTCTGATTCGCGCAACATGCGGTAGAAGTCGCGGTACTGCCCGGCTTCGCGGATCTCCTCGTCGCGTGTTGATGGAAACGCCCGATCGATCTGGGAATGATCGTAGAGGGTGTAGCCAACTTCGGCCCAAACGACGGGCTTCTTGGGATCGCAAAGCCGCGCGTAAGCGACGGTGAAAACGCCCGGCTTGACTTTGCTTTCCCAGTCGCCGATCCGCCCGTACGCCTCCGGCTCCCAGATGTCGACGGCGTTGCGGAGCCCGAAGAACTCGTAGTTCAGATCGTCGGGGTTGGCTGCGAGCGGATCGCCGGTTGTCGCCATGCGGAAACTCACCGGATGGACGCGGTCGATCGAGCGGACGAGCCGTCGAGCGTTGCCGTAGCGGTCTGCGAGAAGATCGTCGAGAAATGCCCGATAATCGAGCGTGAGTTTGGCCGCCGCGCCGCCGCTGACTTGCTTGGGGACGGTGATTTTCCCCTTTTCCCGAGGCGCCGCCATGGCCCATGCCTTTTCGGCGGATTGCACAGAGCCGTACTTGGCGATGATCCAGCGGCTCCAGTCGTCGGCATATGCCTTGCGCGCCGCGTAGGAGCCATGCCGAGGCTCCCAGTCCAAGTCGTAGGCGAAGACGGTGTCGTCGCCGGCCAGACGCGAATACTGGATCATTTCGCGCATGACGTCCCAAGGGAACTGCATCGGCGAGCCGGGACGAAGCGACAGGTTCACGTACAGGCCAAGGGCCTTGCATCGCCGCAGCAAATCGAGCAGGTTCTGCGTCTTCAAATCCTCGTGAAAGAGAAACACCGACACCGCGTTGAAGCCCAGCCCGCGAATGCGCCGCAGGTCTCGATCGATCACCACGGGGTCATAGGCCTCGGCGCCGAGCCACGGATCGAATACGTGGCCCTGGTCAACTGGCAAGCCGATCCCGCTTGAAGGCATGTAGTTGACGCCGTGGACTTTCCAAGGCTTGCCATCCAGCCAAAAGCCGCCGTCACGAGCCTCAACGAAATGCGGAGGGACGGATTGCCGGAAGACGTGAATCTCGTGCGACAGTCGGTCGATCACCTTGTCGCCGGATCGCAATTCAACCAGGACCCGGTAGCCTTGGGCCGGCCATTGCGCGGGGCGCCACTGGTCGCTTACGGCGCGAGTTTCGCCGGGCGCGAGCGCCAGCGGCCAGTCACGTTCGAAGGCCGGCGTGGTTTGGCCCGGCTCGGTGACGGCGATATGCACCGTGGCCGTCGTCTTGGCCGCAGCGCCGATCGCGCGAACCTTGGCACCGAGCTTTACGGTCTGACTGTCGAAATAGGTGTAAGCGTTGGCCCCGCCCTCCTGCAGCAACAGGCCGCGCCGGAGAAAGGCCATCGTGTCGCGCAGTGCAGATCGCATGTCCGGCCGGCGATAGAAGGCGAGATCGGCGGGGGTGTAGACCGCCCACGCGCCGCCCTGGTGCGGGCCTTTGAGGTGCACGATCATGGCAGCGGCCGCGCCGCGATAGTCGCCGTCGGCGGCCCTCGCTTCGAGCAACGGCTGCCATCGCCAAGGCCGGTCTTTCTCAAAACCTGCGGCAGCCGCGCGAGGATGCATTCCCAACAACGGCGATTGGACAACGGTCTTTGCGTCACCGACGATCGCTTGGTCTGCGGCCGCTGTAATCGAAAGCGGACCGGTCATCGCATAGAACTGATGCCACGGCGAAAGGGAAAGGAGCGTCGGCAACTCTTCGCATGCCGGCCCCGCGACGTCTTGCCCAGACGCCGTGCCGAGGTCGGCCAGCCAATATTCATGCCGGCCGTGACCGCAATGAACTGAACCGTTGGCCAGGCCGACGCTGAATCGCTGGATGTTGGCGACGTTCAGGCGGCCGTCGCCTGCCGGGCCTTCCCAAAGCCGAAACGCCGACGGCGGCAGCACGTAACGTTGCCACTCGGTGGTCAAGTTGATCCATGCGATCCAGCGCGAGCCGTTCTTCTCTTGCCACTCGATCTGGAGACGCTTCGTGTTCGAGTCGCCTTTGGCCCGAAAGCAGGTCAGCGAGTGGCCAGCCGGCATGGAGAAATCATCGCGGCTGCGAAGGTCCCAACCGACCACGCCGGGGACGATCACATGCATTGCCGGACCGGTCGCATCGGCGGTGAGTTCCAGTATTCCGCCGGGTGAAGACGCCGAGTGCTGGTCGCAATGATGAATCCAGGCGATTGGGTCGTCATGCTTGAAATCGACGAGCAATCGGCTGGGCGTGGTGCGTGTCAACTCGCGGCTCCAAGCCTGTCGGCTCATCCAACGGCCGTCGACGTGTACGGCCGGCGATGGCCAGAGCGGGGCACCCAGGGCCACCAAGGCCTTGCCGGATTTCAAGTACCGTTCGATTGCCGGAAAGGCGTCGTAAGGGACCTTTCCAGCCTCGGGTAGCACAAGCAAATCGCATCCGATGTCAGATCCGAGCGAATCGGCTGATGCGACCGCCGCCTCGTAACCGGCTTCTTTCGCAATTGCCGCCGCTTCCGCCGCAAACTCTGGCGATGCGACGGCCGGCGGCGCCGCAACGACGATCGCTTGCGGCTTCGCTTGAGCCTCGGCGGCGGCAAACGACAAGAGGCACATTCCGATGATCGAAGCCAGGCGGCGAGCGAACATGGCAGGTCCTTCGGGGGGCTGGTGGTGGTGGGAAGATCTGAGGTAGGCAGTCGTCAGCGAGCAGCAGTGGGCAGTGGGCAGTGGGTGGGCAGTGGGTGGGCAGTAGGCAGAGACTGTGAAAACCAGTCTACCTGTGTCGGTCGCTCAGTTCAACCAGCGAACCATCGCCGCACGTGACGTGCCTTTCGTCCCAGCGGCAAGCGACCGTGTCTTTGCCGAGGCTGCGCATCTTGCCTAGGGTCGCGTGGTCGTCACCATGCCGACCAATCCGGCAAGGTTTGCTCAACCGGCAAAGTCCATCTAACCGATACGGCTTGATGATTCGATGTCGTAGCGCTGCCTTCAAGAGAAACCGGGCGGGAAAACGAACCATGATCGCCAAGAAACTTGCCGCCATCGTGCTCGCACTGGCCGTCGTTGCGGTGGCCCAGGGGACGTCGGCCCAGAGCGGTGATGATGAGCCAAGGACCGACCCAAAGCCTTCGTTCATTGACCGGGTTGACCTCTTCGGCAAGAGAGTCTTCAACACGATCCTCCCGCCGTCGAAGAGCAAGAAGAAGACCAGCGGGCAATCGGGCGGCGACGCGGCCAGTCGGCGGGCGCCCGACTATGACGCGCAGGCCCAGGACGACGGCAACGCCTCTCGCGCAGGCAGCGTTCTCGGACGCAACACCAGACGGTCGCCCGGCGTCTCGACGCCTGACCCTCTGGAACTGCCCTCGGACGACGCGACGCCGGCGAAATCGCCGCAGAATTGGGACCAGAAATCGCCGCAGACTTGGGACCAAGCGAGGAAGCCTGTCCGTCGCGTGCCTGTTCAGACCGCGCCGAGGGAGATGACCGCAGAGGAGTCCACGCTGCCGACAATCTCGCCAGCGCCGCCGACGAACTCGCCAACACCGCCGACGACTGCGCCAGCGACCGGGCCGATGACGGCCAGGGAGACGATTCCGCCAACGATGGCGCAGGAGGCGTCGACTCCGCCGGTGCCCGCATTGCCTGACGCATCAGCCGACACCCGGGCAGCGACCGTCGCGCAGCCAGAGGCCGGCATGAGTCGGCCAGCCGCGCGGCCTTTGTCCGAGCGGATGGCCGGTTTCCGCCAGTCGGCGTTTGGCGGCGACGCGGCGACCGAGCGTCAGCCGCAATCGCCGACCGAGCCGGAAGCCGCATCGGTTCCTCCAGCGGCTACGAAGCCGAGTGAGTCTGCCCCAGTGGAGCCAGCGCCCATCGAACAGGCCGAAGCCGCACACCACGCCGCAGCCAACGCGCGAGTTGCCGAGCCGCGGATCGTCGAGTCGAAAGACGCCGAACCGCAGATGGTCGAGCAGCAGATCGCCGAGCCGAGAGTCACTCAGCCACAGACCATCGAGCGGAGAGTCACTCAGCCGCAAATTGTCGAGCAAAAGGTCACTCAGCCGCAGGTTGATGAGCCTAGAATCAGCGAGTCTCGGGCTGCCGAGTCGCGAGTTGCGGACTCCCGCGCTGCTGAGCCGCGAATCGCCGAGTCCAGGGCCGCGGACTCCCGGCTTGCCGACTCGAGCGCCGCCGAATCACGGATCGTTCCGCCACGCGCCGCCGAAACGCTTCCACCGCCGCCCACGCTCGAGCCGGCGGCGAATCTGTCGCGACCGCCTCGCTGTGACGAAGAACCGTCGCCGGCCGGCCAGCCGACAGACGTGTTGAAAGGCGAAAGCCCGGAAGGCGTGCTCATCGCCCACCGGGGCCCCATCTTGAGCGTTGAGACGGTCGGGCCGCGGACGATCAGCGTCGGCCGAGAGGCAAGCTACGAGGTGGGCATCACGAACTCGGGCGAAGTGCCGGCCGAAGGCCTGATCGTCTACATCGCGCTGCCGACCTGGACCGATGTCGTCGGCGCCGGGGCCAGCAGCGGCACGGCCGAGATGGCCGGGGCGAATCAGCCGCAGGGCACCATTCAGTGGAAGTTGGGACGGATGAACGCCAAGGCCCGCGAGCGTCTGACGCTGAAGATCGTTCCGCGCCAGAGCCGCTCGTTTGATTTGGCCGTGCATTGGAATTACAAGCCGCCGGCATCGCAAGCGGCGATCGAGGTTCAGGAGCCGAGGTTGCTCTTGCAGCTCGATGGCCCGCGCGAGGTCCTCTATGGCAAAAAGCAACTCTATCACTTGAAGGTGGTCAACACGGGGACCGGCAGCGCCGAGAACGTCGTGCTCACCTTGTTGCCGCTCGGCACCGGGGCCAACGTGCCGGCCACGTACAAGGCAGGGCTTCTCCGGTCAAAGCAGGAGAAGACCCTCGACGTCGAGTTGACCGCGCGGCAGATTGGAAACCTCACGATCCAGGTCGACGCTCGCGCCGAAGGCGGCGCGAAGGCCGAACTTTCCGAGAAGGTCATGGTTCGCCGCGCCTGTCTGAAAGTGGCCGTCGAAGGGCCGAAGGTCCAGTTCGTCGGCACGTCCGCCACCTACACGGTGACGATCCGGAACCCCGGCAATGCCCCCGCGCACAACGTCAACCTGTCGGTGAACCTGCCCGCCGGCGCCCGGTATCTCTCGGGCATCGAGGGCGCTCATCAGGATCCGACGGGCGGCCGCATCGACTGGACGATCGACCACCTTGGGCCCGACGTCGAACAGAGCTTCGTGCTCAAGTGCACGATGGGCTTGGCCGGCGAAGGCCAGATTCACTTGGACGCCACGGCCGCCGACGATCTCAGCGCGGCCGCCGAGGTGGCGGTGCAGATTCAATCGGTCGCCAGCCTGTCGATGGAAGTGCGCGACCCCTCGGGCCCCACGCCGGTCGGCGACGAGGCGAACTACGAGATTCACGTCCGCAACCGCGGCACCCGCGAGGCCCAAGGCGTCGAAGTGTTCGCCTATTTCTCTCGCGGCATTGAACCGACCGGGGCCGACGGCTCGCCGAACCGGCTTGGCCCTGGCCAGGTCGTCTTCCAGGCCATTCCCTCGCTGGCCCCCGGCGCGGAAGCCGTGCTCCGGGTGCGGGCGAAGGCCGACGTGGCCGGCAATCACATCTTCCGAGCCGAGGCGCACTGCAAGCCGTTGGGCGCACGGCTGATCCGCGAGGCGACGAACCTCTACTACGGCGATGCTCCGGCCGTCGAACAGGCCGCCCGAACGGCGGCCCCCAGCGACCGGCCACAAGCCAAATAGCTGTTCGCTCCGCCGCCGGCGTGGTAAGATTCGGGCAGCACCGGCCGTTGATCTGCTGCGCCGGTCGGAATACACCCGCAAACGACTGCGGAACTCGACGGACTTTTTCACCACCGGCAAGGTGAACGTGTGCTCAACGTCACCCTAGGCACCGCAGGGCACATCGACCACGGGAAGACGGCGCTGGTCAAGTCGTTGACCGGTTGCGAGACCGATCGGCTGAAGGAAGAGAAAGAGCGGGGCATGTCGATCGATCTCGGCTATGCCCCCTGCCGCATCGCCGATCTTGAGGTCGGCATCGTCGACGTGCCCGGCCACGAGAACTTCATCAAGACGATGGTCGCCGGCGCGTGCGGCATGGACGCCGTCATCCTCGTGGTCGCCGCCGACGACGGCATCATGCCGCAGACTCGCGAGCATCTCGACATCCTCACGCTGCTGGGTGTCCGTCATGGACTGGTGGCGCTAACGAAGGTCGATCGGGTCGATCCCGGCCGGCGGAGTGCCGTGCAGTCCGAGTTGACTCAGTTTCTCCGCGGCACGTTCCTCGAGTCCGCCCCGGTGCTGCCGGTCTCGAACGTCACCGGCGAA
>JBDKUC010000331.1:0-4702 GCA_039679885.1 Thermoguttaceae bacterium | reverse complement strand
CCGCTACAGCGGTTACCTCGACATCAAGCAGCCGGGCAAATACGGCCTGTTCGCATCGAGCCAGGATTGCAGCTTCCTGCTGATCGACGGGAAACTGGTCGCCTCGTCGCCGGGACGTCACGGGCCGATGCACCGCGCGCATCCCCGCGGCCGACACGACGTTGAACTGTCGGCCGGGCTGCACTGGTTCGAGTATGACCACGCGGCCGCCGGCCCCGCGGCCACGATGGTCGCCGCCTGGGAGGTCAACCCGCGATGGGAAAAGCCGGTCAATCCGGTCCTCATTCCGCCCGAGGCGTTTCATGCGGCGCTGGTCGGCCATCTGCCGGCCGGTCGTCTCGTGCTTCGCGGCGGCCGCGCGGCGCCCGATTTTCTGGCCATCGTCGCCGGCGACGTGCCGCTGCCCGACAACGACGTGCCGCTCGTTGGCGTTAGCTTCCGCGACCTCACGTCGAAGTCGTTGACGACGCAGGGCAAGCTGCGGTGGGAGTTTGGCGACGGCCAGACCAGCAGCCTCGCGAACCCGGACCACGTCTATCTGCGGCCGGGCCTCTACGCGGTGAAGCTGTCGATCCGTCGCGCCGGCAAGACCCTGGAGACGGTCAATCGCATCGAGGTCGATCGGCCCTTGCAGCCCGGCAACGCCCGGCTTCATTCGCTCGACGACTACTTGCGATTGATCGAGACGTACGATCCGAGGACGCTCGACGCGACATCGCTCCGGCAGATGGTGCTCGCGATGGAGGCGAAGGCCGTCGCGTTGGCCGATCGCGCCGAGGACGCGGCCCGAAAAGCCCCGGCCGTCGGAGAGGATCCCAATCGCCGGCGAAATCCGCGGCGTGAGGCGGCGATCACCGATCGCCCCGGCGTCGCTCAGCCGCTCTTGCCTTCCGATCGTTACTTGGCCAAGGCGGTGGAAGCCGGCCGGGCGGGGTTCGCCGACGGATCGGCCGCGAAGGGGGACGCGGAACTGCTCAAACTGGCCGAGCTGATTGGCCCGATGGCCCGCCTCCGGCTCGGCGATTCGCAAGCCGCGTTCGAGATCTGGCAAGGCGCCGCCGCGCGCATTGCCGCGCCCCAAGCGAAGGCTCGATGCGAGATCGCGGCCGCAGACGTCGCCGTCAACGACCTGTTGCGGCCGGTCGATGCCAAACGGCTGCTGGAATCGGCGACGCAGCGGCTCGGCAAAGCGCCCACCGGTCCAATGGCCGCGGAGCTCTCGCGAGTCTGGGGCGACTATCATGCCGCGGCGGGCAGCGGCGCGGCCGCCCGCCAGGCTTACCTCGACGCCCAGCGGCTCACGAGTTCGTCGCGGCGGCTGATCGAGCAAACGGCGTGGCTCGGCGCTCACGCCCGATCGGCCGAGGAGTTCGTCAAGCAGAAGCAGTTCGTCCGCGCGGCCGAGGAGATCGCGGCCTGGCAACGGGAGTTCCCGGCCGAGAAGCTCGACGGCTATCTGACGCTGCAAGCCGCGCGCTATTGGGCGGGTCGCTCGAAGTACGCCCAGGCGATCGCACAGGCCGAGCAGTTGCAGACGGTCAATCCTGACTCGCCCTACATCGACCAACTTCTGTTTCTCGCTGCCGACGCCGAAATGCATCTTGGCCGAAAGGATCGCGCCGTGGCCACGCTGAACTCGCTCTTAAAAAGCTGTCCCGGCAGCCCGCTGGCCTCGCTGGCGAAGAAGAACATCGAACTCTTGCAGGGCACGACGCGTTCAGAAAGCAAATAGGAAACACGTAGGTTATGCTTCAGCATAACACCGCGTAACGACAATCTGCTTCGTCATGCTTCCCGCGTTGCGTTTGGTCCCCTCAATGCGATCTTCTGAACCGGATCGTCTGAATCGGATCGTCGCGTGAGAGCGAGGCACACACACTGGGCACTAAAGTGCCCAGCCCTCAGTGACTCTCCACTCTCCACTCTCCACTCTCCACTCTCCACTCTCCACTCTCCAGTCTCCAGTCTCCACTCTCCACTCTCCAGTCTCCAGTCTCCAGTCTCCACTATTCCCGCCCCCACCGCCAATCGCGGACCTCGGGCAGGTCCTCGCCATAGCGGGTGATGTACTGCTTGTGCTCGATCAGCTTGTCGCGAATCGCCTGCTTGGCGTACGCCGCTCGGGCCTGAAGCCGCGACGTGCGGTCGATCACGTCGCCGGCCAGATGGAACCGGTCCAGGTCGTTCAGCACGGCCATGTCGAAAGGCGTCGTCGTCGACCCCTCCTCTTTGTAGCCGCGGACGTGGATGTTTTTGTGGTTGGTGCGCCGGTACGTGAGCCGGTGAATGAGCCACGGGTAGCCGTGGAAGGCGAAGATGATCGGCTTGTCCGTCGTGAACAACAGATCGAAGTCGGCGTCGGTCAGACCGTGCGGGTGCTCGGTCGGCTGCTGCAACTTCATCAGGTCCAACACGTTGATGACGCGGACCTTCAGGTGCGGGGCGTATTGCCGCAGCAGATCGACGGCGGCCAGCGTCTCGACCGTCGGCACGTCGCCGCAGCAGGCCATCACAACGTCCGGCTCGCCGCCGCGGTCGTTGCTCGCCCACTCCCAGATGCCGATGCCCGCCGTGCAATGCTTGATCGCCGCGTCCATGTCGAGCCACTGGTACTCCGGCTGCTTGCCGGCCACGCTCACGTTGACGTAATTGTGGCTCCGCAGGCAATGGTCCGTCACGCTCAGCAGCGTGTTGGCGTCGGGCGGCAGATAGACGCGGATCACCTCGGCCTTCTTGTTGACCACGTGGTCGAGGAAGCCCGGGTCCTGGTGGCTGAACCCGTTGTGGTCCTGCCGCCAGACGTGCGAGGTCAACAGATAGTTCAACGATGCGATCGGCCGCCGCCACTCGATCCGCCGGATGCCCTTGAGCCACTTGGCGTGCTGATTGAACATCGAATCGACGATGTGGATGAACGCCTCGTAGCAGGAGAAGAAGCCGTGCCGGCCGGTCAGCAGATAGCCTTCGAGCCAGCCCTGGCACTGGTGCTCGCTGAGCATCTCCATGACGCGGCCCTCGGGGGCGACGTGGTCGTCGGTCGGCAGAATCTCGCCGACAAACTGACGGTTGGTGGCCTCGAACACGGCGTTCCAGCGGTTCGACGCCGTTTCGTCGGGGCTGAAAATGCGGAAGTTCTTCGCCTCGGCGTTGAGCTTGATCACGTCGCGGATGAACGCCCCTTGCACGCGAGTCGCCTCCGCCTTCACCGCACCGGGCGTCGCCACTTCGACGGCGTACTGCCGGAAGTCGGGCAGCCGCAGATTGCGCAAGATGGCCCCGCCGTTCGTGTGCGGATTGGCGCTCATTCGGGCGTTGCCTTTCGGCGCCAACTCGGCCAGTTCCGGCCGCAGCTTGCCGGCTTCGTCGAACAATTCTTCCGGCCGATAGCTCCGCATCCACTGTTCGAGAATCTTCAGATGCTCGGGCTTGTCCATGTCGCCCATCGGCACCTGATGCGCCCGCCACGTGCCCTCGACCGGCTGCCCATCGACGACCTTCGGCCCGGTCCAGCCCTTGGGCGTCCGCAGCACGATCATCGGCCAGCGCGGCCGGGCCTTGAAGCCGCTGTTGCGCGCGTCCTGCTGAATCTTCCGGATGTCGGCCAGCACGCGGTCGAGCGTGGCGGCCATCAACTGGTGCATCTCCTCGGGCTTGTCTCCCTCGACGAAGTAGGGCGTGTAGCCGTAGCCGCGGAACAGCTCGTCCAACTCGTCGTGGCTGATCCGCGCCAGCACCGTCAGCCCGGCGATCTTGTAGCCGTTCAGATGCAGGATCGGCAACACGGCGCCGTCGGTGACCGGGTTGTGGAACTTGTTCGAGTGCCAACTGGTGGCCAGCGGGCCGGTCTCCGCTTCGCCATCGCCGACGACACAGACGGCCAACAGGTCGGGATTGTCGAAGACGGCGCCGTAGGCGTGCGAGAGCGAGTAGCCCAGTTCGCCCCCTTCGTGGATGGAGCCGGGCGTTTCCGGGGCCGTGTGACTCGGGATTCCGCCGGGGAACGAGAACTGCTTGCAGAACCGCCGCAGCCCCTCCTCGTCCTGGGCGATGTCGGGATACAGCTCGCTATAGGTCCCTTCCAGGTACGTGTTGGCCACGATGCCCGGCGCTCCGTGCCCCGGCCCGGTGATGTAGAGCGCGTTGAGCCCGTACTGCTTGATCGCCCGATTGAGGTGGACGTAGACGAAGTTGAGGCCCGGCGTGGTGCCCCAATGGCCCAAGAGCCGCTTCTTAATGTGCTCAGGCCGGAGCGGCTTTCTCAGCAGCGGGTTGTCGCACAGATAGATCTGTCCGACCGACAGAAAATTCGCTGCCCGCCAATAGGCGTCCATCTTCCGCACCAGATCCGGAGAAAGCGGTTGGTCCATCGTATCGCTCCTTGGATGGCATCGATGATCGATCCAGTCAAACGTGCGAATCGAGCCTGGTGCATTTTACGCATGCCGGCTAGACGCCGCTGTCGCGAGGAACTCGTCCCGACCTCGGCCCAACAGGCCAATGGTTCGCCATTCCGCAAGGCGAACCGTTGGTCCGTTGGACCGATAACGCCTGAACACAAAAACAAAGCGTGGCCTGGTTCCCCGATTCCCAGGGCGTTGCCCTGGGCTTGGCGAATCAAAGCCCTTTGGGGCGGTCGCACCGACGGACTTGGCATCTCGCAAATGTGCGGCGTCTCCGTCTTGCATCTCGCACACCAACGGCG
>JBDKUC010000425.1:0-35414 GCA_039679885.1 Thermoguttaceae bacterium | reverse complement strand
TGCGACTGTAGTCCAGATAGAGCATCGAGGCGACGGCGTCGACGCGGATGCCGTCAATGTGATACTTGTCCATCCAGAACAGGGCGTTCGAGGTCAAGTAGTTGCGGACTTCGTGGCGGCCGTAGTTGAAGATGAGCGTGCCCCAGTCGCGATGCTCGCCGCGGCGCGGGTCTTCGTGCTCGTAGAGCGCGGTGCCGTCAAAACGCCGTAGGCCGTGCCCGTCGCGGGGGAAGTGGGCGGGGACCCAGTCCATGACGACGCCAATGCCGGCCTGATGCAGGACATCGACGAAGTACATGAAGTCCTGCGGCGTCCCATAGCGGCTCGTGGCGGCGTAGTAGCCTACTGGCTGGTAGCCCCAACTGGCCGACAACGGGTGCTCGCAGACCGGCATCAATTCGATGTGGGTGTAGCCGACTTCCTTGCAGTAATCCGCCAACTGGTGGGCGAGATCGCGATAGCTCAGCCAACCGGTCGGATCGTCGCCCGGCCGCTTCCAACTGCCCAGATGGACCTCGTAGAACGAAAGCGGCTGTTCGAGCCAGTTGGTCTTCGGGCGGCGGCCCATCCAGTCCGTGTCATGCCAGGCGTAGCGGCTCAGATCGGCCACTTTCGACGCCGTCCGGGGCGGCAGTTCCGCCGCAAAGCCGTATGGATCGGCCTTGTCGAACGTCTCGTCGCCGTGGCGGATCTGATACTTGTAGAGCGTCCCTTCGCCGAGTCCGGGCACGAACAATTCCCAGAACCCGCTCGGAACGTGCTTCCGCATGGGGTGCCGGCGGCCGTCCCAACAGTTGAAATCGCCGACGACGCTGACGCTCGTGGCGTTCGGCGCCCAAACGGCGAAGTTCACGCCGTCGACGCCGTCGATTTTCCGCAACTGGGCGCCGAGCCGGTTGTAGCACTGCCAATGCCGCCCTTCGTTCAGCAGATGACGGTCGAAATCGGTCAGCAAGTGAGGGAAGGAGTAAGGATCGTGCATGGTCTTGGTGCCGCGGCCGTTTCCTTCGGCCACGCGCAACATGTACCGCGGAGACCCTTCGCCTCGGGGCGCCGGACAAATCGCTTCGAACAGCCCGGCCGGATGGATCCGCCGCATCGGCAACGGCTGGTCGGCCTTCGCCGGATCGACGACCCAGGCCTGGCCGCAGGTCGGCAAATAAGCTCGGACGGCCAGCGCCCGGCGGCCCGATTGGTCGACCTCATGGGGTCCGAGCAACTCGAATGGATTCTCGTTTCTACCTTCGACCAAGCGGCGGATCATTTCCAGGGACGTCGTCGTCTGCACACGAACCTCCATCTATTGTTTATGCTCATCGCGCTCCGCACGATGATCGTCATGTACTCATCACGCTCCGCGTGATGGTCGTTTTGTTTTACGCCGAAGCCGAGAACACTCGCCGCGTCCCCAGCAGTAATCTGACGCAAGCGCCGCACCACGCGGCCAGCAATCGGGCGTGATCTTTCAGCCGGTGATGGACCATTCCGTTCACGAGATTCTTGCCCGAATCGAGCAAGTTCCAATGCGGCCCGTTGACTAGTCCATGGCCCGGGTCGATGCGTCGCTGCCGGCATTCGACTCGGTGGAACGCCAGGGCGCGATCCATTCGCTGCCAGAGATCGGCATCACGGACGGGCGTCATCTGCCCGAACCACTCCCAACACCAACCGTTTTCCTTCCAGTCGTTAAGTCCGTACATGATGCCTTGCTCGACATACCGGCTGCAGCCGACCAGGGTGACTCGCGATGGCTGGTCGAGCGTCTCCAGGGCGCGGACGACGGTCAGCAGATCGAGTCTTTCCCCCCAGACGTCTGGCTCAATGTCGGTGGCTTCGATTGCGGCAGCGGCCGAGCCCTCGACCGGTCGCAGCACGAATCGCCATCGCCCAACTCCAACCGTCCGGCTCGTTTCGGAGAGCAACAAATAATGGGGCGTCTGAAGTTCCATCGTAGTTCAGGTGGGCGACACTATGGGGAATCTGGGCAGGGCGATACGATCAGCAAAAATGATACGGCACAACGCCGGGCCCGCAAAGCCCGCATGGCTTCGCAAAGTACGCTGAAATCAATCTGCAACTCGTCGCCCGTTTTTCACTTATCGGCACATCTTACGCATGTTCTCCAAAATATCGACAGAATCTCAAGTCGGTTCTGTAGGGTGGGCCGAGCGCAGTGAGCCCCCGTTTGCCGAGGTTCTTGGTGGGGCTCGTTTCACTCGGCTCACCCTACCGTCGAAAACTGATCGGCGCTGGCCGGCACCGTCTGGCCAGCCGGAGCTTTTGCAACCGGCCGGGGGATCGACGGCCTCCGCAATATTTTCTTGTCCCGAACGTTTTGCACATGGAACGTCCTGAATGAGGCACGTGGGGACATCCTGTCGCGATGGCGAGGCAAAAGGGCATGCGACACACTCGCGGGTTTACGCTGGTCGAACTGCTGGTCGTCATCGCGGTCATCGGCGTTCTGGTGGCCTTGTTGCTGCCGGCTGTCCAAGCCGCGCGGGCCGCCGCCCGACGAACGCAGTGTGGCAACAACTTGCACCAGATTGGCATCGCCATGGACATGTACGTGGACAGCCAGGGGATCAATGGGAGATATCCGGACGCGGCGACGATTCCTCTGATTCCGGCAACCGATGGCGATCCGCCGAGCCTGCGAACCGTGTTGGCGCCGTTCATCGAGACCAGCGCCGGCGCGTTCCGCTGTCCCGCCGACACCTACCAGGAAGAGGGACAAACGGGAACCTGTTTCGAGAATCTGGGCATCAGCTACGAGTACAACCGCAAAGAATTGATTTCCGACTACTTGAAGCCGAAGACGCGTGTCGAAGCGCTGATCGACCGCCACACCGGCAAGCCGATCCCGTCCTCGCAACTCATCATCGCGTTCGACATCAATCCCTTCCACGGCCCGACGGGCGATTCCACCTCAATCCAGATCCTCTACGCAGACGGACACGCGGAATAGGACGTCTTGCGCCGCATTGGATTGCGCAGCGACAAACCGCGCGAAGCGGAAAGGAGGCGCTTGTGAGCAAACGAAAAACGATCGTTTCTGTTGTCGTGCTGATGCTCATCGTCGGCATCGCATACTGGGTGTTTGGCCGCGGAAACGCGAAGGTGCAGAAGGTCAAACAGATGCAGCAGGAGATGTTCGCTGCCGGGAAACGCCCGTCGCGGGAGGACTTTGATAAGTTCCGTCGAGAGATGGACCAGCTCACGCCCGACCAACGGCGACAAGTGATGGGCCCCGGGCCGGGCGGGCGGATGCGGAAAGACATGGACCAGTACTTCAAGCTGCCCAAGGATCAGAGGGCCGCCTATCTGGCCAAGCAGATCACGGAGATGGAGAAGCGGCGGAAGGAGATGGAAACACAAGGCCCACCTAAGGGACCTCCGCCTGACGGCGGCGGTCCGCCACCAGGCGCCGGCGGCCCCGGCGGCGGTCCCCCAGGCGGTCCCGGTGGGCCACCGGGCGGACCTCCCAACGCGGCCCAACAGAGACAGCATTTGGCGGGAATGCTCGGCCGCATGCCGGCCTCCGACCGCGCCCGAATGTCCGCATTCCATGATGCGATGGCCAAGCAGCGCCTTGCGATGGGCCTTTCGCCGAACCCCGGGCCGCCCCATGGCGGTCCGCCGCCCAGCCCGCCGCGGTGACCCGTTTCCATCGCGATCGGCGCGATCAGTTGCCGCAATACAATGCGACAACCGAAAGACCGTAGGACGGATTTCCCAATCCGTCCGCGCCGAAACTGGACGGACTAGGAAGTCCGTCCTACGGTGCAATTGCACAACCGATCGCCGGGGCGCCATGTCCCACGCTTGTCGTGGGCATGAGGAAGCGGTAAATTTGCTTGCTGTCTCGTTGCGCTCGTCTAGCAAGCATGGCGACCCTAAGTCACCACTTGCTTGAGAAGAGAGAGCAGGGCGGTGTCATCCGGACCGCTCAACCAACCTGCTCGCCCCGGTAGCTCAGGTCGAGCAGATCCATCGGGTGCATCACTCGCAGCGGGAGGTGACGCTGCCGCACTTCACGCTGGATTTGCAGCAAGCAGCCGGCGTTGGAGGCCAAGACGATCCGCGCGCCGGTCGAAATGATGTTCTCGATCTTTCGCTGCGAGAGGCGGTCGGACATCTCCGCTTCGTTCAAGTTGTAGACGCCGGCCGAGCCGCAGCAGATGCCTGACTCGGGCAAGTCGCGGAGTTCGAGTCCGGGGATCGAAGCCAGCAGCCGCCGCGGCGCGTCGGTGATCTTCTGTGCGTGGCCCAGATGGCACGCGTCGTGATACGTGGCCACCTCCTCGATTCGGCCGGTGGGCGGAATCAATCCGAGCGAGTCGATGAACTCGTTGACGTCCTTGACCTTCGCGGCGAACTTCGCACGGTGCGGCTGGAGGCCGTCGTGCCAATGGTGGCCGTACTCTTTCATCATCGCGCCGCAGCCGGCGTGATTGACGACGATCGCGTCGTAGCGGTCCAGCTCGAACGCCACGAGGTTGGCGTCGGCCATGCGCCGGGCGCCGCGGCTGTCGCCGGAATGGAGATGGATCGCTCCGCAACAACCCTGTTCCGGCGGGATGAAGATGTCGCAGCCGTTCTGCTGCAAGACACGAAGCGTGGCCCAATGGGTGTGGCGGAACATGGCGTCCGCCACGCAGCCGACGAAGAACGCGATCCGGGCGCGCTTCCTGCCCACCGCGGGCAAAAACCGCGGCAGCTTTGGGCCGCCCTTCACCGGCGGAGGCAGAAGCGGAATCATTCGCCCAAGTCGGCCGGGAACCAGCCGCAGAAGTCCCATCCGCTCCGCCAGGTCGAACAGTCCGGCTTGCTGCATCAGCCGGACGGGCATCAGCAGTTTCCGCATTCGGTCGGCATAGGGGAAAAGCTGCAACAGGATCAGTGCGCGGAACCAGTCGTATTTCTTCTCCGCCCGGCGATCGGCCTGCTGGACGGCCAGCCGGAACGGTTCGATGAGCCGGCCATACTCAATCCCGGAGGGGCAGGCCGTTTCGCAGGCACGGCAATCAAGGCACAGCTCCAGATGGCGGCGAATCCGATCCGTGACGCCCGTGCGCCCCTCGGCCACCGATCGCATCAACTGGACTCGGCCGCGCGGCCCATCGTTTTCATCACCCAACTCGGTGAATGTGGGACAACTCGACGTGCACAGCCCACAATGAACGCAGCGCAGGAACAGATCGTAGTCGATCCCTGCCGCCGGGTTCGGCGTCTTGTTGCGGGTCAGGTTGTCCGAGCCGTTGGTGTCCATCGTTGAACGCATCACGCTCCGCGTGATGACACTGCTTCACGCGGAGCGTGAAGAATACATTGTAAGACGCCTCACGCGGAGCGTGAGGAATACGTTGTGATGACGGCGCTTCACGCGGAGCGTGAAGAATACATTACGGGTTGAGAATATTCTTCGGATCGAAGCGGTTTTTGATGGCTTGTAGGACGCGATTTTCTGGATTCTGTGGGTCTGCACTGCGGCCACTGGGCACTGAAGTGCCCAGCCCTCGGTCGGTGGCGATGTTGGCATCGGCGACGCGAATCACGCCATCGCCGGCGTGGGCGTGGACCGAACAATCGGGGTCTGCTTTTAACAAGTCGGCGACCGTCGCCACGGTCTGGCTTGGCAGGACGCGAAGTTCCCGATCGGCGGGCAACTCCGCCATCCAACGCCAGAGCCGATCGGTCGCCAAGTTGGGCATCAGCACCGGCGACGCCATTCCGAGCGACGTCCAGCTCTCGCGAAGCACATCGAGCATCCAAGCGACTTCGGCCGCCGCGGCCTCGAATCCGACGTAGAGCCGGCAGACGCTGCCGTCCAACAACGGCCCGAACAACGGGTTGCCGTCCGGCTGACGCCCCGCGGCGAGCTCGACGGCCACCGGCTGCACCGGCGTGCGGACGAGTCCGGCCAGGAGCTTTTCCGCCAGGTCGAAGTCGGGAACCTCGCACGCCAGGAGGGCCGAAGCCTCCGGCATGGGGCGGACCATGAGGGTCGCTTGCGTGATGACGCCGAGCGTTCCCCAAGAGCCGGCCATCAGGCGGCACATGTTGTAGCCGGCGGCATTCTTGACCACGCGGCCGCCGCCCGAGAACGTCGTGCCGACGCCGTCAACCGCCGTGAAGCCGAGCAGATAATCGCGGATGGTGCCATAGGCGTAGCGTCGCGGGCCGGCCGCGTCGACGGCGATTGCGCCGCCGACGGTTGCGCGATCGGGCCAGGGCACATCGATCGGCAGCCATTGCCGGGCCGCGGCCAACTGCCGATTCAACTCGGCGATCGTCATTCCGGCCTCGACCGTGATGGTCATATCGGCAGCCGGATAGTCGATCAGGCGATTGAGCTGCGTTGTCGAGAGCGCAATGTACTCCTCACGCTGCTTCACGCACTCCTCACGCTCCGCGTGAGGCCCCCTCACCGTCCCGCCACCAACCGGACGAACCGCCACGCCCCGCTCGGCCGCCGCGCGCACGGCCACGGCCAGCGCTGCCGCATCGGCCGGCGCGATGGTTTCCGTCGAGCGAGTTGTCTGGCGAGCAATTTCTTCCATCGTTCTAAATACTGAACCTCGAACCCCTAATCCCTAGCCCCTAGCCCCTCATCAGGTATCAGTTTTCCCGGGTTCAACCGGCCGGTTGGATCGAACGCACTGCGGACGCGGCGCATGGCCTCGAGGTCGCTGGCGGCGAAGAGCTGGCCCATCAGTTCGAGCTTCTCGACGCCGACGCCGTGCTCGGCCGTGACGCTTCCGCCCAGGGCGATGCACGCTTCCAGGATCTCGCGGCCGGCTGCCATTGCCCGATCGACCATCTCGCGATCGCGATCATCGAACAGCAGGATCGGATGTACGTTGCCGTCGCCGGCATGGGCGACGTTCACAATCCGGATGTTGTGCTTGACGCCGATTTCGGCCGTGCGGCGGATGATCTCGGGCAGCCGGGTCCGCGGCACGACGCCATCGTCGATCAGGTAGCTCGGGCTGAGCCGGCCTGTGGTCCCGACGGCCATTTTGCGGCACTTCCAGAGCAACTCGCGATCTTCGGCCGACGCTGCGCCGAGAACCTCGCTGGCGCCGAATCGCTTGCAGAGATCGACGATGGCGCGTTGCTGCCGGTCGAGTCCGACTGAAGGCCCGTCCACCTCGATGACCAGCACCGCGGCCGCATCGGGCGGAAAGCCGAAATGGTATGCCTCCTCGACCGCTTGCAGGATGCCCTGGTCCATCAGCTCGAGGGCGGCGGGAATGATGCCGGCGGCGATGATCTGGCTGACGGCGTTGCAGGCGTCGTCGAGCGAGTGGAAGATCGCCCGCATCGTGCGGTAGTCTTGTGGATTGGGCGTTAGTCGGACCCAGACTTTCGTGATGACGCCGAGGGTTCCCTCGCTTCCGACGAGCAGACCGAGGAGGTCGAGATCGGGGAGACCGTCGCTGGTCGCTGAAGCGACCAGCCCTTGGTCGGAGGTTGGGGAGGCCCAGCCGCGGCCGACTTGGATGATGGAGCCGTCGGCCAGCACGGCCTCGACGCCCAGCACGTGGTTGATCGTTACGCCGTACTTGAGCGTGTGCGGGCCGCCGGCATTCGTGGCCACGTTGCCGCCGATCGTGCTGGCGCCTTGGCTCGATGGGTCAGGAGCGAAGTGGAATCCTGTGCCGGCCAGTGCGCGGGTGAGCCGCAGGTTGGCCACGCCTGCTTCGACCAGCGCCATGCGATTGCGAAGATCGATTTCAAGCACCCGGTTCATGCGTGTCAGCATGAGAACGATCGCGCCGCTGCGGTCGGGCGAATCGCCTGCCAAGGGGAGGCACCCGCCGGCCAAGCTCGTCCCGGCGCCGCGGGGGACGATGGCTGCGCCGTGCCGCCCGGCGATATTCATCACCTCGGCGACCTCTTGCGACGAGCGTGGGAAGACGACGGCGTCGGGCCGGCGCCGCTCAATCGTCAGGGCGTCGCATTCGTAGACCGCCAGTTCCGAAGGCGCCGAGAGGATGTTCTCGCGTCCCAAGGCGGCTCGGAGGTCGGAAACCAGCGACATGGTAAGCAGTGGATATGTAGTGGAATTGCCCGACACGATTCCAGGGGCGGGTGGTGATCGACTTATGGGTGCCATGCTTGCCAAGCGAGCGCAGCGAGACAGCAAGCATGTTTATCGCTTCCTCATGCCCACGACAAGCGTGGGACATGGCGCCCCGACATCTCCATCTCCCGCATGATAATACCGTCGTTTATGAGACACGACACTAGCGGGTCCCCATGCGGTCCGACCCGCTTCTCACTATCCACTACCCACCATTCACTTCTTCTCGATTATAGCCCTTTCGCCCGCCGGGTGCCTACTTTTTCACTGACCTGCCCAACTTCTGTTCGATGCTGGCGATTTTCGCATCGAGCCGACCGGTCGTGCCCTTGCGATAGTCGATTTTCACCGAACAGTCGATCCGGTCGCAATCGGCGGCCATTGCCTCGAAGCACTCCTTGACGACGCCCAGGACAGCATTCAAGTCCCCCTCAATGGTGGTTCCCATCGCGTGGCAGCGATACGGCAAGCCGCTGCGGTCGACGATGTCGAGGCTCCGGGCGACGTACCTGCTCAAGCTTTCCCCTTTGCCGATGGGGAACATGCTGAAGTCTAGCAAGACCATAATTCGGCCTCCATGAATGAGCGATCCGCTTTCAGGGAATCATACGCCGGCGTGCTGCGCAGGGTCGCCATAACAGAGCAAGGCAACCAAAAAAACCGCAGGACGGATTTCCCAATCCGTCCCGAGGCTGGACGGACAGGAAGTCCGTCCTACGGCGCCATCCTGCGCGAGCCGTCCGCTACGTCGCGATGACCGTTTCTGCGTCTGGCTTGCCGTAGTCGGGGTCCGCTGCGAGCGTCATGCGGATCAGTTCGGCCAATGACTCCGCACGCATCTTCTTCATGAGCTTTGATCGCCGAACTTCGATGGTCCGCACGCTGAGGCCCAAGGACTCGGCAATCGCCTTGTTCGAGTTGCCGTCGATCAGAAGCCGCAGGACGGCGTGTTCGCCGTCGGTGAGACGTTCGAGGCGGCGTAGGACCTTCGCATGGAAGACCAATCGCTGGCGATGTTCGCGGTCCCATTTCAGGGCCTCCTGGATCGCCTCCCAAAGGTCCTGGTCACGGCAAGGCTTCTCCAAGAAATCGATCGCACCCGACTTCATCGCGCGAACGACCATCGGCACGTCGCCGTAGGCCGACATGACGATGGCCGGCAACGGGACCTCACGCCGGTTGAGCCGTTCGAGCAGTTCCAGGCCGCTGATGCCCGGCATTCGCACATCGACCAGCAGGCAGCCCGGCCGGGCGGCGTCGAAGGCGTCGAGAAAGGCTTGCGCCGATTCATAGGCTTCGGCCTGGAGACGCATCGAGCGGACCAGGGTCGTCAAGCCGGCGCGCACGGCCGGATCGTCATCCACCACAAAAATCGTCGGATCACTTTCCACGGCTCGGCTCTCCTCGATCAATCGGTAGGGCGAATTGGAACACGGCGCCGCCGCCCCGAGCGGGCGTCACCCAGAGTCTGCCTCCGTGGTTCTCGACAATCGACCGGCTGATGGACAGGCCCATGCCCATTCCATCAGGCTTCGTCGTGAAGAAGCGGTCGAAGACGAATCGAGCGACCTCTGGCGTCAAGCCTGCGCCGTTGTCCTCGACAGCGACCACCACCTGCGCGGCGTTGCTTTGCGTCCGGATGCAGACGCGGCGGGCGCCGGTGGGCGATTGCTGTAGCGAGTCAAACGCATTGCGCACAAGATTCACCAGCACCTGTTCGAGTTGGATCTTGTCGCCCGAGACGGGCGGAAGCGAGTCGGCCAGGTCGAAGGCCATGTCGGTGCCGGCCGTCCGCGCGTCAATGCCAAGCAGCCCGCTGACGTCTTGGATCATGGCGTTGAGGTTCAACGGCGCGCGCAGCGGCTTTCCCTTCGCGACAAAGCGGCGCAGGCGGCGAATAATCTCCGCGGCGCGATCCGCCTGCTCGCCCACCTGTCGAAGCGAGGCCGACAGTTCCTGACGCTGTTCATCGCCGGCGTCCATCAGCCGTCGGCAGGCTTGCACGTGGCTGCAAATGGCGCTCAAGGGCTGGTTCAACTCGTGAGTCAACTCGGCGACCATTTCGCCAACGGTGCTCAGCCGCGCGACATGGGCCAACTCGGCCTGATGCCGAATCGCCCGATCCTCGGCCCGACGACGCTCCTCCATCTCGACGCGAAGGCGCTGAAGAGCATCGGCCAGCTCGCTCGTCCGCAGCCGCACGCGATGCTCCAGCTCCTCGTGCGCACGTCGCAAGCGCTCTTCGGCCTCGACGAGCCGCTCGGCCTGCCGCACGCGCTCTAAGGCTTGCGCGACCACGACCGGCAGGAGCTGCATGAACGTCGGGCCCTTGACCAGATAGTCGTATGCCCCGCGTTTCATCATCTCGACCGCCACACTCTCGCTGCCGTGACCGGTCGCGACCACGAACGGGACGTTCTTGCCTTGGGCGGCGATGCGTTCCAGAAGTTGCTGACCATGCATGTCCGGCAGACTGTAATCCAACAGCATCAGCCGCGGAGCATTGCCGGCCAGACAAGCCAGGGCGGACGCCCCGTCGGCCGCGCCCATCGGGCGGTGCCCATGGGCGGCCAGCGACTTCTCGATGAGCCGACGCAAGCCCGCGTCGTCCTCGACGACGAGAATTAGTTCCGATGCAGGCTCGCCCTTCTCACTCAGTCCGGCCACGCTTGGACTCTCAGGTAAGACATGCTGACACCGGCCGGCAGGTCGTTGGGTCTCTCCGCGTCCACTTGCATCCGTTCGACGGCGTTCTGGCGGCGTTGGGCGCGCAACCGACTCGATACGGGTCTCCGGCCGGCGGGACCGCAATATACCATGCCCAGGCCCTGGCATCAACGACGGTCGCTCGCTCGGCAGGACGACCGCAAAGTTGTTCGTAGTTCCGGCTTTAGCCGGTCATTTTCCGCCTAACGGCGGGACTACGAACGCCTGCAACAGACTTTGCAGTCCGCCCGGTTCGCTCGGCAGGCGCAATCAATCTGTTGAATTTGGCGAAGACCACAAGGCTGGGCGGAGCGCGGCATTCGCGCTGGACCGCCCCAGGCGTGCCGCCTACCATTCGATTAGGGCAGAGTCCAGTTGACAGCGTCAGGAGGTGTGGTCATGGCACCGCGTCATCAGCCGGCGGCGCCGGCGCGTGACATTGGGCGAGCAAGCTGGAGCGGGACGGTCCGTATCGGCTTGGTCACGTTTCCGGTCCAGGCGTTCAATGTCGTGGTCCCCGAGAAGGAGATCCACCTTCATCAACTCCATTCCGTTTGCGACCGGCGGATCCGTTACCAGAAAGTCTGCCCCGTGCATGGCGAGGTCCCCAAGGAAGAGATCGTGTCCGCCTATGAGTACAGTCGCGGCAAGTACGTGCGGATCGAGCCGGACGAACTCGACGAGTTGCGGACTGACGCGGATCGGGCCTTGAAGATCGAGGCGTTTGTGCCGCCCAGCGCAATCGACTCCCTCTGCCTCGACGGACGCAACTACTATTTGATGCCGCAGAAAGAAGAGGCGCAGGAGCCGTATGGCGTCATCTACCGAGCGATGGTCGAGAAAGACCGTTGGGGAGTCGGGCAGATACTGTTCTCCGATCGCGAGCAACTCGTCGTCGTGCGCCCGCACCACAACGTGTTTCTGATGAGCATGCTCCGCCATTGCGACGAACTGCGCCGGGCGGAGCCGTACGAGACGCCCGTGCCCAAGGCGAACGACAAGACAGTCAAGCTGGCCGAGCAACTCATCGACAATGTCAGCGAGGACGCGTTCGACTTTGCCGCGTTCGGCGACCCGTATCGGGCGAGGCTCAAACAGTTGATCGATTCCAAGATCGAAGGCAAGAAGATCGCAACGCCGCCGGCGGAAGCCGAGCCCGAAGTGATCAATTTGGCCGACGCGCTGAAGAAGAGCATTGCCCTGCCGCCGCACGGCCGCGCCCGCCCGGCTCCTCATCCGAAACGCGGGCGCAAGCGGGCCTCTTGAACAGCCAGCGGCCAGCCTGGCCGCTGGCCGCTCACCCGGTTGTGGCCGAACGATCGCCACAGTGCGAGCGTCTGCAAAGCTGTTTCGTTCCGGCGACGCAGCACGCTCAGCCGCATTTCTCACCATGCGGGGCAGATCAGGCACCAGAATGTCCGAACACGAGCCCGACGCGCCAGCGAGGGAAAAACGCGGCACAACCCTCACTTGCGCATCGGGCTAGCGCTAAACCGGTGAGAAATGTGGGCTCAGTCTGCCGTAGAGGCCGAAGAGTGACTCCCACGATGACGGCCCGCCGTTTGCACAACGGCTGCGCAACGCAAAGCGGCGGGCGTGTCGCTCGCCGGTCAGGCCGGCGACCGCCCCGCCAAGTGCAGTAAGCGAGCCACGGGTCCCCGCGACAGGGAAGGAGGCATGCCGATGGTTACGCCAATGGTTTTGGCCGATCGCGAGCCGGACGTCAAGGAAGTGCACGTGCTCTGGATGACCAGCGGCCTTTCCTGTGACGGCGACACGGTCTCGACGACGAACGCATCGCTGCCAAGCATCGAGGACGTCGCGATGGGCAACATCCCCGGCCTGCCCAAGGTCTCGATCCACAACCCGGTCCTCGCGTTCGAGGTCGGTGAAGAACTCATGCAGTATTGGTATGACGCGGAGCAGGGCAAGCTCGATCCGTTCTTGCTAATCGTCGAGGGCTCGATCCCCAACGAGCGCGTCAAGCAGGAGGGCTATTGGGCCGCGATGGGAACCGATCGAAAGACCGGTCAACCCATCACCACGTGCGAGTGGATCGATCGGCTCGCGCCCAAGGCCTGGGGCGTCGTCGCCGCCGGCACCTGCGCCACCTACGGGGGCATTCATGCGATGACGGGCAATCCGACCGGCTCGATGGGGCTGGCCGACTACCTCGGCTGGCAGTGGCGATCCAAGGCCGGACTGCCGATCGTCAACGTGCCAGGCTGTCCCGTCCAGCCGGACAACATGATGGAAACGCTGCTCTACCTGCTCTATGAAGCGGCCGGGCTGGCCCCCATGATTCCCTTGGACGAACAGCTTCGCCCCACGTGGCTGTTCGGCAAAAGCGTTCACGAAGGCTGCGATCGGGCCGGCTACTACGAGCAGGCCGATTTCGCCCACGAATACGGCTCGCCCAAGTGCCTGGTCAAGACTGGGTGCTGGGGTCCGGTGGCCAACTGCAACGTCCCCAAACGGGGCTGGATGGACGGCATCGGCGGCTGCCCCAACGTCGGCGGCGTCTGCATCGGCTGCACCATGCCTGGCTTCCCGGACAAGTTCATGCCCTTCATGGACGAGCCGTCGGGCGCACGGCTGTCGAGCGTGGCGGTGGCCAGCTACGGCGCGACGATCCGCACCTTGCGGAGCATCACGAACGACACGGTCAACAAGGAACCGAAATGGCGGCATCCGAACGACGAGCTAAACACGGGCTACGAGCCGCAACATTACGAGCCCAAGAAGTAGCGGCGTTTTGAGCCGACCGCGCGTCGCGGACGGTCGCGCGGCCTGACGGCGTCTGCGCCGGCGATCCGTTTGCCCAGATTTAAGCAGATTAAGGAGCCGAACGATGCCCACCGCGATGATGCCTGAAGCCAAGGCGCAGAGCGAATCTCGCCGGCTGATCGAAATGTCGTGGGACCCGATCACACGCGTGGTAGGAAGTCTCGGGATCCACACGAAAATCGATTTCGAGCGCCGAGCGATCGCCGAGTGCTACAGCACTTCCTCGATCTTCCGCGGATACAGCATCTTCATGCAGGGAAAGGACCCCCGCGACGCGCACTTCATCACGTCCCGCATCTGCGGCATCTGTGGCGACAACCACGCGACCTGCTCGACGTACGCGCAGAACATGGCTTTTGGGATCCGGTTCCCTAGCATCGCCGAATGGATCATCAACCTGGGCGAGGCGGCCGAATACATGTTCGACCACTGCCTGTTCCAGGACAACCTCGTGGCCGTCGATTTTTGCGAGCGGATGGTGAAGGAGACCAATCCGGCCGTGTTCTCAAAGGCCGAGAAGACCGAGGCGCGGCATGCCCGCTTCCACGGCTACCGCACAATCGCCGACATCATGAGGGCCTTGAACCCGTTCACCGGCGAACTCTACCGGCAGGCCCTGCAGATGAGCCGCCACTGCCGGGAGATGTTCTGTCTGATGGAGGGCCGCCACGTCCATCCGTCGACTCTCTATCCCGGCGGGGTGGGAACGGTGCCGAGCATCCAGGTCTTCACCGATTACCTGACGCGGCTGATGAAGTACGTCGACTACATGAAGATGATCGTCCCGCTGCACGACGATCTGTTCGACTTCATCTACGAGGCGATGCCCGGCTATGAACAGGTAGGCAAACGCCGAATCTTGCTGGCCTGCTGGGGCGCATGGAACGACCCGAACGTGTGCGATTACACCTACAAGCGGATGGGGGACTGGGGCCGCGCGATGTACGTCACGCCCGGCATCATCGTCGACGGGCGGCTGGTGACGAACAACCTCGTCGACATCAACCTGGGCATCCGCATCCTGCTGGGCAGCTCGTACTACGAGGACTGGAACGACGCGCCGACATTTGTCTCGCAGGATCCGCTCGGCAATCCGGTCGATCGGCAGCATCCGTGGAATCAGACGACCATTCCGCGGCCTCAGAATCGCGATTTCCAGAGCCGCTACTCGTGGGTGATGTCGCCCCGTTGGTACGACAAGGACAGCGGCAAGCACCTGGCGATGGACACCGGCGGCGGCCCGTTGGCCCGCCTCTGGTCGACCGCGCTGAGCGGGCTGGTCGACTTTGGTTATGTCAAGGCGACGGGTCACAGCGTCGAAATCCGGCTGCCCAAGACCGGATTGAAACCGGAAATGAAGCTCGAATGGAAGATCCCCCAATTCAGCAACACGATCGAGCGCGATCGGGCCCGCAGCTACTTTCAGGCTTACGCAACAGCCGCGGCGATCTACTTCGTCGAGCAGGCGATGAAAGACGTCTACGCGGGGCGAACCCGAACGTTCAACGAGTTCCGGGTTCCCGACGAGGCCATTGGCTGCGGCTTCCACGAGTCGGTCCGCGGCGTCCTTTCGCACCACATGGTCATCCGCGACGGCGTGATCGCGAACTACCATCCGTACCCGCCGACGCCGTGGAACGCGAGCCCTCGCGACATCTATGGGACGCCCGGCCCTTACGAGGACGCGGTGCAGAACACGCCGATTTTCGAGGAGAGCGGCCGCGACACGTTCAAGGGAATTGACATCATGCGCACCGTGCGGAGCTTTGACCCTTGCCTGCCCTGCGGCGTCCACATGTACACGGGCGAAGGCAAGCTGTTGGAGGCGAGGCACTCACCGATGTTCGGCGTCCAAGGCTGAGCGATTGGAGGAGGCGGCTCTGGTCGCCGACGCCCAACGACCGCAAGGAGATCGGCCATGGCCAAGACCTATTCGTGGTTGCGTGCGTTATCGCATCAGCCCGACGTGGCGACGTTGCCAGCCCATTCGCCGGGCACGATCAAAGGCGAGGAATGGGTGATTCGCTACGGGCGCGAGCCCGGCCGCGACGACCCAAACCTGGTGCGGACCGCCCGGGACTCGACGAGCCTGAACGCCAAGGCCCGCGAGCCGATCGATCCGCGGATGCCCCACATTCCACCGGCGTAGGCAATCTCATGCTCTACACATGGAACTCCGAGACCGATCGCCATCCGGTGGCCTCCGCGTACGTCGGTGACGTCGAGTTGTCGCCGGGCCATCGCGTCCGCCTGCGGCCTTCGGCCCGGGCCGACATCCTGGACACGGTCTTGGCGGGGCAGATTGCGACGATCGAGTCGATCGAACAAGACTTCGAGGACCACCTTTATCTGGCCGTGACGCTCGACGATGATCCGGGCCGCGACCTGGGGCTCCTGCGTCAGTCGGGCCACCGGTTCTTCTTTCACCTGGACGAAGTCGATCCGCTGGAATCCTGAGACGGCGTAACGAGACAGCGGCAGAGCATTTTCCATGACTACCGCGAGGATACTTATCGCTGGCGTCGGAAACATCTTTTTGGGCGACGACGCGTTCGGCGTCGA
Organism: Thermoguttaceae bacterium; assembly: GCA_039679885.1. Taxonomy (GTDB): domain Bacteria; phylum Planctomycetota; class Planctomycetia; order Pirellulales; family Thermoguttaceae; genus JAJFUI01. The sequence goes on along the minus strand of JBDKUC010000425.1, from coordinate 19,270 downwards.
AGTGGCTCAACGGCTCCTGCGCCGCCGCCTGCCGAAAAGCGTGCGGGTCGTGGATTTCGGCATCCGCGGCGTGGACCTGATGTATGCCTTCGCGGACGGCTACGAGACGGTGATTCTCGTGGACGCCGCCTCGCGCGGCGACCCGCCCGGAACGCTCTACATCATCGAGCCGGACGTTCGGCCAAGCTGGCACGAGTCGCTGGAGCCGGAGTTGTCCGACATGCACAGCCTGGATCCGGCCTCCGTGCTCCGCATGGCGCAGACGCTGGGCAAAACTTCGCCGAAGGTGCTGCTTGTCGCTTGCGAGCCGCAACCGGCCAGCGACGGGGGCGATCCGCCCATCGGACTGAGCCCGCCGGTGCAGCGGGCGGTGGACGAGGCGGTTCGCGTCGTCCGATCCACCGTTGCCCGGCTGCTGAGGAGCCACCGGAGCCGACCGCCGCGACCGCAAACGGCGACCGCGACCTGAAACAGGCGGCGGGGGCTCGATTGAGAAGTTGAAAGGAGAACTATCATGTGGAAGAAGATGATTCACCGCATGGCGTGCCCCGTCTGCCGCTCGGAGACGCTCGCCAATACGGAATCGAAGCCCCGCTACATCGCGCGCCAGATGTGTTCCCACGCCTGGTGGATCCTTCCGACCGTGGCCGCGGCCGTCGCGCTCGGCGGCGTCGCCTATTTCCAGGCCGACCTGAAGCGCTACGTCAAGATGTCGCGCATGTAGGATATGCCGTTCTGAACCATGCCCACATCAGGACGATGCAGACGGTCGAGCGTCCGGATCTTCCGTCGCGCGAGCCGCCAGCGGGGTGATAGGGCGTCTTCTTACCTCGCATGTCGTTCGGCTTTCCCCCTTTGTCGCTGATTGCCGCGAGCATCTCCTTGCGAATAATTCTCGCGCCACCTTGCGCGTTGATCGTTGCGATTGCGATAGGAGGAGAGGATGGTGCCGACTTGTCGGAAGCCCCCGGGGGGCAACGGCCATGATGCCGAGGCAGTTGGGCCTTCGCTCACTCTTGAGACGAGCGTCGATCTGGACGGGCGGGCCTCTCCCGAACGGCTGATGCTCGATGGCCGCACGTTGGTGGTTGGCAACGGATGCCCGGAGAAGCAGCGGCGGTGGCCGCTCGAACGGCTAGACGGCTTTCGCATTCAGCCGACCATCGGTTCCTGCTTTCTCCAAGGCCAGGTGGCCGGGCGCTGGATCGATCTATTGCGCCGCCCCGGAAAGGTGGACGCCACGCTAAGCGAGACGGTCGCCCGCCTCAATTCGCAACGGCGTGTCGTGGCTGCGGGGGCGCCGAACGGCGATTCGGCCGCCCGGCTTGGCGTTGAGTTGAAAGAAACCGTCGCCGGGCCGCAACCCGTGCGGCTCCTGTCCTTGCTGCGACCTTTCAGTTCCAGCGTCCTTCTGCTCTTGTGCCTCTCGGCCGCCATCGTCGGGATCGAGGTGATCCCGCCCTTGCTTCAGCGCATGCTTGTCGACCGGGTTTTGACGGCGGACGTCGTCAAGCATCCATCCGCAGAGCTGCTGTTTCTCTTGCTGGCGATCGTCACCGGACTTCTGCTCGTCCGCGTCGCCAGCATGCTGGTGACCGTCTGGAAGGGCTGCGTTTCCAGCCGCGTCGGCACGGCGATGACGGCTAACCTCCGCGATGCGCTGGTCGAGAAACTCAACGCGCTGCCGCTGGCGTTCCACGACCGCAACCAAGTCGGCGTCCTCATGAGCCAGGTCGCCTACGACACCGAGACGCTCCACACGTTGATCTATCACATGACGAGCGGGCTGTTGCTCCAGTCGCTCCAACTGATGGGCATCAGCGTCGCGCTGTTCTATCTCAACCCCAAACTGGCCGTCATCACGCTGCTGCCAATGCCGCTGATTCTCGCCGGCAGTTGGTATTTCACTCGCTATTTGCAGCCCCGCCAGCACCATTACTGGGAGGCGGTCGGCAAGCAGGCAACCGCCCTGATGGGCATGTTGTCAGGCATCCGGGTCGTCAAGTCATTCGTCCAGGAAGAGCAGGAGGTCCGCCGCTTCCGCGCGTCGAGCCGTCGCCTCCGCGACTCCCGTCGCACGGTCGATATCTCGACCTCCGCGTTCACCGCCATGATGGGCCTGTTGTTCGCCATCGGCGGGCTGGCCGTCTGGTATGTCGGCGGCCGCGACGTCCTGAGCGGGCAGATGACGCTCGGCTCGCTGATGGCGTTCTTGGCCTACTTGGCCATGTTCTACGCCCCGCTGACGTCAATCGCCGAATCGACGGCCTGGTTCGCCAATTTCTTCGGGACCAGCCGCCGGATCTGCGACGTGCTCAAAACGCCGAACGAAAATCATACGTGCGAATCGCCCGAGCCATTGGCGCGAGCGGCCGGGCGAATCGACGTCGAGCACCTCTCGTTCGGCTATGACAAGAGCCGGCCAGTCCTCACAAACGTCAGCTTTTCCGTCCGGCCAGGCGAACTGCTGGGCATCGTCGGACGGAGCGGCTCCGGCAAGTCGACGCTCGTCAGCCTGCTCGGCCGGCTCTACGAACCGGACTCCGGACGCATCTGCCTGGACGGCATCGACGTTCGGCAGCTCAGCCCGAAGGACCTGCGGCGGCAAATCGGCATGGTGCCGCAAGACCCGTTCCTATTCCGCGGCACGGTGGCGGAAAACATCGCCTACGGCAACGCCGAAGCGACGCCCGAGCAAATCTTGCTGGCGGCGATCGAGGCCGACGCCCATGACTTCGTCATGGAAATGCCGCTGGCCTATTCGACGCAACTCCGCGAGGGCGGTTTGGGGCTCTCGGGCGGACAGCGCCAGCGTCTCTCGATCGCTCGCGCGCTGCTGTTCAATCCGCCGGTCCTGATCCTGGACGAGGCCACGTCGAACATCGACGCGGAATCGGAACGCGCGATCTGCAACACGCTGCGACGTTGGACCCGCCGGCGAACGGCCATCGTGATCTCGCATCGCCTCTCCACGTTGGGCGGCGCGAACCGGCTGCTGGTATTCGATCAGGGCCAACTCATCGAGCAAGGCACGCCCGACGAACTCCTCGCTCGGGGCGGCGTCTACAGCCGCCTGGCCAACCTCCAGTGGCGTCTGTCCGATCTTCAGCGGCGGCTGGAAGCAACCGTCGCCGCGTCGCGCCTCGGCCCCCATCTGGCCGAGGGCGAGCCAAGCGCTTCGCACGCCGCCGCGAGCGATCCTGCACACGACGACGCGGCTTCGGAGACGGCAATCCCCTGGCTCGATCCTCGGACAACTCACATCGCCAACGACGGGCAGGGATGGTTGCGAGTGACCACCGAGCAGGCGACCGCGGACGGCGTCTATGCGGCCTGTGCGTTCCCAACGGGCTATCAGCGCGAGTACGTTTGCCTCCGCTGCCGCCAGCCGTCCGGCCGGGAGCGCGAGCTTGGCATCGTCGAATCGCTGCGCCACTGGCCGCCCGACGCTCGGCAAGCCATCGAGCAGTCGCTCGGACGCCACTATCTGCTCCGGCGTGTGCGCGAGATCCGTCAGATGCGGGCGAGTGAGAATGTCCTCACGTTGGAAGTGGCCACGGATGGCGGGCTGGCGTCGCTCCGCCTCGACAAACCCGGCGAGGGCGCCCAGCCGTTTGGCTCGGATGGCCTGCTTTTGGCCGACGCCGGCGGCAACTACTTCGTCATTCCCGATCGCGGGACGCTTCCGAGACGGCAGCAACGGCTTCTGACGCTCTATTTTGGAGACTGACGCCGTGAATCGGGAAGAACTCTGCCGCCATGCCAGGCAACTGGCTGCTCATCGCACGGGCGGCGGGTCCAGCCGTGCACAACTCCTGGATCGGCTCGACGCCAACGCCCGCGTCATCCAAGACGGCTGCCAGCGGCTGCGGAGCGCTTCGCCGGGAGCGGTCGTCGCCGAATCGGCCGCGTGGCTGCTCGACAATCACTACTTGATCCAGGAGCAGATTCGCGTCGCGCGCCACGACCTGCCTCGCCGATACAGCAGCGGGCTGCCATGTCTGTGCGAAGGCCCGCATCAAGGCTTGCCGCGGGTCTATGAACTGGCTTTGGAGTTGGTCTTGCATCTCGATGGACACCTCAGCCAAGAGAGCTTGCACGCGTTCATCGACGCTTACCAGGAGCGGGCGTCGCTGACGCTTGGCGAGCTCTGGGCCATCCCCATCATGCTCCGGCTGGCCGCCATCGAAATGCTCCGGCGGACCGCCGAGCGGATCGGGCGACGAGGGCCGGGCGACGAGGATGATCCGGCGGACCTCCGCGCCATGCGCAACGGCGTCGGCAGCTTACGCGTTCTGGGCGCGCTCGACTGGAAACGGTTCGTCGAAACCGAAAGCGCTGTCGAGCAGGTCCTGCGAAAGGACCCCGCCGGCATCTATGGGCGGATGGACTTCGACAGCCGCGACCACTACCGCCACGTCGTCGAACGACTGGCCCAGCATTGCCCGCTGACCGAGCAGCAAGTCGCCGAGCGGGCGTTGTATCGCGCCCAGGTTGCCGCGGTCGTTGAACGGGGCAAAAGGGGCTCTGCGACCCTCCGCGAGAAAACGATCCGTCCGCACGTCGGCTACACGCTGCTCGATCGCGGCTTGGGGAACTTCGAGCGAGCCATTGGCTATCAGCCTCCTTGGTGGCAGTGGCCCATCCGCCGGGCGACCCGGGCGCCATTGCCCTGCTATCTGCTGAGCGTTCTGCTCGTGTGGCTGGCGGCCGTCTCCACCGCAGTTGCGTGTCTGCCGTGGAAGACGTTGCGCGGCTTTGGCCTCTTCGGCTGCGCGGCCTTGCTCGGTCTGCTTGCCGGCGCGGCCTCGCAGTTCGCCGTCGCCCTGGTCAATTGGCTCTTCACGCTGTTCGTTCCTCCGCGCCCGGTGATGCGGCTTGATTTTTCCGACGGCATTCCGGCCCCCGCGCGGACGCTGGTGGCGGTGCCCACGCTATTGACCAGCCGCCGCGTGGTCCGCGACCTCGTCAGGCAACTGGAGCTTCGCTGGCTTGCGAATCGCGGGCCGAACCTGATCTTCGCCCTTGTGACCGACCTTCCGGACAGCGACCGCCGCAGCACACCGCATGAGGAACGCCTGGTCCGCTTCGCCGCCAGAGAGATCGAGCGGCTGAACCGGCGTTACCGGCGCCGCGCCGGCGCGCTCTTCTACCTGCTTCACCGGCCGCGGTCTTGGAACCCCCAGCAGGGCGTCTGGATGGGCGAAGAACGGAAGCGGGGGAAGCTGGCCGCGCTGAACCAACTGCTCCTCACCGGCCGCAGCGATGCGTTCAGCGTTACCGTCGGCGACTTGAAGGGCGTCGTCGGAGTGCGGTACGTCATCACGCTCGACGCCGACACCCAACTGCCGCCGGCGACTGCCTGCGCGATGGTCGGCTGCATGGCACACCCGTTGAATTGGCCGGAGATCGACCCGGCCACGCGAATCGTCACACGCGGGTACGCCATCCTTCAGCCGCGCACTGGGGCGACGATCTCCGACTCCCGCCGCAGCCTCTTCAGTCGGCTGCTGGCGGCCGACGCAGGAATCGATCCATACACGCGTCAAACGAGCGATGTCTATCACGACCTATTTGGCCGCGGCAGTTTCATCGGCAAGGGCATCTACGACGTGGCCGCCTTCGAGCGTGTGTTGGCGGGCCGTTTTCCCGCGAATCGCATCCTGAGCCACGATCTGATCGAGGGCTGCTATGCCGGCAGCGGCCTGGTGAGCGACATCGAACTGTTCGAGCATGTCCCCCGCGGGCTGCTCGCCGACGCCGGCCGCCGTCATCGCTGGATCCGCGGCGACTGGCAGATCGGTGGCTGGCTAAGGGGACGCGTGCCTTCGGCAAACGGCGCGACGGCCAATCCGCTCGACGGTCTTTCCCGCTGGAAACTCTTCGACAACCTTCGCCGCAGCGTGTCGCCGCTTTTTCTGCTGGGCTTTCTTACGGCGGGCCTGATCGCCGCGCCGGACTTGGCTATTGTCTGGACGCTCATGGCCGCGGTGCTCGTCTTCGGGCCGGCAGCGGTCGCCGCGCTGCCTGGCCTGCTGCGAAGGCCCGATGAGATGCCGCGATGGCTGCATGTCCAGAACCAGGGGCGCGGGCTGCTTCGCGCACTGGCCGCCGACGCTCTCGGCTGTTGCACTCTGCCGTTTGTCGCATACTCGAACGCAGACGCCATTGGTCGCACCCTGTACCGTCTTTGCGTTTCGCATCGCAACCTGCTCGAATGGACCACGGCCAGCGATGCGGAAGCCGGAGCGGCCGAGACATGCGGCCAACATTACCGCGCAATGTGGCCCTGTGTCGCGGCGTCCGCGGCAATCGCAATTGCGATTCCCTTGTTTGGCGGGCAGGCGTCCCTGTGGGCGGCCGCGGTTCTCCTGTCGTGGCTCTTTGGCCCCCCGCTGGCTTGGTGGGTCTCGCGTCCGCCCCGCATCCCCGCTCCGCTTCTCGATAATCAGGTGCGGCAACTTCGCCGCTGGGCTCGCCAGACTTGGCACTATTTCGAGGAGACCGTGGGACCGGAGGACCACTGGCTGCCGCCGGACAACGTCCAGGACAGCCCGCGCCCGATGGTGGCGCACCGCGTCAGCCCGACGAACATCGGGATGTCGCTCCTGGCCGACTTGGCGGCCCGCGACTTGGGCTATCTTCCCACCGCGACCCTCTTAGAACGAGCCCGTCACGTCTTCGAGTCGCTGGGGCGCATGCGACGCTATCGCGGTCATTTCCTGAACTGGTATGACACGCGAACGCTCGAGCCGGCCGGCGCGCGATACGTCTCCAGTGTCGACAGCGGCAATCTGTGGGGCGCCCTGATGGTCTTCCGCGCCGGGCTGGCGGAGCTCCGCGAGAGGCCTCTGGTCAATCCGCAGTTGCTCGACGGACTGCGTGACACGTTGGACGTGATCGCCCGGCTGCGGAGGGCCGGCCATTCGCCGTTCGATGCCTGCCTCGCCCGGCTCCAAGAGCAATGCTCGCGTCGGCTGGGCGGCGGGGCTCGCCGCGCCTGCGGGCGGCTTTGCCGCATCCGCACCTTGGCCGCCAGCCTCGCCTCGGCATCGGCGGCCGAGCCCGAGGCGGTCCAACGGTGGACCCGCGCGCTGGTGCGTCAGAGCGCCGGCGTTCATCGCGACATCGCCCGACTGGCGTTCTGGATCCGTCTGCCGGCGTTGTTCGACAACACGGAAGTCGCCGATGCGCCCGCCGTCGGGCGGCGCCTGCCGTTCGCCGTCGAAGCTGCAGGAGGCGTGGAGACGAGCGTGGATCCCTCGTCGGGCAACGGCGGCTTGCAGGTGATCTGCCACCCCGCGACGGCGATCGAGGCCGACGGCCGGCGTTTGCTCGCCACGCTGCACGCACAGATCGTGCGGCTTGATCGCCGGTGCTCGTTGCGGCAATTGGCCGCGGCCGCCCAACACATCGCAGATCAAATCGCCGCAATTCGGCCGGGCCACGCTGCAACAGGCGGGCTCTTGGGCTTGATCGCGCGCGCGGCGGCCCAGGCAGCGTCGGCTGCCCGCGAAGAGCTTCATCGAGTCGCCGCGTTGAGAAAAGAGTGCCAGCGGTTTTCGCGGATGGACTTCCGCTTCCTCTACCATCCGCAGCGCAAGCTTCTGGCGATTGGTTTCGACGTCGATCGGCGCCGGCGTGAGAACAGCTACTACGGGCTGCTGGCCTCCGAGGCCCGGCTGACGAGCTTCCTAGCGCTCAGCCACGGCCAGTTGCCGATCGAGCATTGGTTCGCGCTTGGGCGAATGATCGCGGTGGTCGACCGGCGGCCGGTGCTTCTCAGTTGGTCGGGCTCGATGTTCGAGCATCTGATGCCGCCGCTGTTGATGCCGGCCGAAGATCAGACGTTGCTCGAATCCAGTTGCCGCCGGGCCGTTCGGCGTCAGATCGCGTTCGGCCGTCGGCATGCGATCCCGTGGGGCATTTCGGAAAGCTGCCACGCACAGCTCAACGAGGATCAGGCCTACCACTATCGCATGTTCGGTGTGCCTGGCCTGGGGTTGATGCGCGGCCTGGACGAGTATCTCGTCGTGGCGCCGTATGCCTCGGCCTTGGCCGCGATGGTCGACGCTCCCCAGGCGGTCGAAAACCTGGAGCGGCTCGAGCGGTCAGGCTGCCTCGGCCCGATGGGCTTTTTCGACGCGATCGACTACACGGCGATGCGGAATGGGGATGCGTCGGTTCCGAGGTGCAAGACGGTCATGGCGCATCACAGCGGGATGACCTTGTTGGCGTTTACGAACGTGCTCTTGGGCTGGCCGATGCGCCGACGGTTCCTGGCGACCCGCCGGCACGAGGCGTTTTCGGTGTTGCTTGAGGAGCGATGGCCACGTTCTTTCCGCCCGATTGATCCGCCCTAGGCGGCGGAAAGACGCGATCGAGCGCCGCGCCGACTTCCGGCAACGCTGCGAACGAACGGCTCGACCTCTCGGGCCCATTGAGCCATTCGAGCAGCGCCATCGTCGAGAGACTCGTGTTCCAGAAGTCATGCCGGGCCGCCACGACGCACGGATCGAACTTGCCGGTCGTCCACCGGGCCGAATCGGCCAAGCCGTAGCAGTCGAACAGCCGATGGTCCAGGAGGAAGCGGAAGGCCGTATCGGCCCCCTCGACGCCCGAGAGCAGCGCCAGCGAAGCGCTCCACGGCATGAAGAGGTCTTGCTGTCCACAACAATCATAGACGCTGAACTGCCGGTAGCGATCCAGCGTCCCATCGTCGCCGGCGTCGGGCTGCACCAGACAAGGCCGGCCCAACTCGGCGAGCCTTTTCATGACGTGCTGCTCGTAGCAAACGAAATTCTGCCACGGGTTCAGGGCGAGTTGCCGGTCCGGATAATTGTCGACCCCGCGCTGCCGGACGTCGACGAACAGATTCCACAGGGCCTGCGTAAACGGCGCGCGGTATTCGGCCATCGGATGGACCACCGGCGCGTTGGGCGACGTCGTCAGGCCCGCGCGCGCCCGATGCGTCCCGCGACTCCAATACGCCTCGATCGGCACCGAGCGGCCGTGGGTCAGATGGGCGGCCAGTGAGATCAGGTTGCCCTCGCTGGTGTACGCGTCGAAGGTGCATGCCGTGAAACCGTCGGGCCGGTGATCGGTTCCGCGCCGGTAGGCCATCCGCCATCCCTCGGGACTTGCGAACGACGCAAAGTCAAAGCGGCTCCGCGTCCGACCGATCGCCTCCCGCAACGGCCGCGGTGTCGCTGGCAATGTCTCGTACTGGTAGAGGGCCAACGACAGAAAAGCCGCGTCGACGGCCGACTCCTCCGGCAGGAGCGATGGCTCGAGGGTCACCCAATCGGCATATCGCGGGGGCAGGTGCGCGGAGTGATCGAGGAGCCGGTCGATTGTCCGTGTCAACAGTTCGACATAGCCATCGGCGTCGCTTTGGGCCACCCAATGCCGGGCTGTTGCGGCCGGCAACATCCAAAGCACGGCGGCGGTGGTGTTCAACGCCGCATCGGTGGCCTGATAGGAGTTGTTCGGCAGCAAGCCATGCACACGGTTGCGCGCCGCCCAGAGGCCGTCCCATTGGCGACGCGCCACCCGTTCTGCGAGCTTTGCAAGGGGAGCCGATCGGACATCGAGCGGGCCGCCGGGCTCGACGAGAGCGATGTCGGCCAGAAGGACTTGGCCGACGGCGATCGTCGCGTCGGGCTGGAACAAGAAGTCGAGCGTGAGGACCCGGCTCAGATCGGGCGTTCCCTTGACGGTCCACCCAGCGGCCAAAGAGAGCGGGATGCTGACGGACGTCCACTCCGCCGAGTTCGCGATCGGATAGTGGTGAGTGGCCGAATGTTCGGGCGAATCGCGAAAGTCCTTTACCTGAACCGAGCCTCGAAGGGCCGTTCCCGCCGAGTTTTTCAGCCGGAACTGCAGCCGCTCATAACGCGCCAGATCGCGCGTCTGGTAGTAGCCTCCGCGGCGGCCGAATCCGGAAGCGAAGCACTGGATGTAATGGGTGTCGGCAGCGTCAGCGTTGCGAAACCGAATGCGCAACGCCCGGCGTCCCGACGGCAGATCGCACGGTTCGAGGGAGAGTCCGCGCTGGGCCTTGCCGATGCTCCAGTAGCCGCCCCAGGTGTTCAGTGGTTCGCTCTGTTGATCGGCCAGCAGCGGAACGATCGATAAATCCGTAAACGCCATCGACGATGAGGAGGGGAATGCGCCCACGACTACCGCGATAGAAAAGATCGCTGCAACAGCGGGTCGCAAGCGGGATGCGTAGGGGGGCGTGCCAATCATGGTGGGGGACAAACGCCGACGCGGGCAGCAATCCTTGATTCGCCAAGGGTTTGCGACAGACCGCAGGGGCCGATGCCGGCCACCCACTGCGAAGCCCGCGTCGGAACGCCATCATTGTACCACGAAACGGCCGATGGCCCAAACGCAGATCCCTGCGCAAAAAAAACGGCGACGTCTTCCGTCGCCGTTCCTTTTACTTCGACAATCAACGCCGGCTACTCCTCGTCGGCCTCCTCAGCAGCCGCATCCTCATCTAGGAACAAGCTGTCCAAGGAGGGAACCGCGGGCTGCGTGGCGACGTCGGCGGCCGGCGCGCCGTCGCCCGAAGCGGCTGGCGCGGGCGTGAAAGGCTCGGGCGCGGCCGGCTTCTCCGGCTTCCGCGGCGTGTCCAAGAGCGGGAAGTGGCGAGCCAGGACGTCTTCCTTCTCGGCGGCCAGCCCCTCGAGCGCTTGCGGCCGGATGCGAACTTCCGACTGCTGGTAGGTGTGGAAGCCCGTGCCGGCGGGCACGAGGTGTCCAAGGATCACGTTCTCCTTCAAACCGACCAGCGGATCGATCTTGCCCGCCAGCGCGGCCTCGGTCAACACCTTGGTGGTCTCTTGGAAACTCGCGGCCGAGATGAAGCTGGAGCTTTGCACCGCAGCCTTCGTGATGCCGAGCAGTTGCGTGCTGGCCGTGGCCATCTTCGGCTTGACGCCCTTGGCCGGCGTGCCGCCGAGCGCTTCGATGTCCGCGTTGGCCTGTTCCAGTGTGGTGACAGGAACGATCGCACCGGCCTCGAATTGGCTGTCGCCCTTGTCGGAGATCTTCAGGCACTTGGCCAGCTCATTGTTGGCCGCGCGGAAGTCGAACTTGTCCATCACGCTGCCGGGCAGCAGGTTCGTGTCGCCGATCGACTCGACCCGCACCTTCCGCAACATCTGCGAGACGATGATCTCGATGTGCTTGTCGTTGATTTCGACGCGCTGGCTCCGGTAGACGTTTTGGATTTCGCGGGTCAGGTATCGCTGCACCTCTTCTTCGCCGGAGATGCGGAGGATGTCGTGCGGCACCAGCGGGCCGTCGACCAGGGCCTCGCCAGCGCGGACGAACGTTCCCGAGTGGACGCGGAGGTGCTTGCCGTGCGAAACCAGATGTTCGCGCTCGATGCCGGCCTCGCTCTTGACGACGATTGTCCGCTTGCCGCGGCGTTTCTCGCCGAGAATCTCGACGATGCCGTCGATTTCGGCAATCACGGCCGGGTCCTTGGGTTTGCGGGCCTCGAAGATTTCCGTGACTCGTGGCAGACCGCCGGTGATGTCCTGCGTACCGGAAACCTCGCGAGGGGTCTTGGCCAGCAACGTTCCGGCCGAGATCTGCTTGCCCTCGAGCACCTCGATGTTGGCCCTTTCCGGCAGATAGTAGAAGTCGAGGATCTTGCCGGTCTCGTCTTCCAAGACGACTTGCGGGTGGTAATCACCCTTGTATTCGGTGACGATCTTGCGTTCGTGGCCGCCCGGGTCCTTCTCGATGCGGATCGTTTCGCCCTCGATGACGTCCACGTAGCGGACCTTTCCGCCGACTTCGGCCAAGATGGGGATGCTGTGCGGGTCCCACTGGCAAAGGGGAGTTCCCGCTTGGACCTCGGCGCCTTCCTCGACCAGCAGATTCGCTCCGGACGGGACTTCGTACTTCTCGAGTTCGCGGCCCTTCGGATCGAGCACGAGGATTTCGCCGTTGCGGGTCAGCACGACCTGCTGACCCTCGTCGTTCCGCACGACCTTCATGCGAGTGAACTGGATGGTGCCGGCCTTCTTCGCGCGGATTTCCGATTCCTCGACGGCGCGGGCTGCGGTGCCGCCGATGTGGAACGTCCGCATCGTCAACTGCGTGCCCGGCTCGCCGATGCTTTGGGCGGCGATGATGCCGACCGCCATGCCCTGCTCGACCAGGGCGCCGGTCGAGAGATCCATGCCGTAGCAGCAGGCGCAAACGCCCAGCGAGGCGTCGCAAGTCATGGGGCTGCGGACCTGGATCTTTTCGAGGCCCATCGCCTCGATTTTTCGCGCGATCTCGACGGTGATCAGTTCGTTTTCGCGAACCAGCACTTCGTCGGTGATTGGATTGACGATGTTCGCGCGGCTGACGCGACCCTTAACCGAGTCGGCCAGACTGACTTCGACCTTCTCGCCGCGGTAGATGACTCCCTTGGTGATGCCCTGCGTGGTGCCGCAGTCGTGACAGGTAATCACGACGTTCTGGGCCACGTCGGCCAGCTTACGGGTCAGGTAACCGGAGTCGGCCGTTTTCAGAGCCGTATCGGCCAAGCCCTTGCGGGCGCCGTGCGTCGAGCTGAAGTACTCGAGCACCGTCAATCCCTCGCGGAAGTTCGCCTTAATCGGCGTCTCGATAATCTTGCCTGACGGCTTCGCCATCAAACCGCGCATGCCGGCCAACTGGCGGATCTGTTCGACACCACCACGGGCGCCGGAGTGCGCCATCAGGAAGATCGGGTTCATGTAGCCGTCCGTCCGGTAGTCGTTCTCCAACTCCTGCATCATCTCGGTCGTGATCTGCTCGCGAGCGTGCGTCCAGGCGTCGAGCACCTGGTTGTAACGCTCGCCCTCGGTGATGATGCCGCGTTGGTAGAGCTTCATAATCTTCATCACCACCTTCTCGGCGTTGGCGATGATCTTCGACTTGTTCGGCGGCGTGATCAGATCGTCCGTCGCGAAGCTCAGGCCCGACAGCGTGCTCTGGCCGAAACCGACGCGGTTGAGCGCGTCCAGCAGATCGATCGTCTTCCGCCGGCCGAGAAGTTCGTAGCAGTCCGAAATGACGCCGGCCAGATCGCTCGACCGCAGGGCCGAGTTGTAGTACGGCATGCCTTCGGGCAGGATCATGTTGAACAACACGCGGCCGACCGTGGTTTGGACGTAGCCGTTCGGCTTCAGGCCGCGATCGCCCTTCACCCGGCGGCCCTTCGGCAGGCGAACGGTGATCGACGCGTGGGTGCCCACCTTGCCGAGCGAATGGGCCAGGATCACCTCGCTCCGCGACGAGAACGCCATGCCGTCGCCCTTGTCCTGCGGCAGCGGCGCCGTCATGTAGTAGCAGCCCATGACCACGTCTTGCGACGGACTGATGATCGGGGCGCCGTTGGCCGGACTAAAAATGTTGTTCGTCGACATCAGCAGCGTGTGCGCCTCGACCTGCGCCTCGATCGACAGCGGAAGGTGGACGGCCATTTGGTCGCCGTCGAAGTCGGCGTTGAAGCCCTTGCACACCAGCGGATGCAGCTTGATGGCGTTCCCTTCGACCAGCACCGGCTCGAAGGCCTGGATGCCCATGCGGTGCAGGGTCGGAGCACGATTCAACATGACGGGCTGGTTCTGGATCACTTCTTCCAGAATGTCCCAAACCTCCTCGTCCTTCCGTTCGAGCATCTTCTTGGCGCTCTTGATCGTGTCGGCGTGGCCGAGTTCCTTCAACCGCCGGATGATGAACGGCTGGTAGAGCTCCAAGGCGATTTTCTTCGGCAAGCCGCACTGGTGGAGCCGGAGGCTCGGGCCGACGACGATCACGCTTCGGGCGGAATAGTCGACGCGCTTGCCCAGCAGGTTTTCGCGGAACCGGCCCTGCTTTCCCTTGATCATGTCCGTCAGCGACTTCAGCGGGCGGTTGCTGCTTCCCAAGACGGGACGCTTGCAGCGGTTATTGTCGAACAGGGCATCGACGGACTGCTGCAGCATCCGCTTCTCGTTGCGGATGATCACTTCCGGCGCGTTCAGGTCGACCAGCTTCTTCAGCCGGTTGTTGCGGTTGATGATCCGGCGATAAAGATCGTTCAAATCGCTGGTGGCGAAGTTGCCCGAGTCCAGGAGGACCAGCGGCCGCAAGTCGGGCGGAATCACCGGAATCACGTCGAGGACCATCCACTCGGGCTTGTTGTCGCTGTCGCGAATCGCTTCGACGATCTTCAGCCGGTTGATCAGGTCCTTCTTCTTCTGCTTCGAGTTGGTCTCGATCAATTCCTGGCGGAGATCGACCGAGAGCTTCACCAAGTCGAGCCCGACCAACAGCTTGCGGACGGCCTCGGCGCCCATGTCGGCTTCCCAGCCGGTCGGAAACTGCGCCCGGGCGGCGCGATATTCCTCTTCCGTCAATAGCTGGCCAAGCTTCATGGTCGTCTCGCCGGGATTCGTGACGACGTAATCCTGGAAGTAGACGACTTTTTCGAGGCTTGTCGTTTTCATGGCCAGCAGCGCGCCGAGGCGGCTCGGCATGGCCTTGAAGAACCAGATGTGGACGACCGGCGCAGCCAGCTCGATATGGCCCATCCGCTTGCGGCGCACGCGGCTGTGCGTGATCTTCACGCCGCAGCGGTCGCAGATCATCCCCTTGTACTTCATGCCGCGATACTTGCCGCAGGAGCACTCCCAGTCCTTCTCAGGTCCGAAGATTCGCTCGCAGAACAGGCCGTCTTTCTCCGGCCGGTAGGTGCGGTAGTTGATCGTCTCGGGCTTCTTCACCTCGCCGAACGACCAGCTACGGATATCGTGCGGCCGGGCAAGGCTGATCTTGACCGAGGTGTAGTCGTTAATACGATCGTATGTGCTTTCGCCGATGCTCACTGTGAAACTCCTTGGGATGGGAGTTGATTGTTCTCGCTATTCGAATGACGAAGGCCTACCGACGAACGACGAAATCCGAAATCCTAAATCCGAATTCGGGCTTCTTTCGCCATTCGTCATTCGTGCTTCGTCATTTCTAGATGTGCGCCTTTTCCAACTGCATGTTCAACGCCAGACCGCGAATCTCGTTGGTCAAGACGTCGAAGCTGGCTGGCGTGCCGGCCTCGAGCGTGTTTTCGCCCTTGACCATCGATTCGTAAATCTTCGTGCGGCCTTCGACGTCGTCGCTCTTGACGGTCAGAAGCTCCTGGAGGATGTACGCCGCGCCATAGGCCTCGAGCGCCCAGACTTCCATTTCGCCGAACCGCTGACCGCCGAACCGGGCCTTGCCGCCCAACGGCTGCTGCGTGATCAACGAGTAGGGGCCGGTCGACCGGGCGTGGACCTTGTCGTCGACCAAGTGGTGCAGCTTCAGCATGTAGATGTAGCCTACGGTCGAGAGCTGCTCGAACGCCTGGCCGGTGCGGCCGTCGAAGAGCTGGGCCTTGCCCGCCTCGGGCAGGCCGGCGTCCTTCAGGGCCTTGTGGATGTCCGCCTCGCTGGCGCCGTCGAAAATCGGCGTGATGGCCTGGAAGCCGAGGGCCGCCCCGGCCCAGCCGAGGTGCGTCTCGAGAATCTGGCCGACGTTCATACGGCTTGGAACGCCCAGCGGATTCAGGAGGATTTGGATCCGAGTTCCATCGGCCAGGAACGGCATGTCTTCCTTCGGGAGGATCTTCGAGATCACGCCCTTGTTTCCGTGGCGGCCGGCCATCTTGTCGCCGACCGAGATGACGCGCTTGGCGGCCACATAGACCTTGACCATTTGCAGCACGCCGCTGCGAAGTTCGTCGCCGCGCTTCATCGAATTCAACGCCCGCTCCTTGGCGTCGATCGCGGCCTCGACGGCCGGCCACAGGCTCTTGTGAATCTTCTCGACGTCGGCCTTCCGCTGCGGACTGCGAATGTCGAGCTTCTCGATGTCGAACTGGCTGGCCTGCTCGGCCACGTACCGGTGCTCCTGGCCTTCGACCAACGGGTTGTTGTCCTCGTCGGTCAGCTTCTTATGGTGCACTTCTTCGATCTGCTTCACGAGCTCGCCAAAGGCCAAGGCGATCCGCTCGTTGCCCTTTGCCTCGGCGTCCTTCAGCGCGGCCTCGAACGCCTTGCGTTCGTCCTCGGTAAGGCTCATGCGGCGTGAGAACTTCTGGGTGCCGATCACGATGCCCTCGACGCCCGACGGGACCTCGAGCGAGTCGTTCTTCACGTCCTCGCCGGCGCGGCCGAAGATGGCATGCAGCAGCTTTTCCTCGGGGGTCAGCTCGGTCTTCGACTTCGGCGAAACCTTGCCCACCAGCACGTCGCCGGGGTGGACGTACGTGCCCACGCGGACGATGCCGTTCTCATCGAGGTTGCGGAGTTGCCGCTCGCCGACGTTCGGAATGTCGCGGGTGAACTCCTCGCGGCCGAGCTTCGTCTCGCGAATCTCGATGTCGAACTCCTCGATGTGGATCGAGGTGTAGGTGTCCGCTTCGACCAGTTCCTCGCTGATGATGATGGCGTCTTCGAAGTTGTAGCCGTCCCAGGCCATGAAGGCGGCGAAGACGTTGCGGCCGAGGGCCAATTCGCCCTTGCTCGTCGCGGCGCCGTCGGCAATCACCTGTCCCTTTTCGATCTTGTCGCCCGGCCGAACCAGCGGCTTCTGGTTCTGGCAGGTCCGCTCGTTCAAGCCGACGAACTTGCGGAGCTTGTAAACATCGGGGCCAATCTCGATGTGCTCGGCGTCGACGTGGGTGACCGTCCCGCGGCGCTGGGCGCGGACCAACATGCTCGAGTTCAGGGCGGTCTCTTTCTCGAGGCCCGTGGCCACCAACGGCGGCTCGGTCACCAGGAGCGGCACCGCTTGCCGCTGCATGTTGGAACCCATCAACGCACGGTTGGCGTCGTCGTGTTCGAGGAAGGGGATCAGGCCGGCCGAGACGCCCACCATCTGAGCCGGGGCCACGTCGATATATTGCACCTGCGTGCAGGGCACCAACTGGAAGTCGCCCTTGTAGCGAGCGATGATCGTGTCGCCGGCCAGCTTGCCGTTCTGAATCACGGCGTCGGCCGGGGCGACGATCGCCTCCTGCTCCTGGTCGGCCCGGAGCCATTCGATCTCTTCGGTCAAATGGGCATTCTTGAGCTTCTGGTAAGGCGTCACCAGGAAGCCGTATTCATCCACGCCGGCGTAGATCGCCAAGCTGGAGATCAGGCCGATGTTCGTGCCTTCAGGGGTCTCGATCGGGCAGATGCGGCCGTAGTGCGAATTGTGAACGTCGCGGACTTCGAAGCCGGCCCGCTTCCGGTTCAAACCGCCGGGGCCCAAGGCCGAAAGCCGCCGCTCGTGCGTCAGCATCGAGAGCGGATTGGTCTGGTCGACGACCTGGGAGAGCTCGCCGCGGCCGAAGAAGTACTCGATCGCCGCCGAGATGCTCTTGGGGTTGACCAGGCTCCGGGGAGTCATGTCCTCGAGGTCCTTGAGGCTCATCCGCTCCTGGACCGTCCGGCGGAGCTTCAGGAAGCCCTTGCGAAGCTCGTCCGAAGCCAACTCGTCAATGGTCCGCAGCCGACGATTGCCCAAGTGGTCGATGTCGTCCACGTCGACGCCCGGATCGTTGTTCCGCAGGGCGACGAGATACTTGATGGCGGCGATCAGGTCATCCGCCCGGAGGGTCATCTCCGCCTCGGGGATGCTTAGGCCCAGCTTGCGGTTGAGCCGGAAGCGGCCGACGCGGCCGAGCCGATAGCGATTGGTGTCGTAGAACTTCTCATGGAACAGGGCCTTGGCCTTCTCCAACTGTGGAGGGTTGCCCGGCCGCAGCCGCTGGTAAATACGGAGCAGCGCTTCCTCGTGGCTGGCCGTGTTGTCGTCGGCCAAGGCATTGAGCAACAGCGGGATCTTCGGATCGGCCATCACCTCGATCTGCTTCAAGCCCGACGTGCAGATCGTCTCGGCCGCGTTCTTCGTGATCTTCTGCGAGCACTCGAGGATGACCTCGCCGGCGCGAGAGCTCTCGGGCGGATAGATCACGTCGCCGACGGCCAACTTCCCCTCGATCTTCGCGACGCTGCGGCTGTCGGTGATCTTGACCACCTCGGTCGGGAAGAAGACGCGAAGCAAATTGGCGTTGTCGCTGAACTTCGGCTCCATCGCCCGCAGGAGCGTCATGATCGAGAACTTGCCGCTCTGGTCGATGCGGACCGACAGGCTCTCTTTCCGGTTGACGTTCAACTCGATCCAGCTTCCGCGTTCCGGGATGATCCGGCAGCTTTGCAGGCGGCGTTCGCCGGTCCCTTCCAACTCGCTGACGAAGTCGACGCCGGGGCTGCGGTGCAACTGACTGACGACGACGCGCTCGGCCCCGTTGATGATGAACTCGCCACCGCCAAGCATGATCGGGATGTCGCCAAGATAGACTTCCTCCTCGATCGGTTGCTCCTTGGTCAGGCGGAGCCAGACCTTAAAGGGCCGCCCATAGGTCAGGCGCAACTGGCGGCATTCGTCCGGCTCATAGCGCGGCTTACCCAGCTCGTAACGGATATACTCGAGGCGAAGGGTCTTGTCGTAGCTCTCGATGGGGAAGATCTCGCGCAACACTCCTTCGATCCCCTGGTCGGCCCTTTTCTGCCAGGGGATGTTGTACTGCAAGAAGGCGTTGTAACCGCGAGTTTGAATCTCCGTCAGGTCAGGGATCGCATAAGGGGGTCGAAGGCTGCCAAAGCGACGTGTTTCCTTAGGTTGAAGCCATCGTTGAGCCATGGTGGCCATAAGAGAAAACCCTCCTCAGGGGAAGTCAGCGCGAAAGCGATATTAAGCCGCGGCAGGAGACCGCGGGAAGTCCGGGACAAAACGCCACGTCGCCACGCTCCGCATGGCAACGTAAAAAGGGAGAGGGACGCTCCGCGTCCCTTGTGGCAGAACCGACCTAAAGCCGGCCATCTGTTTCCGCTTCCTCGTCCTCGGTTGGGAAGCGTCCTTAAGTTGACTCCCCGCGCGCAAACGGCGCGGGAACGGTTCGGCTACGCCCAGCGAGCACACACCACGCGCTACTTGATGGAAACCGTGCCGCCGGCTTCCTCGATTTCCTTCTTGAGCTTCTCGGCGTCCTCCTTCGAGAGCCCTTCCTTGATCTTGGCGGGAACGCCCTCGACCAAGTCCTTGGCCTCCTTGAGACCCAGGCCGGTGGCCGCGCGGACGACCTTGATGACGCCGATCTTCTTGTCGCCGAAGCCTTCCAACACCACGTCGAATTCGGTCTTCTCTGCGACAGCGGCCGCAGCGCCGCCCTCGGCCGGAGCGGGCATCATCACCGCGCCGCCGGCGG
>JBDKUC010000346.1:0-2393 GCA_039679885.1 Thermoguttaceae bacterium | reverse complement strand
GCTGCAGACCCTGCTCGCCCGCTCCCCAACCGACGGCGAGGCCCAGTTGCTCCTCGGCACGCTGCTCCGCCGCGTGGGCCGACTCGACGAGGCCCGCGCGGCCCTCGAGCAGCTATCTCGCGCGGATGCTGGCCTCGTCTGGCAGGCCGCGATCGTCCGGGAGTTCGCCCGGATCGAGGCTGATCGACGGTCCGGCCCTGACGCCGGCGAGCCGGCGATTCTGTCGCTGACGCAGCCGACAGACGGGTCGTCCGAGCGGACGGCCGCCGCCTGACGACGTGTCGTCGCGGCTGTCCAGCCGCGGTTCATGCCCTTGGCCGGCCCGCGAACTCCGCGGGTTTCGCCGCCGCGCGGCTTGCGCCACAGACATTCCGGACCCTCCCCCCTAGAATTCCGCATCCCAACGACCCAGGTCCGTGGCAGCCGCAGCAACCTGCGCGAACGGAATCTGACGAGTTGGCGTAGGGTTTGCAGTGGAACAAGGTGATCGCGGCGGGGGCTGCCGAATTGGCACCCCGTCCGGTTCCCATCGACGGCCGATCGACGGCCGATCGACGGATAGACAGCCGGGAAGGAAACAGAGCCCATGTACGAGCGTTTTACCGACCGTGCCCGCAAGGTGATGCAGCTGGCCAACCAAGAGGCCCAGCGGTTCAACCATGAGTACATCGGCACCGAGCATGTGCTGCTCGGGCTGATCAAGGAGGGCAGCGGCGTCGCCGCCAACGTGCTCAAGAACCTCGACATCGACTTGCGGAAGATCCGCATGGAGGTCGAGAAACTCGTGCAGAGCGGCCCCGACATGGTCACGATGGGCAAGCTCCCGCAGACGCCCCGGGCCAAGAAGGTCATCGAGTTTTCGATGGAGGAGGCCCGGAACCTCAACCACAACTACGTCGGCACCGAACACATCCTGCTCGGCCTGCTCCGCGAGCAGGAGGGCGTGGCCGCCCAGGTGCTGATGAACCTCGGCCTCAAACTCGAGGATGTCCGCGAGGAGGTGCTCAACCTGCTCGGTCACGGCATGGAGGGCGAGGGGAGCGAGCGGGCCGGCATGGGTGGCCGGCAGCCGGCCGGCGCTGGCGGCGGCGGCGGCGAGGGCAGCCCGAAGAGCGGCAAGAGCAAGACTCCGGCGCTCGACAGCTTCGGCCGCGATCTGACCGAACTGGCCCGGCAAGGCAAGCTCGATCCGGTCATCGGCCGCGAAAAAGAAATCGAACGGACCATGCAGATTCTCAGCCGCCGGACGAAGAACAATCCGGTGTTGCTGGGCGAGGCGGGCGTCGGCAAAACCGCCATCGTCGAAGGGTTCGCCCAACGCGTGGTCGAAGGCAACGTGCCCGAGCTGCTGTTGGATCGCCGCATCGTCGTGCTGGACTTGGCCATGATGGTGGCCGGCACGAAGTATCGCGGACAGTTCGAGGAGCGCATCAAGGCCGTGATGAACGAAGTGCGTCGGGCGAAGAACACGATCCTGTTCATCGACGAGTTGCACACGTTGGTCGGCGCCGGCGGCGCGGAAGGCGCGATCGACGCCAGCAACGTCTTGAAGCCGGCCCTGAGCCGCGGCGAGATCCAGTGCATCGGCGCCACGACGCTCGACGAATACCGCAAATACATCGAAAAGGACAGCGCCCTGGATCGCCGGTTCCAGGTGGTGATGGTCGACGCATCGACGAAGGGCGAGGCGATCGAGATTCTGAAGGGGCTGCGCGACCGCTACGAGCAGCACCACCACGTGCGAATCACCGACGAGGCGATCGCCGCGGCCGTCGAACTGTCGGGCCGCTACATCACCGGCCGTTGTTTGCCCGACAAGGCCATCGACGTGATCGACGAGGCCGGTGCAAGGGTCCACTTGAAGTCGATGACTCGGCCGCCGGACTTGAAAGAGATCGACGAGGAAGTCGAGAAGCTGAACAAAGAAAAAGAAGAGGCCGTGGCCAATCAGGACTTCGAAAAGGCCGCCGCCCTGCGCGATCAGGCCGACAAGCTCAAAAAGAAGAAACAAACGATCACCCACGAGTGGCGCGAGAAGTCGCGCGAGGCCGACGGCGTCGTCGACGAGGAAGTGATCGCCGAGGTGGTTTCGAAGATCACCGGCGTGCCGCTGACCCGCATGACCACCGAAGACTCGATGCGCTTGATGAAGATGGAAGACGAGCTGCACAAGCGCGTCGTGAGCCAGGACGAGGCCATCAAGTCGATCTGCAAGGCGGTCCGTCGAAGCCGCAGCGGTTTGAAGGACCCGAAGCGGCCGACCGGTTGCTTCCTGTTCGCCGGCCCGACGGGCGTGGGCAAGACGTTGCTGGCCAAGGCGCTGGCCGAGTTCATGTTCGGCGACGCCGACGCCTTGATCCAGATCGACATGAGCGAGTACATGGAGAAGCACA
>JBDKUC010000480.1:0-6499 GCA_039679885.1 Thermoguttaceae bacterium | reverse complement strand
GTGGGGAAGCCAAGACCTACGGTTCACAGCGTTCCGGAGGCGGCCGCTCGGACCGCGGCCGCGCCGCCGGCCAGCTCGGAAGACGATTTTGACATTAGCGGGTGGCTGGCCGAGGACGCCCAGGAGGACGAGCGGGCATCGGAAGTGACGCGGGAGACGATTGCCGATATGGGCAAGGTCGATACGGCGCCGATCCGATTAACGCCTGTCGAGCCGACGATCGCAAAGGAGCCGCCCCCGAAGCCGCACACGCCGGCGAAGGGCGCCGGCAAGTTCCAGGTGCCCAAGCGAATCGCCGAGAGCAGCGGCGCGGCGGCCGACGACGCTCTGAGGCAATTGTTCCATCGCCGGAAGCCCTGAACCAGTTCGACGGATGCACGGTGAGAGCTGCGAAAGAGCCCCGCAAATCGGCCGCCCTGCTCGGAGTGGCCTTCGACAACCACGACGGCCAGACCCGCTTGACCCGCGGCAAGAATTTCGTCCTGGTCGGCGGCAGTCACGACACGCACGGCCTGATGCAGGAGACGGCCGTCAAGGTCAATGAACGGCTCGACAAACGCGGCAAGCGACTCGAAGACGTCTCGGCCGTGGAGCTCCGCGACATCTGCCGCGACGTGATCGATTCCCTCTAGGCGGCGATTTGGGATTGCAGTCACCGCGACGATTATTCGTGGGGCAGGTTGTCAACCTGCCTTGTCTCTGCCCCACGGCTCTTTCGTTTCGCTCCGGACATTCGGATTTGGGAGACGGGGTTTCTACCTGGGAGCAGCGCCGGACAGCCGTCTTCGCTTGACCACCCACCCTACCGGGTGTATGATGATGCCGATGACCCGTTGATGATCAACGTGGTTCGGCTCCGGGGACATACGGCCGAGCACGAAGGAGTAGACTTAGGATGACGATGACCGCATACCGGCATTTGGATGTCTCGCAAGTGGGCGACGTAACGGTCGTCCGTTTTCTCGACCGGAAGATCATCGAGGACGTGAATATCCAAGAACTGGGACAGGAGATGTTCCGGCTGGTCGAGGCCGAGGGACGCGAACGGTTGCTGCTGGATTTTTCATCGGTCGATTTCCTTTCCAGCGCTGCTTTGGGCAAGCTGATCACGCTGGATAAGAAGATGAAAGCGCACGGCGGCAGGCTGAAACTCGCGAGCATTCGGCCCGAGATCTATGAGGTTTTCACCATCACCAAGCTGAATCGCTTGTTTGATATTCGCAGAGACGAGGCCGAGGCCCTGGCGGCGTTCTAGACATGCCCACGCCCGATCAAGATTGGACCTGGCAATGCGACCGGGTCATCGCCAACGACGCCGCGATTGGGCGGCGGCTGTTGGACGATCTGCTCTGCCAACTGAAAACGTTGCAGTGGAGCCCTCGCGACATCTTCGGTGTTCACTTGGCGGTGGACGAAGCGCTGGTCAACGCGATCCGCCACGGCAATGCCGACGATGCGACGAAGCACGTGCAGTTCACTGCCCGGGTATGCCCGACCAAAGTGCTTGTCGAGATCGTCGATGAGGGGCCCGGCTTCAACCCAGACCGTCTGCCCGACCCGACCTCGCCAGGGCGGCTCGGCTGTCCCGGCGGCCGCGGCGTGCTGTTGATGCGGGCGTTCATGTCGCACGTCGAGTTCCGCGATCGGGGCAATCGCGTCGTCCTCGAAAAAGAGCGGTCGCTCTGATCGCCCGGCCGGTCGCCGCGTCAGCCATGACCGACGGAACACCAGCCCGAGGCGCGAGGGAGACAAAAAACCAGACACGTCCCTCGCTTGCGCGTCGGGCTCGTGTTGAACCGGTGAGAAATGTTGGCTAGGACGCCGCAAGCCGATTAGGCTTTGGACGCGGCCCGCTTGTGCCAGAGCGAACCGCCGACGACGAGCCCCAACACGGCGAGCAGCGTCAGCGTGCCCGGCTCGGGCGCCGGCGTGGTGTGATGGATGCCCGGGTCCTCGTTCAGCAGCATCCGCTTCGAGAGCAGACTCGATGGGTAGACAAGCTGTGGGAAATCGTAATTCTCCCCAACGTAGCCCGTGTCCATCCCGATGTTGACGAAACTATCGAGTCCCGACACCTGCCCCCAATCGGACTTCGGAGCGACGACATCTCCGGCATGGAGAATGCCCCTCACCGGCGATTCTGGCTCGGAGCTCGGCGTCAACAGCGTCAGCGTGTAGGTGCCTGTCGCGACGTTCTCGAAGATGTAGGCGCCGTCGCTTGCGGTCGTCGCATACGACTTATCGCCAGTGAGAACCGACGTCAATTGCACCACCGCGCCCGCGATGCCCCAATCGCTGCTCTCCCGAATGCCATTCGCGTTCTCGTCCAGATAGACGGCGCCCGATAGGCAGGGCGTCTGAACACCGGGCATCGGCAGATCGACCGGCGTTGATCCGGATTGATTCGCCCACGGATTGACCGCGGGAACCTCCGGCGCACACGATCGAGAAAAGCCATTCCACTGCCACGAATCATAGCTGTGGATCGACTCGGCGCTCGCCGGCGCGGCAAGAAACAGAAATGTCGCTACGGCCAGGGCGGTCGTAAGATATGCAACGTAACGAGTTTTGCAGAATACTCGCAAAGTCATCATCACCGCTGCCTCCTGTGCCACGATGAACGATATAATCGCTATCGCTTGCCCATGTCCACGCGCCTTATTATGGGCGAGTTACGCAAAGATTGCAACATCATTATGACTGTTCCGGTCAGAAAAAATGTAACAGGGTGACCTGGTGGCCCCGCGGAGTAGGCGGATTTCTTCGGACGATGCTGCAACTGGCCGTGGCTAAAGGAGTTGCATCGCACGATCCGCAGATGGGACATGCTTCTCCTCGGGGCCCCCGCAGCGGGGTCACGCTCGGATCGCGTCCGGCTTCGCATCTCGGGAACGGGCGAGTCATGCTTGCTCGCACCGATCCCCACGGTTGGCCGCGAAGATGCCTACCAGAGCCACTCCAAGCCCAGCGATGGACCGTTGAACACGGCCGTTCCGTTGGTGTTGATCCGATCGACCGGGTTGGTGGAGAACTGGAGTTGCTCGGGGGCCAGCGCTAAGCCGGTGACCCACATGAAGTCGTAGGAGGCGCGGCCGATCAGGTTGGGCCGGAACTTGTAGGTGGCGGTGAATCCAACTTCGCCGACCAACGCGGCGTTGTGCCGGGCTTCGGTCAAGTGGTGGCTGAATGTCGGGTCTTCGCCCATGACACCGGCAGCGATGTCGCTTACTTGGTCCGCAAAGTTGATGTAAGGACCGACCTTCGCTCGGACACCCCAGCTCCAACGACACTGGCGGAATTCCATGTCCGCTCCAAGCTGAAGTCCCAACAGGTTGTTGTGCGTGCTGACGTCGTACTCACCCGAGTTGTTGACACTATCGAGCAGCGTGCCGTTCGTGTCGAACGTCTTCGTCAGGCCCTGACCGTGGAAGCGGAACGATTCGTCGAGTTTCATGAACCGCAGGCCGTACAGATAGGAAATGTAGCGGCCGGGCCTGCACTCCTTGCGCCACTTTCCGTCGGGATGCAAGACGAGCTGATCCTCCTCGCCACGCGGGGTGATTTTCCCGTTGAGCTCGAAGTTGTTCATGTACGACGCGTAGTACGTGCTCATCTGGTCCACTTGGTCGAAGCCGGGCACAATCGTGCCGTTGCGCACCGCGACCTGCGTGAGAATGTTATTGGGCACAGTGGAAACCGAGTAAGGACTGTACAGGTTGCCGAACTCGTAGATGTTGGTATAGGTTCCTTCCCGGATTCGCTGACTGGCCGTGATGGCCCCTTCGTCTTGGAACCGGTTCAATCCCCAAAACGTAAACTCGACAAAATGATCTCGGTTGAGCGTATCCCGGGCGAAGTAATGTCCAATCGTCATGTTGTAGGCGGCGGACATGCCCGGTGCAGCGGTGCGGTCGCCGAACTGCGACGTGAGCGGATCCGAGAGCACCGCCGGCTGGAACCCGCTCGGAAAAGTCGGCTCGTAGCCCAGGATGGTTTGACGCGGCTTCGTTCGGCCAAAGAACCGGACGCCCTGCTCGGTGTACCAGTCGGGCGGATTGCAGCAGCCGCCGCCGCAAAGCGAACAGCCTTCCCCGATCGGCGCCCCGTCCCAAAGGCCGCTGTCCACACCCGGTCCATCCGCGACCGGTCCCGCTTGCGGGCCAGCGCCGTCTGGTCCGGGCGCACCGCTGGTGGGCGGCTGCTCGGCCATCGCTGGCATCGGGCAAGGCTGGGGCTGCTGGAAGGGAACTCGCCCCTCGGCAGCTTGCGCGCCGGCAGCGAAAACCATTGCAGCGACAGTGGCCAGGGCATACGTCAATGCCGTTTTCACCACACGTTCCTCCTTGCCCGAACTACCATCCGAGGCGCATCAAAGGACACGACCACAAAAACACACAGCAGAAGAATCGGCCGCTGTCGGCCGGCACAACAGGAATATTCGTTAAATTCCGAAGAGATTGCCTAGCTTACCAAGTCGCCGGCGCCGGCAACCGATTCCCACAGGGGTTGCCTCGACTCCCTTGCCCAGCCACAATGGCATTCGCTGCCAAGCACACGCCCGGCCAAGCCTTGTGCGGCTGTCTTTCTCAAGCAACGCCAACGGTCCCACGATCATGCCTAACCCCATCGAATCCCTTCTGGCTACCGGCACGAAACTGTGGCTCGACTCGATCGACCCCGACTTGGTTCGATCTAACCTCGCCATGGGCGCCACTGGAGCGACCTCCAATCCGATCATCGTGGCCGACCTGGTCGCCACCGGGCGGTTCGACGCCCAGATCGAGCGACTGGTCCATGATGGACTCGACGATGCCGCGATTGCTTGGCGCATGACCGACGGCCTCGTCCGCGAGGCTCAACAGGCTTTCCTTCCCGCGTGGCAACATACCGGTGGCAACGACGGCTACGTCAGCTTCGAGCTCGACCCGCTATTGGAGGACCCCGACCAGGATCTGCCGCACGAGAAGCGTGTTGCCGAGTATCTGCGGCTGGGGCGCGAGTGGTCGGCCGGCCATCGCAACCGGATGATCAAGGTCCCGGCCACACCTGCCGGACTCGATGCCCTGGAGGACTTGGTCGCGGCGGGCGTCACGGTCAATGTGACGTTGGTCTTCACGTCCCGGCAGTACCGCTTGGCCCGCGAGGCCGTGTGGCGTGGGGCCCAGCGGCGCGGCAATCTCGACGCCTTCAAGAGCGTCTACAGCATCTTCGTTTCGCGGCTTGACGTTTACACCGAGAAGGCAGTGCCACAGCTCTCGCCTGCCGCGCAAGGCATGGTCGGCATCCTGAACGCCAAGCGGATCTGGGCTGAGAACCAACAGTTCTGGGCCGAACGCCCCACGCCGCTCGAACAGGAGATGGTTTTCGCCAGCACGGGCACGAAGAAGCCGAGCGATCCGCCGTGGAAATACGTCGAGGCGTTTGCCGGCAGCGACATCGAGACGAACCCGCCTGCCACGAACGACGCCGTCGCCCGCAGCGGCCGCACGTTCACCCGACAAGTCGACCAGCTTCCGCCGCCAGCCGTTGTCGAAGAAATCGATCGGCTCGTGGATATGCAGAAGCTCGAAGACGTCCTCATGTCTGAGGGCATCGCCAAGTTCGCCAATCCGCAGAAAGCGCTCTTGGCGCTCGTCGCGAAGAAACGGCAACAACTGCTTGGCTCAGCCTAACCGATCGGCAGCCGTCGAAGCCGAAGGCGCGTTTCGGTCATGCTGATTTGTGACGTTGGGTGGCACGCTCTGAGGTACGAAGGGCGTGGTATCGCGCACATCACCACGCCCTTCGCCCTGGGCTCAGGGCGTGCCACCCAACCGCGTTTCGGTCATGGCTGATCTGGACGTTGGGTGGCAAGCTCTGAGGTGCGAATGGCGTGGTATCGCGCACATCACGCTTCGCGGACGGCCTTAGCTACCGCCCGCGAACTCGTCGCTCAGGTACTCGGCCGTCGCGTCCCACTTTTCGGCGGCGGCGTCGAAGTCGATTTTCATCGTCTTGAGTTTCGCAGGCATATCGAGCCGGGCAGGCGGTTTGCCGTTCCGGTTCAACGGGATCTGGGCGCTCTCGCCGGCCGCCAATTGTGTTTCCACGTCCGGCGAGAGGATCGAATCGACCAACCGCCGCGCTGCCTGCGGGTTCGGACCGCCGCGGATGATCGCCACCGTATTCGGAATCAGCAGCGTGCCGAGTTGGTGCGCCCCCTGGTCGGGCCAGACGATCACGACGGGCATTCCCTTGGCGACCTCGATCAGGGCGTCATCCGTGTCGGTGACGCCGAACGCCGACCGACCGGCCGCCACGCTCAACGCGACCTGCTTGTTGCCTGACGCGATCTGCACGTCATTCCGCTTGACGGCCTGAAAGAAATCCTTGGCCTTCGATTCGCCCCAAGCGGCGAAGAGGCAGGCCGCGTGGGTGGCCGTGGTGCCGAACAGCGGCTTGGCCATCGCCGCGCGGCCCTTCCACCGTGGATCGGCCAACGCGAGGATCGAGGTCGGCC
>JBDKUC010000473.1:0-18667 GCA_039679885.1 Thermoguttaceae bacterium | reverse complement strand
TCGTTGTTCACGATGCCGCCCATGTCGGTGTCACCCGACAGAGCGACCTTCGCCGTGACTGCGCTGACGCCGTCGTCGTTATAGCCGACGACGTAGCCGGCGGCCGCGCCGGTCGAGGTGTACATCGCGCCCGAGTGCAGGCTCGCGCGGATGTCCTTGGCCGGCGTGGTGCCGTTGGTGTAGTCGAACACCATCTGCCCGCCCTGGATGTCGGCCGTGTGGGCCAACACGTTGTTATAGGCGCTGACCGCCATCTGGAGCGATCCAGACTGAACGGTGGTCTTGCCGGAGTAGGTGTTCGCGCCGCTGAGAACGAGCGTGCCGCCGCCCGTCTTGGTCAGTGTGCCGGCCACGCCGCTGACGTCGCTCAGGGCGCCGGTGACGGCGCCGGTGGTTCCGGCGTCCTGTTGGAAGACCGGGCTGGCGCCGAGGCTCGCGTTGGTCGAGACGGCGCCGACGTTCTGCAGCGTACCGCCGGTGAAGTTGAACGTGGCGACGCTGATGTTGTTCTGGCCTTGCAGGTTCAGCACGCCGCCGGCCAGATTATAGACACCGAGGCCGGAGATCGCGCCGGGGGTAAAGACGCCTTCGGTGGTCACGCCGGTGATGGCGCCCGAGCCGCCGTTCTGGTTGAACGTGCCCAGGGCGTTGGAGTAACCGGCGATGATCGAGGTGGCCGTGAGCGTCCCGGCATCGAGGATGTACGTGCCTGAGCCCGTGGACGCGGTCGTCGGTGCGTTGAGACCGTCAGCGTCGCTGAGGTACATCGTGTTCTGGGCGTTGAGCGTACCGCCGGTTTGATGGATGGTGCCGTTGCCGAAAACGGTCCCGCCAAAGTTCCAGCCGATGCAGAGATTCGGGGCGTTGAGCGTGCCGGCCGACAGGTTGTAAGTGCCGGCGCCGCCGATGCCGACGTAGAACAGATTGTCCGTTGCGTAGGCGCTGACAACGCCGCCGCTCTGATTGAAGGTTCCGGTAGCCGTGGGGGCCGTGCCAAGATAGAGCTTGGCAAAGCTTGCGGCGCCGTCGCTCATATCATAGATTCCGGTGCCCATCTGGCCAATCGAGAATTGGTTGGCGACGCTAGTCGAGGCGAGCACGGTGCCGCCCGTCTGGATGATGTGGCCAGTGACATTCGAGGCGCCGACGGCGACGCGAACGGCGTTCGCAAAGGAGAGCGTGCCGGCGCTAATCTGATAGGCGCCGTCCGCCTTATCGGAAATGCATCCGACGCCCGCCACACTGACCGAGCCGCCGTTCTGAGTGAAGGAGCTGGCGGTTCCACCTTCGCCGACATACAGGTTGCCAGTTGACAGCGACCCGCCGTTGATCGTGTAGGACCCCTGTCCCCAATAGCCAACGTACAGACTGTAGGTCGAGCCGGCGGTGCCTTGCTGAACGACGCCATCGTCTTGGATGAACGTGCCATTGCCGCCGTCGGCGGCCAGCAGAAGGCTGCCCGCAACGGACAGGACCGACGCGGCGTTGCTAATGTGGTACGTGCCAGGGCCGGTGCCGCCGATAAAGTTGCTGAAGGTCGTGCTGCCGAGTGTCATGACGCCGCCGGTCTGGTTCACGGCGCCGCTGGAACCGCTGTAGCGACCCAGAATAAACTGGCCGGAGAATGTGGCCATCCCGCCGCTGAGATTATACGTTCCTGTGCCATAGTGGCCGATCATGCCAGCTGCCGACTGGACCACGCCGTCGGTTTGAGTCATCGTAGCGGTTCCAACGCTTGTCTTATCGACGTTGGTGTCCGCGGTGCCGAGATACAAGCCAGCTGTCATCGCCAGCGTGCCGCCGGAGATGGCGACCGTTCCGACGCCCGTTCTCGTGCCGCCGGCTCGGATGGCCGCGGTGGCGAAGGAGCCGCCGCTTTGAGTGTAGACGGCGGCGCCGCTGTAACCGACCCAGCAATTGCCCGTATTCACGAGCGTTCCGCTGTTGATCGTGAGCGAACCCGAGGTCGTGGCATCGCCGCTGGTGCCGGCCAGTTGCATGCCGAAGCAGTTCAGATACGCCGAGTCGTTCAACGTGAGCGAGCCCGAGGCGTTCGGAGCGTCGCCGAGGAAGAGGTAGACCGGGCTCAAGGCGCTGAGATCCGAACTCAACGTCGCAGCCGCCGGAGTGAAGATCGAGCTGCCGATGAGCGTGGTTCCTCCGTTGGGGACGGCCGCGGTGCTCCAGTTCGCGGCGTCCTCGTACGCGCCTTCATAAGGGCCGCCATAGGGGCCTTGAAAGATGGAGGTGTAATCGGTCGCCCAAGCGCTGCCTGCGATCGAGAGAATGGCGATCGCCGCCAGCGTGAAACCGACCAAACGTTTTTGACGAAGTGACATGACCAGAGTCTCCTGTGGTGACCAAGAGTCGAGAAACGAAAAGCGTCTTCACATGCCTACCCCTTAAAGGCAGCCAAGCCTTCCCGCCGCATCTTCGAGATCGGCGGCTCGGCGACCTGGCGGCCGCAAACCGATGTCGCTGCCTCGCGCTGTTCTCCCTTTGTCTATTTGTCTCCTGTCGGGCCGTCGGAAAACGTGGGGCAAGTGCTGGCCCGGCTCGCCTCCGGGCTGGAAATGCCTATCTGAAAAGGCTGCGCGATACGCAGTGCAGACTAGAAGCATTGCCAACGAGAGCAAACATTAATGCTACTGCACCTACTCCCCCGCGTAAATATCCTTCGCAGTGGCATTTGCAGTACCTCGTTCCTGTCACAGCAGTTTGCAAAAAAACGTCGCCTCGGCAACGAACCGAGGCGACGTCTCTGAATCTCGTGTCGAGACTGTCTCGACTGCAAGTGCTACTTCCGCTTCCGCCAGGCGTAGGCCAAGAGGCCAGCCAGGCCGGCGGTCAGCAACACGAGCGTCGACGGCTCGGGCACCGCGCCGCCGAGGGCTTGAGCCTTCGCGCTGCCGAAGCCGGCGAACGTCTTGCCCAAGTTGCTCAACAGCATGGCCAGGTCGTCGTTGTTGACCTTGCTGTCGTAGTTGAAGTCGCCCTGCTGCCAGACGCAGTCGGTGCCACCGAGGGCCGAGAGCAGACGGGCCAGGTCGTCGTTGTTCACGATGCCGCCGAGGTCGGTGTCGCCCAACAAGCTAACCTTGGCCGTGACCGCGCTGATGCCGTCGTCGTTGTAGCCGACGACGTAGCCGGCGGCCGCGCCGGTCGAGGTGTACAGCGTGCCAGCCTGCAGGCTGGAGCGAATCGTCTTGGCGGGCGTCACATCGCCGGTGTAGTCGAACACCATCTGTCCGCCTTGGATGTCGGCCGTGTGGGCCAACACGTTGCCGTAGGCGGGGACCGTCATTTGCAGCGTGCCGGACTGCACGGTCGTCTTGCCCGTGTAGGTGTTCGCGCCACTGAGAGCGAGCGCGCCGGCGCCGGTCTTGGTCAGGCCGAGTGTCCCGACGCCACCGTCTACCAGGGCGCCGCGAAAGGCCGTGCTGCTGTTATCCGAGCCGACCGTGATGACGGAGTTCGACAGCCCCGCGTTCTGGATCTGCGCATGGGCGTTGGTCGACGCAATGTTGGCGAAGCTGAAGTCGTATCCATTCAATTGAAGGATCGCCAACCGGGGCGTTCCGTCCGTGGTCACCTCGCCGGCCATCAACACCGGGCCGTTGCTGAACGCGCCGGCATTGCCCGCCACCAGCGTAATGTTGCCGGCGACGGTCGGTGTGCCGACGGTGCTCGGCGCGACGTTCGCGATGTAGGTAGATCCATAACTGTTGTTGCCATACATCGGGCTCAACACGAGGGTGTCCTGAGTGCTCGGAGCATCGGCCGTGTTGTAGCACGAACGGAAGACCAACTGGTGATTGCCACTGATGACGCCGGTGACGGTCGACGTGGCGCCGTTGGCGGCAGCATCCGAGGGATTCGCATACGACGTTATCGAGGCATCGTCAGTCAGGCTGATATCGCCAGCGTAGGTCTGGCGAGTTAGACGGAGCGCGCCATAGGAAACCGCCTGGCTGTTGGCATCGTTTTCCAACCAGCCGTCGCCGGCAAGCTCCAAGGCCGTATTCCAGGTCCTGGCCGTGGCGTCGCAATACAACTGCCCGCCGGCATTGACCTGAATCACAGAAGCGTTGCAGAACGTCGGCGAGGCCACGGTGGTGTAGAGCCGGGCTTGGTTAACCATTACCGTCCCCGTGAACGCCGTATCAGCGTACCCAACAGACGATCCGTAGTAGTTGTACGGGCTGTAGCTGCTCTGGCCGGCGACGCCGGTCCCTTGAAACACCACGGCGCCGCTGCCCGCGATCGGATTGGTGATGGAATTGTTGTAGACGCTGCAATGGCCATCGGCCCGGTAGTACTCCAGGGTGCCGCCGGCGTTGACCTGCATCGTGCCATATTCGCCGCAGGTTCCCGTCGTGCCGCCGTTGCCAACCTGCAGCGTGCCACCGTTGATCGTCGAACCCGCAAACTCGGTGTTGTTGGTGGCGACGATCAGGTGGCCTCCACTGCAGTTGATTGGGCCGTAGCTGATCCAGCTACTCGTCGCGGGAGTAGGCGCTAGAACGTAGGTCCCCGAAAGACAGTCCACGCTGTGGGGCTGAAGAAGCCCCTTAATCAACACGGTGCCTCCAGCGCCGTCGAAAACCACGTCATCACCGCTGTGATAGTAGTCGTCGACGCCGTTGCGGTTCCAGTTGACGTCGCTGGCCGCCGTGCTCCAGGTATTGTTCGTGAGGCCGGTCCAATAAGCAGTTGCGGCTTGGAGGTTCCCGGCCCAAAGGCCCAGCGAACTTGCTGCAATCCACGCCACCGATCGTAACAACAGAGGCTGTCGCATCTCGAAGCTCCTCTCTCGTGCTGCGGAAACCGACTCCGCAAATGGAAAAGACAACAGCGCGGCGATGGAGGCGGAACAACATGCCGTCTCACGGTCAAAAGGCCGCGCTAAATGTGATTGGAGCACGGAGTGAAAAAAAAGCAACGTGCGAAAAATAGCTGATTATCGGCAAGTTGGTCGCGCAGCAACACTATTGGGGCTCGCGGCATATCGCTGGCGGAATAGAAACGTGACAATCCAGGAAGCCACAAAAGCAGATTGCGATCTCATCGCGGCGGTCCCTGCATTGGCTCTACCGGAAGATATCAAGCATCACCCGCGCACTTCCATCGTTGTAGATCGTCAGCGAAATTTGCAGCGGTGTATTCGGCAGAAACGCCCCGAAGCGGAGGGGCAAGGATGCGACAGAAGAAGCGGTCTATTGCGTGAAACGCTTACTCGGCGACTGCGTCGCGTTCGCCGGCGGTCAGATCATAAACGGCGTCCCAGAGCGATTCGTCCGCTTCGGTCCAGAGGCAGTTGCGTCGCCCCATCGCCACGCGGGCGGTCTGATAGAGCCGCTCACGGCCGCGGCGTTCGTCGATCGCGCCGTCGAGATACCAACTGAAGCTCGGCAGGAACCTCGGCAGCAGCCGGCCGTTGGTGACGATGAGCGACATCGCGCCGACGTAGGCGCCCGTGTTCAGAAGAGTGCCGATCGAGGTCTTCGTATGATCGCCGATCAAAGAGCCGATCTTCGTTGAACCGGTGCGAATCCGCGTGCGCCCGTCGAGAACGACGGAGACGTTCGAGTAGTCGTTTTTCAGATCGCTGTTGGTCGTCTGCGCGCCGAGGTTGACCCACTCGCCCAGGTACGCGTGGCCCAGGAAGCCGTCGTGATACTTGTTCGAGTGGCCTTGAATGATCGACTCCTCGACTTCGCCGCCGACGCGGCACATCGGGCCAATCGAGTTGCCCTCGCGACATTTGCAGCCGAGCAAGATCGAGCGACGGCCGACATAGCAAGGGCCTTCGATCCGCGTAAACGGATGCACTTCGACGCCCTCGTCGAGATAAACGGGGCCATGCTCTGCGTCGATCACAACCATCGGATGCACGACGACGCCGGGGGCAATGTAGACGTCGTTGCGGCTGCCGCGCACGGCGCAGGGCTCCTCGACGCGACCCTCGATCCCCCGGCGGCCCGCGGCGGCGAAGTCGGCGGACAGCCGCGCCGGATTGGCCAAGACGAGGTCCCAGAGGTAATTCCACGTAGCTGGCTGGGCGTTCGCGGCAGGCAATCGCTCTTTTGCCGAATTGAGCAGCGCGCCGACCGAATCTGTCGCAAGCTTGTCCAAGTCGGCGCGGGCGATCCGAGCGTAGAGGACTTCTCCGTCGGCGTCGGTGGCCACTTCACTCGGCCCTTTGGCCGGAGCGGTCAGCTCGTGCGCCTTGACGCGCCCATCGATCACGAACAGGTCGTCGCCTCGCAGGGTGGAGGCGTCGTTGACCGGCCGGCCGGATTGCGTCCGGTAGACCTCGGCCATGTACGGCGGCACGAAACAGGCGACGTCGGATGCCCCCAGCTTCGCAATCAGCTTGTCGCCAAGGTTGGTGATGCCGCAACGAAGCTCGAAGATTGGCCGGCTCAGGGCCAGCGGGTGAAAATTGATTCGTTTCGGGCTCGGGCGATCCACCAGGACCAGACGCATCGGGAAACCCTCCTCGCCGAGAGCCCCGCCGGCAGCTCATGCTTCCGCGTGTGTCGCGAGCGGGCGATCTATCTCAGGCGCGTTATGCTAAAGCATAACCTACGGATAGACGCCCAGGGAGGCGAGTTCCTAGTTCGCAGCGTGGCCGCGGATCACGATGGGCGGGCGATTTCGCGTCAATCCCACCACCACTGGCCCTTGGCTAGTTCCGGCTTGATGCCGTCGCGGAGCTTGCTGACCCGGGCCTTTTCATCGCGAAGCAGGTTGCTAGGCTCGATGGCCTCGCCGGGCTGAATCTTCACGCCGCCGCCGACGGGCGTGCCGATGGTGTTCCCCTTCCAGACCGCCCGGACGGCCGACTCGACCGTCTTGGGCACTTCGTAGGTCTCGATCGGGAATCGCTCCTCGCTGCCGAGGAACTCCATATTCCAGCCCGCCTTGTCGTAGTAGTTTTCGGCCTGGATGTAGGCGGCCACAACGGCCAGATCGATCAAGTTCCGCAGCTCGGCATAGACGGGCGAGCGGTCGGCCAGTTCGGCGTACTTGGCCGTGAAGTTGGCGACGAAGGCGTGGCTGGCCCGATTGCCCTTGCCCGCCGCCAGCTTGCGCTGGCCGCCGTCGCCGACCATCTCGTCCTCGCCAACCAGCTTGACGCCGTCGCCGATCAGTTCCATCGCCAATCGGTCGTCGCTCTGGCGGACGCATTGGTAATCCGGCAGGAAATACCAGCGTTGCAGGGCGTTCCGGGCGATTTCGCCCAGCTTGGCGCGATCGACGTAGCTGACCAGATTGACCGGCGGCCGTTCGAGGCCGATGCCGATCAGTTTCATCCGATAGTCGGCCTCGACCAGCACCTGCGCGAAGTGGGTCCGCGGCGAGACGCCCATGATCGAGATGGTCTGATTGCCTAAGCTGGTGCGTACGCCTTCCGCGATCATCTGCACCTGGGCATCACTGGGCTGGCCGCCCAAATGGACGCTGTGGACGAACTGCTGCATTGCGGCCAAGCCCTCGGGCGTTGGGTCGATCGAGCAGCCGATCATCGGCGTCGATTTGCCGCTGGGCGGAAACGCACGCAATGCGGCGGCCAGGTCCTGCAACTGGAGCACCGGCCGGCCCGATCGCATTCCGACCTCGCGGCCGGAGACGTCGGCGACCCAGCCCTCGGCAGGGCCCGCCAGGACGATGTCCTTGCTGTCGGGATAATAGAAGACGTAGCGGACGCGAAGCAGACCGGCCAGATGACGCATTTCGTTGGTCAGCGTCCCCTGATGTTCGACAATCGCTTGCTCCAAGCGGTTGAGCGAAATCTTGCGGAGTTTGCTCGGCGTCGTGACCTTCGTGCCAAGCGCCGCCCTCGCACTGTTGATCCGCTCGTTCCACGCTTGCCGGTCCGGCTCGCTGAACATCTTCGCCCGCAGAACTCCCTCGGCGTCCACCGCGATGCCGGCCACGCCGCTTGAACTAGATGACGACGACGTCGTCTGAGCCTGGGCTGCCGTCGGCAAGAAAGCCAGAACACCAATGGCCAACAGCAAGAGGGTAAGTCCAAGTCTTCCAGAACGCATGGGCATGATCTCCAGTCCGAGGGAGGAAAATTGTCCGGATCCGCTCCCACTTCGCCACCAGGGCGGCGACGGGGTGGGAGCGAGGTTGGAATCGCTGCAAATCCTGTCCGCATATACTTCTACACCACCGATCATAGTTAGGCAAGCTGGGTAAATCAAGCAATAGACCCAAAATCGCCTGGCAGTGGGCCCGGCCACTTCGCCGGGCTTCAAGGAGAAGATTATGATGAATATGCGGAAATCTCTGTCTGGCAACGCCTAAGAACGATTGCCGGCAGGCCAGCCGGGTCGGTCCGTGACTGGCGGGAGTCGCCATACTTGCGAGGGGATGCTATGGGGACTCATGGTCGTTCGTAGTCCCGCCTTTAGGCGGCAGTCTCGCCGCAACGCCGGCTGGACTCCTCACGCTTCGCGTGAGCGAAATGCGGCCTGCGTGTGCCCCGGCTTCACGCGGAGCGTGAAGAGTACATGAACCGTTAACGCCCCGACCGCTCGCCCCGGCCGCTGGACAGCGGCGCCGTCAGCAGTCGGACATTGCCGGGCCCAAGGAGTTGGTCGACTCGCGAACGCATCTGGGGCGCGACCGCCACATGCAGGCCGTCGCAGCGACACTCGACGCGGCTGCCGTCGCGCAGGCAAAGCACCAGTTGCAGCTCGCACTGGCCTGGATAGCCGCGCAGAATCTCGTGCAGGGCGTCGAGCGTCCGCGGGGTCTCCTCCTCCTCGATCACGCGAATCCGCACTCCACGCGTGCAACGCGACGCGAGTTCTTCCAGCGGGATGACCTCGTTGACGATCAGGTTCGCCTCCTCGCTGCCCGGCCGCTTGTCGATTGCCCCGCGGATGGCCACGATGGCGTCGGGCTTAATCAGCTCTTCGCATCGGGCAAACAGATCCGGCCAGACGATGCATCGCATCATGCCGGCCGTGTCTTCCAGGTCGAACATCGCGTAGCGGCTCGGGGCGCCGGGCTTCGGGTTCTTCGTATGCGAAAACTTGATCGCCGCCAACATCCCGCCGAGCATCACCTCAGTGCGATGCTTAAGCTCCGCTGCCTCGACCGTGTTGTGCGAACAGTAGGTCGAGAGCGTCGTCTCGTGTTCGGCCAGCGGGTGGCTCGACAAGTAGAAACCGAGCACCTCTTTCTCTTTGGCCAGCTTCTCGTGCTCCTCCCACTCGGCCAGGTCGGGGAGATTGCCGGCGGCGACGGCCTGCTGTTGCTGGTCGCCATCGCCGCCAAAGAGCGAACGCTGCCCGCGGCGGCGGTCCGATGCCGCAGCCACGGCCGCCTGCAACGCCCGATCGAGACCGGCGAACAGTTGCGAGCGGCGTGCGCCGAGCGAATCGAGCGCCCCGGCCTTGATGAGCGACTCGACGGCCGTTCGATTGACGGTGCTCGGGTCGAGCCGTTCGCAGAAATCGGAGAGCCCGTGATAGGGCCCATTGGCCGCACGTTCAACGGCGATGGCGTTTGCCGCCGCGCCGCCGCAGCCCTTGATGGCCGAGAGGCCGTAGCAGATTTGCTTCTCCGTGGCGGCAGGTTGGCAACCTGCCCCACAAAGGACTGTGAACTCGACGCCTGAGCGGTTCACGTCCGGCGGCAACACGGTGACAGACATTCGCTGGCAGTCTTCGAGATGCTCGACCAGCGAATCCTTCCGCTTGAAGTTTCGGCCAGGGATGTCGCTGCTCAGCAGCGCCGCCATGAACTCGACTTTGTAGTGGGCCTTGAGGTAGGCCGTCATGTAGGCGATCAGGGCGTAGGCGGTCGAATGCGAGTTATGCACAACCAGCCCGTCCGCGACAAAGTTGTGATCATTCTCGACAGTCAGATCGTAGGTGTCCTGAACGCCTTTTGGCTCAACGCTGACGACGGTTTCCCAGAAGATGTCGGATTGGCTAGCTTCGAGCAAACGGCGGCAGCGGAAGAAATCGGCCAACCGGCCAATCGTCGCCCGACGGAATCCACGTTTCTTCGCCGAGCCAGCGCCAACGAACTCTTTGACGCATACGCCTGATTTCGATTGAAGGCCGCGCCAAGTGAGGCCCGCTTGACGCCGCTGGGCATCAACCCATTGGCGGATTTCGGCCGGAATCGTGTCTTTGCTGGTCAGATTGGGCGTGACCTCGGAGAGGCAGTGTCGCAGCGTTTCAGTCTGCTTTTCGCGACCGATGGCGTGTGGCGCGACGCGGCCTAAGAACGCTTTCAGCGACTCGCTGCCGACAAGGTGAACCGTATAGCCCTGGCGGTTCTTGGACTGTCCTTTGTACGTGTACTTGAAGGTCGTCGATCGAACTCGCGCGACGATTCCCAAGCGTAAGAGGAGCGTTTGCACGTCGATGGCCAACTGCCGGGCGCTGGTGGCGTAGAACGGCATCTGGCTGCGAGCGCCGAGGTAGCCGTCGCCTGCCCAGAGCCGCCCGAGAAACAATTCGAGATCGGCGTCCGACCACTGAAAGACGATGGGGGGGGCAGCCTTTTGTGTCGCCCGCCGGCCGACGATGTCCAACGACTGGGCCCAGCGGAACATGCCCGACCGCGCCGGCGGGGCCGCGATGCCGACGCCCCCTTCTTGCGATTGGCGAGCATTCCAGGGCCGCTGGCCCGGTGCGAATTGGCGGTTGATTCCTGTGCTGACGCAGACCTCCAGCCGGCGCCCATCGTCGCGACGGTCAATCCGCGCCACGGTTTCCGGAAACTCCTTCGCCACGGCCGCAAATTCGTCGACTAGCTTCGGGTCGTTGTTGTAGAAATAGAGGCAAGTGGGATGGCACGTATTGCCTTCGGCCAACAGATACGCCAGCGCGATGATTTCATGCCGCGGCGCGCGAGACTGGCCGGCGACGTCAAGTCGCCGGGGACCCGCGATGCGGTCGCCGGGCCGCAATTCTTCAAGCAGCTTCCAGCCGTCGAGCGTGCGGAAGGGATGGTTTGCCGTGGCTGTGATGCGCTTGCCCAGCGACGTGGTCAACTCGTACACACGTTTGCGACCGTTCCAGACGACCTCTGAAACACTCTGCGGCCGGAGTCTGCCGTCTTCGGCCAGCGAGTGGACCGTGAACGGCCTCCGATTGTGAAACAGTTCCTCAACCGTGGTCCGCTGGCCAGTCTGGGCGTCGACAATCGCCGTTGCGCCAACGACACACTTATTAAAGCCGTAGCCCGCGAACTTCTCGATCAGCCCGAACAGCTCGGCCGCTTCCTTCTTGTCCATGCCCTGCTGGTGGGCGCCTTCGATGAACTCCTCGCGGTACTTGGCGATCATCTCCAGCTTCTTCTTGCTGATCGCCTTGATGCAGCTATAGGCGTTGGCCAGCTTGATGCCGCCTAGGCGGTTCAAGATGCGCATGACCTGTTCCTGGTAGACCATCACGCCGTGGGTCTCGCCGAGGACTTCCTCCATCACCGGGTGCTTATACTCGGGCTTCTTCCGGCCGTGCTTCACCTCGATGTAATCGTCAACCATGCCGCCTTCGAGCGGACCGGGGCGATACAACGCGTTCGTCGCAATGATGTCGAGGAAGTGGTCCGGCTTCATCCGCTGCAAGAGGTCGCGGATGCCGCCACTCTCAAGCTGAAACACGCCCTTCGTCTCGCCGCGGCAAAGCAGGGCGAACGTCTCCTTGTCGTCTCGCCGGAACCCGTAAGGATTGATCCGCTCGCCGGTCGTCTGCTCGATCAGGTCGATGACCTTCGTAAGGATCGTCAGGTTTCGCAGGCCGAGGAAGTCCATCTTCAGCAGGCCGGCCCGCTCGACGTCGCCCATGTCCCACTGGGTGATGACTTCCTTCTTGTCCTGGACGTGTTGCAGCGGAAGATAATCGGTCAGCGGGCGGTCGGCGATCACGACGGCCGCGGCGTGCGTGCCGACGTTGCGGGCGAGCCCCTCGATGCCTTTCGCCAGGTCCAGCAGCTTGCGGACCTCGGGATCGCCCTCGTACATCTTCTTCAGTTCGTCGCTCTTCTGGATCGCGTCCTTGAGCTTGATCTTCAGCTCGTCGGGCACAAGGGCGACGATCGAATCGACCCGTGGAATCGGCAGCCCCAGGGCGCGGCCGACGTCGCGAATGGCCGCTCGGGCGGCCAGCGTGCCGAACGTGCCAATCTGCGCGACGTTGTCGGCCCCGTACTTGCCCTTGACGTATTGAATCACCTCGCCGCGGCGCTGCTGGCAAAAGTCGATGTCGATATCAGGCGCCTCGCGGCGGCTCTCGTCGAGGAATCGCTCGAACAGAAGGTCATACTCCAGCGGGCAAACGTGGCTCAGATAGAGCCCGTAGGACACCAAGGCCCCAACGCCGGATCCGCGGGCCGTGGCCTCGATTCCTTGCGACCGCGCGAACTGAACGTAGTCCCAGACGATCAAGAAGTAGTTCGCAAAGCCCAGTTTGTTGATGACCTTGAGCTCGCGTTCGAGCCGGGCGGTCACTTCGTCGGAGAACTTCCCGTCGGCGTAACGATCGGGCCGATTCGCGTACCGGTCCTTGAGCCCGGCGACGCACAGCTCATAGAGAAAGTCCTCGGCCGTCTTTCCATCCGGCGGCGAGTAGACCGGGAAGTGCCGCTTGCCGATCTCCAGCTCGATCTTGACGCCGTCGGCGATCTCCTGGCTCCGAGCCACGGCGTCCTCAAGCCCCGGAAACGCCGCATACATCTCCTCGGGGCTTCGCAAATGAAACTCGTTGGTCTCCATCCGCATCCGGTTCGTGTCGGTGCGGAACTTGCCCGTGTTCACGCAAAGCAAGATATCCTGGGCGTCGGAGTCCTCTTGCAGCACGTAGTGGACATCGCTGGTGGCGACCAGCGGGATATCGAGCCGCCGGGCGATCTCAACCGCCCCCTTCATTGCGGCTTGCTGGATCTCGAGATGGTTGTTCTGGATCTCGATGTAATAGTCATCGCCGAAGAGGTTGCGGAACCAGGTGGCGATTTCGACCGCTTTCTCGAAGTTCGCCTCGCCGCCGGCCAGGATCGTGCGGTTGAACTCGCTCGCGACGCAGCCGCTCAGACAGATGAGCCCCTCGCGGTTCTCGGAGAGCAGTTGCTTGTCGATTCGCGGCTTGAAATAGAAGCCTTCCAAGAACGCCGCCGACGAGAGCTTCACGAGATTGCGAAAGCCCGTGGCATTTTGGGCGAGAAGCGTCAGGTGGTAGGCGGCCTCTTTCGACCCGCTCGCCTCCTTGCTGAAGCGGCTGCCGGGGGCGATATAGGCCTCCAGCCCGATGACGGGGTTGATCTCGAGGTCCTTGGCGGCCTGGTAGAACTTCAAGGCCCCGTGCAGGTTGCCGTGGTCGGTCAACGCCAGAGCGGTCATCCCGAGCGCCTTCGCCCGATCGAGCAGCCCGCGAACCGTGCCCGCCCCATCCAAGAGGCTGTAATGGCTGTGGCAATGCAAGTGGGCGAACGGCTGGGTGCTCATGGTGATCCTCCGTGCGTGAGCGTACGCGGGTTGATTTTACCGCTTCGTGGCAGTCGGCGACAGGTGCCGGCCGGTGCGGGACTGCGGCCGCTGTTTAGCGCTCGCCGGCACGGCGGCGAGTCATGCCGACGTTCCGTCGGCCGCTAAACGGTCGCGATATTGGCAACCAACTAGTCGAACCGACTACTTGACTGCCGCCCGCCGAAGGGGCACGATAGAGGGCACTCTCTTGGCAAATCACAGCATACACGGGTGGTAGCAATGGCCGAAAAAGCATATCTGGCGGTGGACATCGGGGCTTCGAGCGGGCGGCATCTCTTGGGGCTGTTCGATGGCCAGCGGCTGCGTCTTGAAGAAGTCTATCGCTTCGAGAACGGTCCCGTGCAGGTCGACGGCCGACTCTACTGGGACCTGCTCAACCAGTGGTCGCACATCCGGCAGGGCCTTCGGGCCGCCGGTGGCCAGGGCCGCCCGATCACGAGCGTCGGCGTCGACACCTGGGGCGTCGACTTCGGCCTGCTCGGCCGCGGTGATGAGTTGCTCGGCAACCCCTACCATTATCGCGACAGCCGCACCAACGGCATGATGGACCGGGCGTTCAGCATCGTTCCCCGGCCCGAAATCTTCCGCCACACGGGCCTCCAGTTCATGCAGTTGAACTCGCTTTACCAACTGCTAGCGATGAAACTCGCCAAATCGCCGCTCTTGGACGCCGCCGAGTCGCTCTTGTTCATGCCCGACCTGTTCCACTGGCTCCTAAGCGGCGTGAAGTGCAACGAGATGACCGATTCGAGCACCAGCCAGTTCTACAACCCGGTGACCGGCGGCTGGGCCACGGAACTCCTCGATAAGCTCTCGCTCCCGAAACACTTGCTGGGCAAGATCGTTCAGCCGGGCACGACGCTCGGCGCGCTGCGGTCGAGCGTGGCCGCCGAGAGTGGGCTGGCCGCGACGAAGGTCGTTCTGCCGGGCACGCACGACACGGCCAGCGCGGTGATGGCCGTCCCGGCCGCCAGCCGGCCCGGCACGCGGCCCGACTGGTGCTACGTGAGCCTCGGCACCTGGGCCCTGATGGGCATCGAAACGCCCAAGCCGCTGGTGACCGACGCCGTCATGAAGCTCAACTTCACGAACGAGGGGGGCGTCGGCGGCACCACCCGGCTCTTGAAGAACATCACCGGCCTCTGGCTCGTTCAGGAATGTCGCCGGGTGTGGAACCAGGCCGGGGCGAACCTGGATTGGGAAGCCCTGAATCGGCTTAGCGCGGCAGCCCCGCCGCTGCGGTCGCTGGTCGATCCGGACGCGCCCGAGTTCATGGCCCCCGGCGACATGCCCAAGGCCATCTGCGAATTCTGCCGCCGCACAGGCCAACCGGTGCCCGAGGACCGCGGGGCGATCGTCCGTTGCGCGTTGGAGAGCATCGCGATGAAGTTCCGCCAAGTGTGCCAGATGTGCGAGGAGCTCAATGGCGATCGTTTGAAGACGATGCATATCGTTGGTGGCGGCACGAAGAACCGGCAGCTTTGTCAGGCGGCGGCCGACGCCTGTGGCCGACGCGTCGTCGCCGGCCCGATCGAAGCCACGGCGACCGGCAACCTGATGATGCAGGCCCTCGCCGCCGGCGACGTCGCGTCGATCGCCGAAGCCCGTGAAGTCGTCCGCCGCAGCTTCCCCGTCGAAGAATACGAGCCGAAGAACACGGCCGCGTGGGACGAGGCGTATGGGCGGTTTCTGAAGATCGTGGCGTGAACTACAGTGTGTAAAGCCGCGACCAGTGGTCTCGGCGGGGCTACAGGCGATCCTCGACGAAAGAAGCGATCGTAAGCATCGGCTTGGAAACAATTGTCGGTTATGATGTGGGGCAGGTTGTCAACCTGCCATGTTTGGGCCCATTTCGAGGCAGGTTAACAACCTGCCCCACGATATAGTCCACAAACCCTCGGAGCAACACATGATTCGCGTCGGCATTGCGGGCATTGGTTTCATGGGCATGACCCATTATCGGGCCTATCAGCGGATTCGCGGCGTCAAGGTCGCGGCCCTGTGCGAGCAGGACCCGAAACGCCTGGCCGGCGATTGGCGGTCGATCAAAGGCAACTTCGGCGCGCAGGGCGAGATGATGGACCTGGGCGGCATCCGCCGCTACGCCGAACTGGACGAGATGATTGCCGATCCGGACCTCGATTTGATCGACATTTGCCTGCCGCCGGCGGCGCACCCGAGCACGACGATCGCCGCCCTCAAGGCCGGCAAGCACGTCTTCTGCGAAAA
Source organism: Thermoguttaceae bacterium (assembly GCA_039679885.1). Lineage (GTDB taxonomy): Bacteria > Planctomycetota > Planctomycetia > Pirellulales > Thermoguttaceae > JAJFUI01. The sequence continues at coordinate 2,919 of JBDKUC010000473.1, read as the reverse complement.
GCCGATCGCCCTGAATCCGGCCGACGCCGTGCGGATGGTCGATACGGCGAAGAAGGCCGGCCGGCTGCTGATGATCGGCCACGTGCTGCCGTTCTTCCCCGAGTATCATTTCGCCTATCAGGCGATCACCAGCGGGAAGTATGGCAAGCTGCTCGGCGGGCATTTCAAGCGAATCATTTCCGACCCGCTCTGGCTGCCTGACTTCTACGACCCGAAGAAAGTCGGCGGGCCGATGCTCGACCTGCACGTCCACGACGCCCATTTCATTCGCTTGATGTTCGGGATGCCGAAGGCCGTGCAGAGCGTCGGCACGATGCGGGGCCAGGTGGTCGAGCGGTTCACGACCCAGTTCCTGTACGATCCGCCGCGGATGGTGACGGCCGCCAGCGGAGTGATTGGCCAGCAAGGCCGCCCGTTCACGCACGCCTACGAAATCTACCTGGAAAAGGCCACGTTGCTGTTCGACTACGCGGCCCTGGCGAAGGTGGGCGACTCGCTGACGCCGGTGACCGTGTTGACGGCCGACGGGAAGGTCGCGCGACCGAAGCTGCCCGGCGGCGATCCGACGGTTCCGTTTGTCAACGAATTGACCGAAGCGGTCCGTGCCGTCCGCGCCAACCAGCCCTCGGCGCTCCTGGCCGGCGACTTGGCACGCGACGCGGTGATCCTTTGTCAGAAGGAGACCGAATCCGTCGTCAAGGGCCGCGCGGTGAAGATTTAGCGGCCGTCAAAGAGCAACTTGGTGAACTGGAACTGGGTGGCACGCCCTGAAAGGGCGTGGCAGATCGGTAAATTGCGGCGTGACACCCGCCACGCCCTTTCAGGGCGTGCCACCCATTTTGTCTTTCCACTCGCAAATGACGGCACGTATTTTTGGGTGAATCAGGGAAATAGAGCGCCATGTCCCACGCTTGTCGTGGGCATGGTCGGACAGAAAACATGCTTGCTGTCTCGCTGCGCTCGCTTAGCAAGCATGGCGCCCAGCTACTGCGGTGTAGCGGCCGGTTCCACGCGGCCGATCTGCGCCTCGAAGATCCTCTGCCGACGGACTTTGCGCACGACAACGCGCAGGCCGGGGCGGACCAGGATGTCCCCGCTGCGAAAACGGCTGCCCAGGTGGCCAATGATCCAATCGCTCAAGGTTCGGACGCCCTCTTCCGGCGGATGCTCCGGCGGGTCCACGGCGAGGTCGATTCCGGTCAGCTCCTTCAGACGGCCGAGCGTCAGTCCGCCGCCGACCACCCAGGCGGGTCCGGACGGAACGGCGTGGACCGGCAAGCGATCATACTCGTCCTGGATTTCGCCAACGAGCTCTTCGAGGACGTCTTCGAGCGTGATCATGCCGGCAACGGCTCCCTTGGCGTCGCGGACCAGTGCGATGTGCGTGTGCTCGCGGATTAGCCGTTCGAGGCACGTGGCCAACTTCAAATCCGTGCCGAAGCTTGGCATCGGCCGCAGCACCGAACGAAGCGACGCTGAGTTCGGCCGGCTCAGACGCATCAACGCCACCAGGTCCTTGAAGTTGACGTAGCCGAGGATCGAGGCCGGATCGCCCGGCCGCTCGGCTACGGGGAACCGCGTGTGCATTTCGAGATGGGCGGCGACGAGGCTTTCCTCGAGCGACGAGTCGGCGCCCAACATGCTGATGTATTGGACCGGCAGCATGATCTCGCCGACGGTTCGGCTCGAGAACCGGGCGGCGCCGAGGATGATCCCCTCCTCGCGCTCGCCGATCAGCCGCGACGCCCGGGCCGAAGCCGCCTGAGCGCGCAGTTCGAGCAACTCGGCCGCCTCCAGCTTGGCGCCGGGAGTCACGCGAGGTCGCCAACGCCGCTCGCTCCAGGCGACCAATGTCGTCACGCAGGTCTCGAACAGCCACACGGCCGGCCAAACGCTGAAGCAGAACCAACGCATGGGCCGCGAGAGCCGGAGACAGACCCATTCCTTGTTGCGGAGCGAAAACACCTTCGGCGCCAGTTCGCCGAACAGGATCGTGAACATCGTCAAGGGAACAACGACGAAGGTCAACGCGAGGACCGTCGACGTGCCTTCCGACAGGTGGAGCCGCTCGTGGAGGTACGGCTTGATCGTCTCGTTGGCGCCGGCGCCGCCAACGGCCGCGGCAATCGCGGCCAACAGCGTAATGGCGACCTGGACCGCCGCCAAGCTAGCCTCCATGTTTTCCTTCATGTACAGGGCGGCCCGCGACCCGCGACGATTCTCGGCCACCAACACCCGGAGCCGGGCGGCCGTCACCGACGCCAATGCAATCTCGTAGCCGGCGAACACGCCGTTGAAAACCACCAGGGCCACGATCACGCCCAGTTCCAGCACTCCCACGTCACGCACCTCCCGGCACTGTTTTTACCAAAGTTGGTTCCCCGAGCATAGAGACAGCGCGAACGGCAAGCTGGGAAGGACGCACCGAGTTTGTCGTCCGGCTGGCCGAAGACGCAGTCGGCAGGTTGGCGTCGCCGTGGCGTCCGATCCCGGTTCGCCTGCCCGGGCCCTGAAAACCGGGCATGGTGGGAAGACTTTGCCAAGGATTCCTGCCATTGTCATCTTCGACGCCTTGTCCGTCGAATCCTTAGAAACGGTTTATCGCGTCTATATCATTCTTCGCAATTGGGAAACCCGCCACATGAAAACGCTTCCGGGGCAGGCACTGTGGCTGGCCGTGGTTCTAGCGTTCCAGGCGTCCATCGCCTCGGCCGAAGGCGATTACTGGGCGCTCGCCGAGGACGCCCAAGCGGCGTCCGCCAGCCTCACGACGGTCGAATCGGCGCCGCCCGGACGCGAGGGCTGGCTGCCGACCGCGGGCGAGCCGGGCGTCCAGCTCACGCAGAATGTCGAGCCGAGCCCGACCTGGTATCTCGACGCCCGGGTGCAGCAGATGTTCGACAGCCGGACGTCCTACCA
>JBDKUC010000430.1:0-18680 GCA_039679885.1 Thermoguttaceae bacterium | reverse complement strand
GTCACGGTTCCGCCGAGTTGGAACATCGCGCCGGAGCCCTTCGTGTTCGTTCCGACTTCGAGCCCGTTGCAGGTCAACTGGGCGCTGTCCTGAACGGCCATCATGCCGGTTCCCTCGTTGCCGATGCTGACGGCATTGTTCACGGTGACGATGCCGTTGCCGCTGAAGGTGGCTTGGCCTGTGCCGCCGGAGACATATCCGAACTGGAGCGGGGCGGACAAGGTCAGCGTCCCGTTCTCGCGGACATTGACGATGCCGGTGCCCTGGTAGCCGACGGTCAATCTCGTCTTGGTGAACTCGGCCGCGCCGGCGCCGTGGACGTCGAGCGTTCCGGTGCCGCCGGTGGAAAAGCCGATGAAGCTTGCGCAGCTAACGCTCAGCGACCCAGCGCTCATGTCGTAAGTTCCGATGCCGGAGGAGCCGATCTGAAAGTGGCCGCCAAAGCTTGGCGAGCTGTCCGTCGCGGAGACAACGCCGCCGGTTTGGTTGAGAGCGCCCGTTACGCCCGCGGTGTAGCCGATGTAGCCATTTCCCATCGCGAGCGTTCCGCCGCTAATGTTCCAGGTGCCTTCGGTGGCGGCGCCGATCATGGTGTTGACGCCGCCTGCCTCGCCGAGCATTGAGACCAATCCGGCGGTTTGGTAGACGGTTCCGGCGCCGGGGGCCGTGCCGCTGATGCGGCTGCCGATGCGGACACGTCCTGGGTTGGTGATCGTTCCGCCCGAAATCCTCAGGATGCCCGTCGATGTGTTCGCCGAGCCGTCTCCATAGCCGACCAAGATGGCATTGACGGTCATGTTCCCGCCGGTTTGCACATCGAATTCGCCCGTGCCGCCGTAGCCCACCATCAACTGGTCTGGAACGTAGGCCGAGACGTCGTTGGTCAACGTGGCGACGGCGTTTGAATAGGCGCCGGATCCGATGATTGCGTTATGGCCGGCGTAGGGCACCGTCGACGCGCTCCAATTGCCGGGCAGGGCATAGTCGGCCGTTCCGCCAGCGGTCAGGATGTTGTCGGTTGACGACCAGGCCGTAGATGCCGTCGAAAGGAGTGCAATGGCCGCAAGTGCAAGAGGAAGAGAGAGTTTTTGCAGGGACATGAGTTGATCTCCGTAGTGATATTCGCCAAGGAACATGGTTGGGAACGCTACTCGATCGTGCGCGCTGCGAGGTCTTCCACGGCTGCGATGTGCCGCTAGATTAGCGGCCGACAGCCGTCCAATTCAGGCCTTTGGGCTGGCCCTCCTTTCCGGTCCGACTTTGCTGGATGTGAGAAGACGCAGACGCGGGACTATGGCCGCTTGAACGCGGCCGTGCCGTGCGAATCGCGAAAGCGAAGCCGACGAACGCCGTTGCAGGCTCGCACTCCCCCCGGGGAAAGAGCGGCCCGACATTCCGCTCACTATAGGCAATCCGAATGGATTTGGAAATCCCCCCGACAGGCGTTTGAACCGTGCAAAATCGCGTTTGCAGTGGCTGCTGGGGGGGCTGGCTAGCGGCGTTCTAGCGGCCGAGGAAAGACAAGAGGCCGTCGAGAATGGTCAGCGGGTGCGGCGGGCAGCCGGGAATGAATAGATCGACCGGCAGCAGACTGGCCACGCCGTTGTGCGTCTCGGGATGGTCGGCGTAGGGGCCGCCCGAAATCGCACACGCGCCGACGGCGATGACAAGCTTGGGCCAGGGCACGGCGTCGTACGTCTTCTGAACGGCGAGCCGCATGTTCTCCGGCACCGGCCCCGTGACGAGTAGGCCGTCAGCGTGGCGCGGCGACGCAACGAACTGGATGCCGAACCGGCTCAGGTCCCAACCGACGGTGCCCAAGACGTTCGTGTCGGCCTCGCAAGCGTTGCAGCCGCCGGCGCTGACCTGCCGCAGCTTGAGCGAATGGCCGAAGAGCCGTCGAGACTCGTTGTTGAGGGCAACGGCGGCCCGCTCCGCGGCGTCGCGAACCACCAGATCGGCCCGTTGAGACGCGGCCAGTTGATAATCGTGCGTCCGCGAGATCGCTCCCTGGCCGCACGCCTTCTCGCATTGGCGGCAGAACAGGCACCGCCCGAGATCGATGGCGACGCGGCCTCCCTCGTCGAACCCCACCGCGCCGGTTGGGCAGACGGCGGCGCATTGCCGGCATTGGCCGCTGCATTTCGCCGGCGCGACGGCCGGACGGCCGACAAATCGCTCAGGCAGTTCCGGCGGCGGACCGGCCGGATACCGCATGGTGCGATGCCCCTGTTTTCCTCGGGCTAGCAGCACGTCGAACATGTCAGTTCTGATCCTCTGGTAGTGGTTGGCTCACCGGCTATTGGTTTCTTTTTGCACTCTCGCGTTAGGCATCACGCTGCACGACGTTGGTTCGATTTGTAGGACGGGTTTTCTGATTCGTCCACCGAAGCGGACGGACTAGGAAGTCCGTCCCACGAGAGATCGCTCAGTTGTTCTGACGTGCGCCCGTCGTTCGTACTGCCCTCACCCTAGCCCTCTCCCAAAGGGAGAGGGGACTAAATCCGAAAACCTCTCCCAAAGGGAGAGGGGACTAACTGAAATCACAGGTCGTGTCCGCAATACGAGAGATTGAAGCTCTTATTGCACAGGGGAAAGTCCGAGATCTGCTGGCCGCGCAAGGCCATCGCCAGTCCGAACCAGTTGTGGAACGAAGGATCGACCACCTTGTAGACGCTCAGCCGGCTGTCGCCGCCGGTCATCGCAACGTGGCAAATCTCGCCCCGCCATCCCTCGATCAACGTCACCACGGCCTGATCCGGCGCCAACGCGGCGGCCGGCTCGATGACGGCTCCGGCGGGCAACGCGTCGAGTTGCTCGCGAACAAACGCCAGAGACCGTTCGACCTCGAGCCAGCGGACATGCGCCCGGGCGAACGCGTCGCCGGTGTGCCAAGTCGAAACCGGAATGTGCGCGAAGCGATAAATGCCGTAAGGAAAGTCGCGACGAACGTCCTGACCGCTGCCACAGGCCCGGGCGGCCACGCCGACCAGGCCAAGTTCCTCGCAGACCTCGAGCGTCAGCGAACCAACGCCATCGAATCGGGCCATGGCCGACGGCGTGTCCCACAACAGCTCGACGGCGTTTCGGGCGTCCCGCTCGACCGCATCGAGCCGCTGCCGCAATTGGTCGACCAGGCCATCGTTCGCGTCAAACGCCACGCCGCCTGGCCGGACCAAGCCGCGCCCGAACCGGTTGCCGCACAGCAGGGCCGTCATGTTGAGGACGTCGCCGCGAATCCGCCCGCAATAAGACATCGTCGGCAGAAAACCGACGTCACCGGCCAGGGCCCCCAGATCGCCAAGATGGTTGGCCACTCGCTCGAGTTCCAACGCGACGCCACGGAGGAACTGGCCGCGGGCGGGGACTCGGACGCCGCTTAGGGCCTCGACCGCGCGGCAGTAGGCCGCCGCGTGGGCTGTTGTGGTGTCGCCGGCCAGCGTTTCGACGTAGTGAATCGTCCGTGGGCCGGGACCGCCCACCATGGCCCGCTCGATGCCGCGATGCTGATAGCCGAGGGAGATTTCGAGGTGGTAGACCGTCTCGCCATGGCATTGAAAGCGGAAATGCCCTGGCTCGATGATTCCCGCATGGACCGGGCCGACGGCCACTTCGTGGACTTCCTCGCCCGCCATTTGGAAGAAGTTGGTCAAGCCGCGATCGTTGATCGCGCCGTCGCTTGGTGCAACTGCCGCCGCAACATCGGGCGCGACCGCCGGTCGCGGCTTTGTCACCGGGACGCGGACCGGCTTGAGCCACGGATGTCCCAGGGGGCGAATGTTCCATTGCTCGAAGATTTCGCGCTCGAACAGATGCGCCGGCGGGCAGTCGGGCGTCAGGGCCGCGTATTCTGGGCCGACCTCGGCAGCGACAATGGCCAAGTCGCCATCGTCGGCACGCGCCAGGACGGCCATGAGCCGCCGCCCACTTTCGGCGGTGGGATAGGCAAACAGAGCGGAAAGCCGCGCGCCGGCAGCAACAAGGTCGAGCACCTGTTGCCGGAACTCGTCGATCGGCGCCACGGGGCAATCCGCCAGCGGGAAGGCGTGGCCGTTATGGACCGTAAGCGGGCAAGCAGTGGACATTCAATTGGCTCCCAATGCCTTGACCGCGTTGTTCAGCAGGCCGGTCAGTTGCGGCGGCACGTAAACGCCGAGCACGAGGACGGCAAGCCCCAGCATGGCGGCCGGCGCAACCGACCAGAACGGCTCGCGATGGGGCGTGACGCAGGTTGTCAACTCGCCAGGGGCTCCGCCGTGGCCTTGGCCAATTGCAGCCGGCGGCGGCCCGTAGGCCATGCGAAGGCAGATCGTTGCCATGCCGGCGAACACAACGGCCAACGCCAGTAGGTATGCGATGGCCACGATCGGCCGGCCGGTGTCGAACATGCCTTTGAGAATCGTCAACTCGCTCAAGAACGGCCCGAACGGCGGCGAGCCGACAATGGCGAGAAATCCGACCAGCCAAAGCACGCCGGAGATGGGCAACGTTTGAAGCAGACCGCGGACGCGTGTTGTGGATTTCGTGCGATAGAGCGCCAGGATGTTGCCGGCCACGAGGAACAGCATTGCCTTGGTGAGCGAGTGATTGACGGCGTGCAACATGGCGCCGAAGGTTGCGATGCCGCCGACACCGATGCCGAGGGACAGGATGCCCATATGCTCGACGCTCGAATAGGCCAACATCCGCTTGAAGTCGGCCTGGCCGAGGATGAAAACGGCCGCCACGAACATTGACACCAACCCGAAAAGGACCAGCAAATCGGAACTGAATTCGGCGGACTTCGCGGCGCTGAGCAATGCGTGGGCCCGGAGGATCGTCAACAGGGCGCAGTTCAGCAGGGCCCCCGAGAGCAACGCGGAGACGACCGACGGGGCCTCGCTGTGGGCGTCGGGCAACCAGGTGTGCAGCGGCGCGAGGCCCATCTTCGTGCCGTAGCCGACCAGGAAGAAGAGGAACGCCGCCTTGAGCCAGAGCGGATTGAGGCTTCCGGCATTGGCGACCAGATCGTCGATCGTCATTCGGATCGTCGGGCCGGCCGCCGACCTTGCCGCCACGGCGACGAAGAAGTTGCCCAACAGGGCCAGGGCAATGCCCACCGAGCAGATCAGCAGGTACTTCCAGGTCGCTTCCAGCGAGCGCGGTTGACGATGGAAGTAGATCAGCGGTGCGCTGGCCAAGGTGGTTGCCTCGACGCCGACCCACATTAGGCCCAGATGGCGGCTGACGGTCACCAGCGTCATCGTCGAGAGGAACAGCAGCAGGCAGCCGGCGAAGACGGCCTCGGGAAAATTCACGAACGGCAGCTCCTCGCCGTTGGAAAAGCCCTGCCCTCGGCTCTCGCTGGCCAGGTAGCCGATGGCGTACAGGGCCGCAGCCAAGAACAGTGCGCTGGTGATGCTCAGGAACAGCAAGCCGGCGGCGTCCAAGGCCATCCACCCGTTCAACACGGGCGCCGGCGGGGCCGACCAGCAGCGGGCGACGAGGCCGGCATGAATCGCGGGCGTCAGCAGCAGCAAGACGCGGCGGGGCCAGTTCGGCCGGATCACCAGCGAGAACAGCCCGGCCATCGCGGGAACGAGCAACAGCGCCCAAATCATGCAGCTAATCCTTCAAGGCAGAAAGTCGATCGGCGTCGATATGGTCGAACTCGCGGCTGATGTGATGGATGGCGATCCCCATCACGAAGACGGCGACAAAGACATCCAACAGCACGCCCATCTCGACCAACAGCGGCTCCTTGACCGCGAACGCGAGGCCGAAGGCGTAGATGCCGTTCTCCATCGCCAGATAACCGAGGGCCTGCATGACGGCCTTGCGGCGGCCGACGATCACCAGCAGACCGACCATGACGGTGAACAGCGCCACGGGAAGCAGGAAGCCCGGCACATCGCTCTCAGGCAGCGGCAACCGCCCGGCGACGTGGAGGGCCGCGCCGAGCAACCCGAGCCCCAGCAGCAGCGAGGTGGTGAAGCCGACAAAGGGCTCGTCCTCGGTTTGAACGCCCGCCTCGCGGGCTGCGCGTCGCAGCAGCCAAGGCAGAACGCCCGCCTTGATCGCCGTGCTCACGATGGCCAGGAGCCAGAGCCGAAGTCCGACCTCGCCGCGTTGAGCCAAGAGCGAGACGGCGCCCAGCAGCAGCGCTTGCGCCGCCACCGTGCGGATGCACGCGCTGATGCGGCTGGAACCCAGCAGGTGCAGGTTCGTCAGGATCAGAAGCACGAGAATAATGTCGAGCCAGGGAGTCACGCGTCACCTCATCACGAGTACGAGGGCCAGGATCGACAGCACCGAGGCCGCGACGAGAAACTGGGGCACGCGCACGAGCCGCAACCGCGCGATGACCGACTCGATCACGCCAACAACCGCCGCGAGAGCCAGCAGGCCGGCAACGCCGACAGCCAAGTCGACGGGCCACGAGCCGCTCCGCACCGGCGCCAGGATGCCGACCAACAGGGAGCCGAGGACCCAGAGCTTGAGCATCGACCCGTACTCGATCATGGCCAGATCGGGCCCGCTGTGATCCAGCACCATGACCTCGTGAATCATCGTCAGCTCGAGATGCGTGTTTGGGTCGTCGATCGGGATGCGGGCGTTCTCGGCCAGAAAGACGATCATCAGCGCCGCGCCGACAAGCATCAACGCCGGGCCGGCGGCGGAAGCCATCAGCGGCCAGTCCACGGCCGCGTACATCGCCGTCAGCGACAGGCTGTGCGATTGCGTGGCGAGGGCCGCCAGACCGAGCAGCATCGCCGGTTCGGTCAGTGCGGAGAAGAATGCCTCGCGGCTCGCGCCCATCCCTTCGAAAGCCGAACCGGTGTCCAGCGCGGCCGTGATCGTGAAGAACCTCATCAGTCCCAGCAGATAGGCCGCCAGGAGGAAGTCGCCCTGAAACGCCACCAGCGCCGGAACGCCGCCCAACGGAACCAGCAGCAGCGCGGCGACGACGCACGCCAAACCAATGACCGGCCCGGCGACGAAAAGCCACGTCGTCGTCCGGCTGTAGACGGCCCCTTTTTGCAGCAGCTTCCAGAGATCGTAGTACGCCTGCCGCAGCGGTGGTCCCCGGCGTCCGGCGAACCATGCCTTGACGCGGTTGATGACGCCCGGCAACAGCGGGGCTAGCAACAATGCGACGACGACATGTGTGATCGATGCAAACGTGGACATCAGGCTTCTTTGTCGGGCAGGCTGTTGACCTGCCGTCGGATCAGTTGTTGAGATGGCAGGTTAACAACCTGCCCCACTCCCGTCCTCACTAGCTGGGTGCCATGTCCCACGCTTGCCGTGGGCATGAGGAGGTGGCAAGCATGCTTGCTGTCTCGCTGCGCTCGCTCAGCAAGCATGGCGCCCCTACGTCACGATTTGTTTGGGACACCCCACCTAACGAAGCTTCCATATCAACAGGACAAAAATCGTCAAGGCAATGTAAAGCACGTAGATCTGAATCCGCCCTTCCTGCAACCATCGCAGCTTCGACGCGGCCCACGCAATGCCGACGAACAGCGGTTGATAGACGTATCGCCGGAACAGGTCGGGCGTCTGTGTATGCAGCCGGGCGAGGGCCGGAAACAGCCCTTGCGGCGGATCAATCTCATCGTGCGGCTGGAGGAACAACCGAAACAGCAGGGTGAGCGGCCTTGCGAACGACGAGGCCGTGTACTGCATCCGCGGCGTCGGCGCGGCGTAACCGCAATCCCACGTGACGCTCTGCTCGACACGGCGACCCGCGAGGAGCCTCCGCCGCACGTGCACAAGGAGAACGATCAGACCGAGCAAGACGTACGAACCGAACATAACGTCCGTGAGCGGTTGGATCGCCGCGCCTGCGCCTGCGGCCGAAGCATGTCGCATCGACTCCGGGATGATGGCCGCCACGGCTGGCTGCAGAATGAAGGGCCAGAGCGGGGCGGACAGTCCGACGAGCAGGCAAAGGCCGGCGAGCGTAACCATCGGCCATTGCATGGCCGCGCCGGCTTCGTGCGCCCCGGCGGCCGCTTCGCTGCGCGGTTCGCCCAGAAACACGATGCCAAACGCCTTGGTGAAACAAGCGGCGGCCAATCCGCCGATCAGCGCCAGCCCGCCGACGGTCAGCACGGCGATCAGCGGCGAGGCCGTCGCAACGGCGTCCTTGGTCGCCAATCCGGAGACGGCGCCCAGATAAATAAGGAACTCGCTGACGAAGCCATTCAGCGGTGGCAGGCCCGAAATGGCCGCCGCGCCGACGAGGAACGTCGCTCCGGTGACCGGCATTCGCTTCAAGAGGCCGCCGAGTCGGTCCAGCTCACCGGTTCCGGTGGCGTGAAGCACGGAGCCGGCGCCCAGGAAGAGCAGGCTCTTGAACAGCGCATGATTGATGACGTGAAGCAGCCCGCCGGTGAAGCCGAGGACGGCCATCGCCGGGTTGTCGTAGTAGATGCCCAGCAGGCCGACGCCGAGTCCCAGGGCGATGATGCCGATGTTTTCGACGCTGTGATAGGCCAAGAGGCGTTTCAGGTCGTGCTGCGACAGCGCGTAGAGCACGCCCAAAACGCCCGAAACGACGCCGACGGCCACCAGCGTCCAGCCCCACCACCAGTCGGGCGGCCCGATGAGCGTCAACACCCGCAGCAGCCCGTAAATGCCCGTCTTGATCATCACGCCGCTCATGACGGCCGAAACGTGCGACGGGGCGGCCGGGTGCGCCTCGGGCAACCAGACGTGCATCGGGATGAACCCGGCTTTGACGCCGAAGCCGACCAGGGCCAGAAGGAAGAGGACGCCGCTGGGCGCCGCGGCTGTCGAGAGTCGATCAAAATCCAGCGAGCCGGCGTTCTTTCCCAGCAGCACGAATAGCGCCAGCAGAAAGGCCGTGCCCAGGTGCATGGCCACCAGATAGATCCACCCAGCGCGGCGGACGCTCTCCTTTTCATCCTCTTGGGTCACGAGGAAGAAGGAAGCCAGCGACATGAGCTCCCAACTGATGAGAAACAGGACGCCGTTGCGTGCCGCAACCACCATGAACATGCTGGCCGTCAGCAGGTTGAAGAAGAACCAGGAGACGCCGAGGTTTTTCGTCCTCGCTCCCCTTCCGAGCGAGCTGTCAATCTCTGGCCCCTTCCCATCGGCAGGACTGCAAAGTCGGCCGCAGACGTTCGTAGTCCCGCCTTTAGGCGGAAGATGACCGGCTAAAGCCGGAACTACGAACGACGTTGCCGTTCTCCTGCCCTCTCCCTTTGGCAGAGAATTAGGGTGAGGGCTGCCGGTGTGCTGCAAATATCGGTATCCGTAGACGGCGGCCAGCATGGTGACGACCGCGATGGCTGCGGCAAAGACGGCCGACAGGGCGTCGATCTCCATGTTGGCCGAGCCGAGCGGCAACGCCCAAGCGAGCTGCAGCGATTGCGGCTGGCCCGAGACGAGGATGCCGATCGCCCGCCACAACACGATCCCGCCGCCGAAGAGCGTTCCGGCCGCGCCGATCAAGCATGCCAGCCGTGCGTTCCGACCTAGGGCGGTTGATGCCAGCCCTGCGGTGAATAGGATCGCCAACGCTACGAGGAACCAAGCCATGACGGAGACTTTCTACGAGGCCGACGCCGGCGTGGGAATGCTTTGGTCAATCGCCTGGCTGGCGGCGAGCACCGCATCGCGCGACCCCTGTTTGGCGATCACCTCGGAGAAGGCCGGCTGCCGCAATGCGAAGCCGAGCCGGGCCAGAAGATGCAGGTGCGCGCGGATCGTGGGGCTGACGATCGTAAACAGCGTGTGAACCGGCTGCCCATCGAGCGCACCGAATTCGATCGGTTGTTCGAGGAAGCAGAGCGTGACCATCGGCCGCGAGATGTGCAGGACGATCGGGTTGCGGACGTGCGGCACCGCGATCCCGTTGCCCAAGGCCGTCGAACCGAGCGACTCGCGGGCCAACAGCACCTGGAGCAGAAACTGCCGATCGACCTGCTCCGGCAGTGGCATCACCTCGACCAGCGAGCGGAGCACCGAGACCTTGTCGGCGCCGCCGAGCCGGTAGTGAATGCCGCCGGCCCTGAGGGCGTCGGTCAGGCTAACCGCCGGTCCGCCCCCGTCCGGCTCGACGAAAATGTCGGCCGAGACGTTGAGCCGCTGGGAAGTCGCCCACTCGAGCAGTTCCGCCCGATTGAACCGATACTGCTCGTTGATCCGGTATGCCGGCAACCGCCCCTGCTTGACCCAGCGATAGATCGTCTTTTCCGAGACCTTCAGCAGTTGGGAACAATCGCGGACACCCAGATCCATTTCCGGTCGCAGCGTCGCCGCCGTCCTTGCGTTTGGACAAATTACGACAAGCTGCGAAGCATAGTCACAATTGTCCGCTGCGGCAAGGGCAATTCGTTTCGACCGTGAACGCGTTGACCACACGACCGCGTGTCGCGTGCAAGTCGCGGTTTGCAACGTTCGGCATAAAGCCGCGACCGTGCAAGTCGCGCTTTACGGTGCCCGGCATAAAGCCGCGACCGTTGGTCGCGCCCGAAGTGTTCGCGAAAACGGCGTCTTCGGTGCGACCAACGGTCGCGGCTTTATGGCACTGTTCGGTCGCTGACCGCTGATAGCTGACCGCTGACCGCTTTCCTACACCGGGCACGGCTCCGGTTCTTCCACCGTGGCGGGATGAATCGTGGCCAGCGATCCGACTTTTCGCAGTTGCGGCCAGATCCGCGAGGCAGCCAGAACGACGAGAACTGTGCCGATGCCGCCGCCGACGACCGAGATGACCGGCCCCAGGCCCGGTCCGAACATCCGGCCCAGCAGCCCGGCGGTCATGCCGGATTCGAGTCCGCCCAGGTCGTTGCTGGCGACGATGAAGATGCCGTTGACGGCCGACACGCGGCCCCGCATCTCGTCCGGCGTGAGCATTTGCACGAGGGTGTGGCGGACGACGACGCTGATGTTGTCGAGTGCGCCGACCAGGAACATTGCCACCAGCGAAATCCAGAACGACTGCGAGAGGCCGAAGACGATCCACCAGACGCCGAACCCCGCGACGGCCCAGAGGAGGGTGACGCCCGCCCGCCGCATGGGAGGAAGCTGCCCCAGCACGACGGCCATGCAGATGGCGCCGACGGCGTCGGCCGCCAGCAGAAGCCCGAGCGCTGTGGGGCCAACGTGCAGGATATGCTGGGCGAAAATCGGCAGCAGATACGTTCCTCCGCCGAGCAAGACGGCGAAGAGGTCGAGTGTGATCGTGGCCAGGATGAGTTTGGTGTTCCAGACGAAGCGGATGCCCGCGACCAGGCTCTCCCACGAGAGCGGTTGCTCGCCGCGGTCCGAGCGCCGGACGCGGATCGCGGCGATCGCAGCGAGGGCCGCCAGTCGGCAGAGAAGGACGGCTGCGAAGGCCGCCGCCAGCCCTTCGCCAGTGGACACCCACCTAAAAAACGAGGCCGCGACGGATCCGAACGTGCCGCCGAGGGCGGACTGAACGGGCCCAGCGCCGTCGCCTGCTTTCTGCGAGAGCCAGAGGATGCCGCCGGCCGCCAGCGGGCCGGTCACGGTCGCGATCGAGAAGACGGTGCTATTCCACGCCACGGAGTTCGAGAAGACTCTGGCGGGCACCAACTGCGGCAGCAGCGCCTGGCGGGCCGGATTGCCCAGGCCCCAACCGACCGCTCCGAGGGCGAGCAGCCCGTAGATCCACCAGATCGATCCGTCGAAGATCGCCGTGGCCATCAGGCCGCCGGCCGTCACGATGCCGAGGGAATACGTCAACAGCATCACGTTGCGGCGATTGAAGCGGTCGGCGATGTGCCCGCCCGCGATGGCCAAGAGCATGACCGGCAACGCTTGCACGAGCCCCACCATAGCGACGGCAAACGACGCCTGGGTCTCGCTGAAGATCTTGACGAAGTGGATGGTGACCGCGAAGAACTCGATTCGCCGCGAGAACGTGATGAGAAACCAACTGCCGGCGTAACAGCGGTAGCTAGGGTTTCGCCAAAGATCGGAAGGGCTTGACGCGGCGCGGAACGAACGCATAGACACTGTATTGTGACCGACATGGAGCCGCTATGCAAGGTCATTGCTGATCGGGGGTTCGCGAAGCTACAATGGGGACATTGAGATTGTCGATAGCCGGGGGCCAAACCGCTCCCGGCTGTTTTTTCCGATTCATCCTTGATTCGCACTTTCGCAGCCGCCGGCACGTTCAGGCATTCAGCGGCCGCCGACATATTCAACCGTTTAGCGGTCGCCGGCACGGCGACCTCTTCGATCCCATGACTCAAGCGATTCTGAAACCCCGCAAGGCGCGTCCCTTCTACGGCCGGCACCCCTGGGTGCTCGACTCGGCCATCGACCGCGTCGAGGGAAGCCCGGCCGACGGCGACGTTGTCGATTTGATGAGCGACAAGGGGAAGTTCATCGCCCGCGGCATCTACAATTCCCAGAGCCGGATTCGGGTTCGGCTCTACACCTGGGATGCCGCGGACACGCTCGACGAGTCGTTCTGGCGGCGGCGGCTCGAATCGGCCGTCTCCTTCCGCCGGCAGCTTGGCTACGACGATCCGCAGGGCGCCGCCCGGCTCGTCTTCAGCGAGGGCGACGGGCTGAGCGGGCTGATCGTCGACCGGTACGCCAACTACCTGGCCGTGCAGGTGACCGCGCTGGCGATGGCCCGGCGGCTTCCGCAGATCGTGCCGATGTTGGTCGAGCTGACCCAACCGCAGGGCATCATGATCCGCACCGAGCGCGGCGTGAGCCGGGCCGAGGGGATCGATCTTCGTGATGGGCCCTACTGGGGCACGCCGCCTGAAGGGCCCCTGGTCATTGTTGAGAATGGGCTGCGCTACGAACTTGACTTGGCCGAGGGGCAGAAGACGGGCTACTATCTCGACCAGCGGGAGAACCGCGCCGCCGCGGCCCGCTATCTGCGCGATCGCCGGGTGCTCGATATGTTTTGCTACAGCGGTGGGTTCAGCCTCACCGCTTCGGCGCTCGGCGCGGCCCGCGAGGTGTTGGGCGTCGACACGAGCCAGAAGGCCGTGACGCTGGCGTGGGCGAACGCCGAGCGGAACGCGATCAAGAATGTCCGCTTCCAGGCGGGCGACGGGTTCGAGACGATGCAATCGCTGATCGACGCGGGCGAGAAGTTCGGCGCGGTGGTGCTCGATCCGCCCAAGTTCGCCCGCACCCGCGGCGCCTTGGACGAAGCCCTGCGGGCCTACCACTGGCTAAACCGACTGGGGGTCGCGCTCGTGGAGCCCGGCGGAATCCTCGTGACGTGCAGTTGTTCGGGCCACGTGAGCCGCGACGATTTCCTCTACATGCTGGTCGGCGTCGCCCAACAAACCGGCCGCGAGATCCAGCTCCTCGAACAGCGCGGCGCCGCCCCCGACCACCCCATCAGCGCCGCGTGTCTGGAGAGCGAATACCTGAAGTGTTTCATCTGCCGAGTGATCTAATGCCCGGCTCGTTCTTGCGGAAGGGTGTGAACCGATGAACGACGACGAAGCACCCCAGCCAACCGGATACCTACGGGCGACAGTCGCCGGCGGGATCACCGCGTGGTTGTTGGGCTGGGCTGGGGCGGCTTACCTTGGTCCGTGTATTCAACCAGCGGCCAAGATCGTTCTCTTCAGCGTGACGGTCGGTTGCGGCGCGGGAGTTGTCGGGGCGGGCATCGGTTTTGTTGGCGGTGTGGCAAAGTCGCCGTTGCGGGCCGCTATTATGGGCGCCTTTGCGGGAGTGTACATCGTCGCGATGACCGATCGCTCACTTGCTGTCGCCGATCCTCGTCTTGATGGGCTACGCGCCGCGACGCTTGCGTCTATCATGTGTGGCCTTTGCGGATACGTTGGAGCATTGGCCGCAAGGACGGCTGGCGAGCCCGACCGCGCGGTCCGTTTCTATCTGCACGAAATGTTTATCGTCTTCATTCCCGTTGCCCTATGGTTCGGGCTCCTGAATATGATCAAGCAGATTCACGTTGTTTTTGTCTATTAGCCGGCGGCTAATCTAACAACTGCGGAAAGAACTGAATGAGCGACGCTCCACACGACGACCGAGCGTTGAGTCTTCTGGACGCCTACCTGGCCGAACTCCAGGCGGGCGGGCGGCCGGATCGCGCGGCGCTTCTGCGCGAGCACCCGGAACTGGCATCGGCGCTGGATTGCCTCGACGCGCTGGAGGTCTTGGCCCCGCCGGGCGACGGCTCGCCGCCGTGCGGTGAGCCGTCGAGCAACGCGGCGATGAACGGGGCGCTGCCGCGAGACTTCGGGCCGTATGAGCTGATCCGCGAGATCGGCCGCGGCGGCATGGGCGTCGTCTACGAGGCCCGGCAGAAAGACCTCGACCGTTCGGTGGCCATTAAGATGATCCTGGCCGGGCACCTGGCCTCGCCAGAGCTGGTCCGCCGCTTCCAGGCCGAGGCGAAGGCCGCCGCACGCCTGCGACACTCGAACATCGTCCACATCCACGACGTCGGGCAGTTCCAGGGCCAAGATTTCTTCACGATGGAGTACATCGACGGCCAGAGTCTCGCCGAACGCGTCGGCTCGGTGAGTCCTCAGGATGCGGTTCGCCTGGTGGCCATCGTGGCCCGGGCGGTCGAGCACCTGCACCAGCAAGGCATCATCCATCGCGACCTGAAACCGTCGAACATTTTGATCGATGCGGAGGGGCAGCCCTACGTGACCGACTTCGGGCTGGCCAAGGTCTTCTTGCCCGGCAGCGACGCGACGGCCACGGGAATCATCGCGGGGACGCCGAGCTACATGGCCCCGGAACAAGCCTCCGGCCGTCGCGCGGCGATCAGCCCAGCGACGGACGTCTACAGCCTTGGAGCGATCCTCTATGAGTTGCTGACCGGCGTGCCGCCGTTCCGGGCCGAAACGCCGATCGACACCCTGATGGAGGTCCTCAGCGGCGATCCGCGAAAACCGCGGTCGATCAACGCCAAGATTCCGATCGGGCTTGAGCTGATCTGCTTGAAGTGCTTGAGCAAGGAGCCGAGCGAGCGGTATGCCTCGGCCGCCGCGTTGGCGGACGATTTGGACCGGTTCGCGCGCGACGAGCCGCTGGCCGTCCGGCCGCCGACGGTCGCACAGCGGTTCTGGAGTTGGACCCGACGTCAGCCGGCCCTGGCCTCGCGGCTCGGGGCGCTGACGCTCTTCTACACGATCGAAACGATCAACTACTTGGCTCGCGTCACCGGCGTGACGACCCAGTTCCATGCCCGCGTGTCAATCGTCGTCGTTCTCTGGGCGGCCGTCTCGATCGTTTGCCAGCGACTGCTCAGCGATCGCCGCTGGTCGCTTTCGGCGCGATATGTCTGGGGGACGCTCGACACGGTAGCCCTTCTGGCCGTCCTTCTGATGGGCCACGGCGCGACCAGTTCTCTGGTGATTTGCTATCCGCTGATCATCGTCGGTTCCGGCCTCTGGTTCCGCGTGCGGTACGTCTGGTTCATGACCGTCTTGTCGCTGCTGTCCTATGGCGTCACCGTCATCGACTTCTACTATTGGCGGCCCGAGCTGCACGGGCGGATGTACGCAGGCATTGACCGGCATATCATCTTTGCCGTTGGAATGGTCGTGCTCGGCGCGGTCGTCTCCTATCTCGTCGAGCGCGTTCGGGTCTTGAGCACGTTCTACGGCCGGCCGGTGTAGCTTAATGGCCCTCCGAGAACAACTTGACGGTGTTCCGTTGGGTGGCACGCCCTGAAAGGGCGTGGTGCGCAGTATGCGCCGGCTCGCTGATCTCCTGGCCCTTTCAGGGCGTGGCACCCGGATTGGCGCTCACGGCGTCAGCAGGCGATTGTCGATCAGCCGCGTGGGGCCGATTCGCACGGCCAGGAGGGCCATGGTCGGACCGGCGATCGAGCGAACCGGCTCGAGCGTCTCGGGGTCGGCCAGCGCGACGTAGTCGATCCGGGCGTCGGCCACCTGCTCGATCAGTCCTCGCATCTTCGCGGCGACGGCGTCGGCGTTCCGTTGGCCATCGGCCACCAGCCGCGCGGCCAGATCGAGGCACTTCGAGAGCACCAGGGCATCCTGCCGCGCCGAGGGACTCAGGTAGCGGTTGCGCGAGCTCATCGCCAGTCCGTCCGGCTCGCGGATCGTCGGACAAACGCGAATCGTCGTCGGCACGTTCAAATCGTTCACGATCCGCCGGATCACGAGCGATTGCTGATAATCCTTCTGGCCGAAGAAGGCCATATCGGGCTGGACCATGTTGAGGAGCTTGAGCACGACCGTGGCGACGCCGCGGAAATGCCCCGGCCGAAAGGAGCCCTCCAGCGGCTCGGCGACCCGGCCCGGATCGACCGACGTGGCATGGCCGGGCCGATAGACCTCCTCCGGGGCCGGCGCGAAGGCCAGATCCGTGCCGCAACCGGCCAACAGCGCCAGGTCGGCGTCCAGCGTTCGCGGATACTTGGCGAAATCTTCGTTCGGGCCGAACTGCGTCGGGTTGACGAAGATCGAGACGACCGTCACGTCGCACTCCGCCCGGGCGGCGCGAACCAGGCTGAGATGCCCTTCATGGAGAGCGCCCATCGTGGTCACCAGTCCGATGCGTTTGCCTTGCCGCCGCGCGGCGGCAAGCGCTTCTCGCAGTTCCGCAACCGTCGTGACGAGTTTCGTGGGGGAATTCTTCATGGTGCAACAATGATAGCCGCTCGTAATGCGTAGGTTATGCTTTAGCATAACACCAACAACGATCGCCGCTCGTGCGCTATGCTTCTGGGACGAAAAATCCGGGTGGCACGCCCTGAAAGGGCGAGGTGCGTGTTGTGCGACAGTTTGCCGATCGACCACGCCCTTTCAGGGCGTGCCACCCGACGGAGCATAACCTACGCCCGCCATCGTTATGCTAAAGCATAACCTACGCCGTATAACCTACGGCTATTTCTACTCCATCCCGCGGATCGCCGCCAGGGCTTCGGCAAATGCTGCGGCGGGATCCTCGCCGCTGACGCCGAGCACGGGCCCGACATCGCGATGTGCGGTCTGCTCGATGACCGACTGCTGGATCCGCCCGAGTTGCTCGGCCGTTAGCCGTCGCTCGCAGCATCGCCCACGCTCTGCGACGCGAGCCTGAAGGACATCAGCCGACGCCGTGAGGAGGACGATGAGTCGCGGCCGCGCCACGGCGGAATGCAACTCGCGCTCTCGTTCGAGAAACAAGGCGAATCGCTCGGGCGGCAGCCAGACGCGAGCGAACGCGGCCGACTGCCCGAACCAGAAATCGCTGATCGACCACGGACCGTCTGCAACAAAGTCTTCGGCCAGCAGCCGCGCCCGGTGCTCCAAGAATGCCGATTCCGTTTCCCACGCGTGCCGGGCCGGGTCGTCGTAGAACGCATCCAGCTGCCGCCAGTCTGGCTGCTCGGCGATTATGCGGCCGCCGAGCGTTGTGGCCAGCCGCTCGGCCAGATTCGTCTTGCCGGCGCCAATCGAGCCCGCGATGGCGATGTAGCGAGGCGATTGGTTGAGATGTTCAAGCAGCCGTGAGACCGTCCAGCCGGTCGTCGGATGAAGCATGTCGGAGGCCACCTCCGCCGCCGGCTCGAGCACGAATCGGCGGAGGGCCATTCGCGGGTGCGGCAGCACGAGCGTCGGCGTGTCGCAGATCAATCGGTCGTACAGGAGCAGGTCGAGGTCGATCGTTCGCGGTCCCCAGCGTTCGTCGCGGCGACGGCCCAATCCGTTCTCGATCCGCTGCAAACAGCCGAGCAGTTCCGCGGGCGCGAGCGACGTCTCGACGGTCACTGCGCCGTTGAGGTAATCGGCCTGCGCGGGCCCGCCGATCGGCTTGGTTTCATGCCACGCGCTGCGGGCGAGCAAGCGGATTTGCGGATGCGCGGCCAAGCCGTCGACCGCGGCGTCAAGAGTCGCTTGTCGGTTTCCCTGATTCGAGCCGAGACCGATCAAGCAGAAGGGCATGGTCTTCAACGTACTCATCGCGCTTTGACGCGATGAAACCCGGGCACTCCTCCGCGTGAGGAGACTGCGTCACGCCAAGCGCGCGAGACAGTCATGGAAAGACGAAAGCCTTGGGGGGGCCGTCCAGGCCGCGACGCGGTGCCGCCGACTGTCGTTCCCTGCAGTTGCCGCCCCCCAAAGCCTTCAATAGCGCCATTCTCCCGATGCGAAAGAAATTGTCAAGCGGTTCGCGAAATCGGTGCGAGCTTGCATCACGCAATCCATAGGATGGTTGCTTGCAACTGCGTGGTCTTGTTGCCGAAGCGCGACAACGCATGCGTATCAGCGCAGACCCGATTGGAGCTACCAGGGCCAAAGTTGGGCGATGATCTCGACAAGCCACTCGAGAATCGTGCGGATCGTTCCTTGGCGCGTGCCGGGGCAAAGAACGAGGGGCTTTTCCTGGCTCCTGCCTTCCGTCGCCGGCTTCGCTGAGCGTTGAGTCATGCCCTCACGATAGAAGAGGCATGCATTCGGGTCAACGCCACCCTGGGAAATCGTCAGGCTGCCCCGGTGCTACAATCGATCGGATTGGCATACTCGGATGACAGCCCATCGCGAATGTCGTACAATACGGTGTATGGCCGCGACGACGGGCGGCCTGCCCGCGAACGGCCTTCATCCCGGGGGCCAACGGAACAGTGGAAAAGCCGATTTTCTCGATCACCTGCACGACCTGTCGGGCGAGGCTCGCCGTCCGCTCCGAGGCGGCCATCGGCGCCATCCTTGAGTGTCCGCGGTGTG
>JBDKUC010000222.1:0-21710 GCA_039679885.1 Thermoguttaceae bacterium | reverse complement strand
GCGGTCCTCCTGTTGCGTCCCCTCTCCGGCTTGCAACGCTCGCACGGTTGGCGTAGACTGGCCAACAGTCCTGGCCGCTCCTTGCGGCCGCAGTCGAACCCCCTAATGCGTTGCCCACTCGCCCATCAAGGAGCCCATTCATGGCACAAGATCGCGTCACCTGCAATGCCCCGGCCAGCAGCCGGCGAGATTTTCTGAAGACCGCCTCCGCCCTGGCAGCCGCAGGCACGATGGCCGGCGGCCTCTCCATCGCTCGGGGCGCGCACGCAGCGGGCAGCGATGTGTTGCGGATCGGGCTGATCGGCTGCGGCGGCCGTGGGACTGGCGCGGCGGCGAACGCGATCGGCGCCGACAAGAACTGCAAACTCGTGGCCCTGGCCGACGCCTTTTCCGACCGGCTCGATAGCAGTCTTCGCAACCTGAAGAAGGCGGCCGAGCAGATGGAGGCGCCGCAGAAGGTGGCCGTCGACAAAGACCACTGTTTCGTCGGGCTTGACGCCGCCGACAAGCTGATCCAGAGCGACGTCGACGTCGTGCTGTTGGCCGAGCCGCCCCACTTCCGTCCCATGCATTTGAAGGCGGCCATCGACGCCGGCAAGCACGTCTTTTGCGAGAAGCCCGTGGCCGTCGACGCGCAGGGCGTCCGCAGCGTCTTGGCCTCGGCGGAACAGGCGAAGAAGAAGAACCTGAGTCTGGTTTCGGGCCTCTGCTGGCGCTACGACCAGGGCGTCATGGAGACCATGAAGCGAGTCCACGACGGCGCGATCGGTGAGATCCGCAGCATCCAGGTGACGTACATGGGCGGCCCGCTTTCACCCCGCGATCGCAAGCCCGACTGGACCGAAATGCAGTACCAGTTGCGGAACTGGCAGTACTTCGTGTGGCTCTCGGGCGATTTCAACGCCGAGCAGCACGTCCACAGCCTCGACAAGGCGGCCTGGGCGATGAAGGACGCTACGCCGAAGCGCGCGTGGGGCCTCGGCGGTTGCCTGCTCCGCGACCGCAAGGCCGGCGACGTCTACGACCACCACGCGGTCACCTATGAATACGACAACGGCGTCCATGTGCACGCCTATTGCCGCCAGATGCCAGGCTGCTTCAACGATGTTTCCGACGTCTTCGTCGGCACGAAGGGGCGTGCGGTGCTCCCCAACTACCCCGGCAAGCCTTACATCGAAGGCGAAAACGCCTGGAAGTTCAAGGGCATCACCCCGCTGTCGCAAGCGTACGACGAGGAGCATCGCCGGCTGTTCGCTTCCATCCGCGCCGGCCAGGCGCTGAACAACGGCGAATATATGGCGAAAAGCACGATGTGGGCCGTTATTGGCCGGCTGGCCGACTACACCGGTCAGCGAATCACTTGGGACAAGGCGATGAACTCGCAAGAGAATTTGACGCCGGCCGCCTACGCGTTCGACGCCGAGCCGCCGACAAAGCCCGACAAGGACGGAGTCTATCCGATCGCCCTGCCGGGCGTGACCAAGTTGGTCGTCCCCGAATGAGACGAACGGCGCCGCCGCCCACACCGGATCACAAGACGACGGCGCCGCTGAACGAAGGTTGATCGGCGGCGTCAAACAGGCGCCGCTGCCGGAGACGCGACGGGGACCGCCGAGCGACGGCATGAGGAGATCGACGGCAGCCGAGCGCTGCGAAAAAACCGCCCAAACGACTACGGCGGGCTCAAGGGCGAATTGCGCTCTCTACACCCAACTAGCCCACTGGCAGACAGAGACTTACAAGTCTTCGGCTGCTCGTTGGATCGTCAAAATGTTTGCCCGGACGCCCGACCGTGGCTGCACTCGGCTCCGCAACGACGAGCGCACCTCCGACCACGGCTGAGCCGTTGAACGGCCGGCGGCGTAGGCGACGATGAGCAGGCGGCGCAAGGGGATGGCCCACCGTGAAAACGTCGTCCGGCTGGCGAAAACTCGCCGGATTGGGGGCGGAGGGGCGTCATCGCCCGTGCGCACCACCACCCCGAGGGGATTTTGGGCGAAATTTCGGCCCCGTCCGCCTTGCGCCCGCATTGCCAAAGAGCCCCCTTACCCGTTACCATAAGGGATTCGTCTGCGGGAACGATTCATGTTCGAGTCACTTCAAGAAAACCTGAGTTCGGCGATCCGGACCCTGCGTGGCAAGGGCAGGCTCACCGAGTCGAACATGCGCGAAGGGCTCGAGCTGGTGCGCCGCGCCCTGTTGGAAGCGGACGTCAGCCTCTCGGTCGTCAAGGACTTCATGGTCCACATTACCGAGCAGGCCACCGGCGAGACGGTCCTCAAGGCGTTGGACCCGACGCAGCACCTGATCGGCATTGTCGGCCGCGAGCTCGTCAACCTGATGGGCCCGGTCGACCACTCGCTACATCTGCACCCCGGCGTTTCGGTGCTGATGCTTTGCGGCCTGCAAGGTTCCGGCAAGACGACCACCTGCGGCAAGCTCGGACGGATGTTGCTCCAGAACGGCAAGAAGCCGATGCTGGTCGCCGCCGACCTTCAGCGTCCCGCCGCCATTCAGCAGTTGCAGGTCCTCGGCCAGCAACTCGGCCTGCCGGTCCATGCCGATCTTTCGGCCAAGGACCCCGTCGCACTGTGCCAGACGGCCGTGAAAGAGGCCAAAGGCACAGGCGTTGACGTGGTGATCCTCGACACGGCGGGCCGGCTCCACGTCGACGCCGAGTTGATGAATCAACTGACGCAGATCGACCGCCGGATCGGGCCCGACCAGGTCTACCTGGTCGTCGATGCGATGACAGGCCAGGACGCCGTCTTGAGCGCCAAGGCGTTCAACGAAGCGCTCGAGCTCGACGGCGTCATCATGACCAAGCTCGACGGCGACGCCCGCGGCGGCGCGGCGCTCTCGGTCAAGCAGGTCACCGGCGTGCCGATCAAGTTCATGGGCACCGGCGAGCATCTCGACGCCCTCGAGGAGTTCCACCCCGACCGCATGGCCGGGCGCATCCTCGGCATGGGCGACGTGCTCACGCTGGTCGAACAGGCCCAGCAGAAGTTCGACCAGGACGAGATGCAGAAGCAGGAGGAACGCCTTCGCAAGGGGGAGTTCACCCTCGACGACTTCAAGAAGATGCTGGGCCAAACGAAGAAGCTCGGGCCGATCAACAAGATCATGGGCATGATCCCGGGCCTCGGCGGGATGCAGGAGGCGCTCAGCCAGATCGACGCCGAAAAGGACATGAAGCGGCTGGTGGGCATCGTCGATTCGATGACGGCCGACGAACGCCGCCATCCGTCGAGGGTGATCGACCAGAGCCGCCGCCGCCGCATCGCCGCCGGCGCCGGCGTCGAGCCGCACGAAGTCAACGAACTGGTCAAGCAGTTCGACGGCATGGCCGACATGATGAAGCGGATGTCGGGCATGGGCATCCGCGATCGGATGAAGATGATGCAGGAGGTGACCAAGGGAGGCATGATGGATCCCGGCGGCCGATTCTCGAAGCAGAAAGTCGGCACCGGCAAACGCCTCACCTCGGCCGAGCGAGCCAAACTCCGCAAAGAACGCGAACGGGAGTTGCGAAGGAAGAAACGAGAGGGAAGGAAGAACCGATGACGGTCTTAGGGTCTTAGGTCTTGGGCCACACGGCCAGACGTAAATCTCAAGTCCTAAGACCAGCGTGCCAAGACCAAGGACCTAAATAAGGAGTGCTATCCACGAAAGCGAGAACGATCGTCGTTGTTGCTGCCGGATGCATCCTCTTCGGTGTTGGCATGGGCGCGAGGGAAGCGTCTACAGATGTTTGGACGAGAGCGATCCTAGCAGGCGCGTCGTTCGCGCTGCTTTCGGGGATACTAATGTTTTCATCGCAATTGAGGCTGCGACAATAGTAGTGGTCTTAGGTCTTGGGCCGCACCGCCAGACCTAAGTCCCAAGTCCTAAGACCAAAGACCAAACGAGGAGAACAGCGTGTCAGTACGTATTCGGATGAAGCAGTTCGGCCGCAAGCACCGGCCCTACTATCGGATCTGTGCGATGGACATCCGCAAGCCGCGCGACGGCCGGGTGTTGGAAGAGCTGGGCACCTACGATCCCCTGGTGCCGGAGACCGACGCCCGAGCTATTCTCAATAGCGAACGGATCGCCTATTGGGTGAGCGTTGGGGCGCAGCCATCGGACAAGGTGAGCGTCTTGATCAAGAAGTATGGCGCCGAGGGAACGCACGTCGCCGCCCAACGCGAGGCGTTGGATCGGCTGGCGCAGAGCCGTCGCCGGCCCGAGCCGCCCCCGCCGATGCCCCGGGCGCCGAAGCCGGCCGTGAGCGAGGACAAGCCGAAGCGGCCGTCGAAGCCGCGAGCCCACGCCGAGGCGGCTGCCGAAGCTCCGGCCGAGAAGCCGGCCGAGCCGGCCGCGGAGACGACTGCCGAGCCGCAGGGCTGACAAAGCACTGTTCGTAGTTCCGGCTTTGGCCAGCCGTTACGGCGTCCAACGGCCGTCTGAAGGCGGAATGACGAACGACGAGAGCAACTCGCCATGCGTTTCGACGTCCTGACCCTGTTTCCCGACATTTTTCAGGGATACCTGGGCCAGAGCCTACTGAAGCGGGCGATCCAGTCGGGGCTCGTCGAGGTCCACCTCCACGACATCCGCGACTGGTCGATCGGGAAACACAACACGGTGGACGATCGTCCGTACGGCGGCGGCCCCGGCATGGTGCTGAAGGTCGAGCCGGCCGTCGAGTGCGTCGAGGCGGTGCGTGGGCAGGCCCCGGACCCGGGCCACCTGGTCATGCTGACGCCCCAGGGGCGCCGCCTCGATCAGCCGGGCGTCGAGCGGTTGGCCGCACACGAGCGGCTCCTGCTGCTCTGCGGCCGATACGAGGGGTTTGACGAGCGGATACGAACGATCCTGCAACCCGAGGAGATTTCGATCGGCGACTACATCCTCAATGGAGGCGAGGTCGCCGCGATGACGATTATCGATACGGTCATCCGGCTCGTGCCGGGCGTGCTGGGCGACGAAGACAGCAGCGTGTGCGATTCGTTTTCCAGCGGCCAACGATGGCTCGAATGCGCCCAATACACCCGGCCGCGCGAGTATCGCGGCCATGAAGTCCCGGCCGTGCTGCTTAGCGGCGATCACGGCGAGATCGCCCAGTGGCGAGAAGAGAATAGTCGACAGCGAACAATCGAGCGGCGGAAGGATTTGATGGAACGTTAGGTCTTGGGCCTTAGGTCTTAGGGCTTAGGTAGAATGCAGAATCCAAGACCTAAGACCCAAGACCTAAGACCCAAGACCTAAAACCCAAGACCTAATTCCCGGGAGACGTTAGCTCTCGGCCAAAATTCATAAAGGAGCCTGTCATGAGCATGCAATTGTTGTCGTTGGTCGAGAAGGCCAGCCTGAAGCCGGAACTGCCGAAGTTCGCCGTAGGCGACACGGTCGACGTCCACTGTCGCATTCTCGAAGGCGACAAGGAACGCATTCAGATCTTCAACGGTCTGGTCATCGCCAAGGCCGGCTCCGGCACGCGTGAGACGTTCACCGTCCGCCGCATCGTGCAGGGCGAGGGCGTCGAGCGGAAGTTCCCCATCCACTCGCCGCGAATCGCCAAGGTCGAAGTCAAGCGATCTGGCGTTGTCCGCCGCGCGAAGCTCTACTATCTCCGCGACCGGACCGGCAAGGCCGTCCGCCTCAAGGAACGCCGCACGGACGGCGGCAAGTAGCGCTGCCTTTGTCCTTCTCTCTTGGGAAGGGCAGGCAATCGCAGTCGCGTCGATGATGCGTGACCGTTATGCTGAAGCATAACCTACGCACTGATGGGCGCCATGCTTGCTAAGCGAGCGCAGCGAGACAGCAAGCATGTTTACCGCTTGCTCATGCCCACGACAAGCGTGGGCATGGCACTCAGCTAGCGAACCGTTAGGTCGATGAGCGTGATGCTGAAGCATAACCTACGCATGCTTCGACAGAACGTTTCCCGCTTGTGGCGGCGGCTGTTCCCCGAAAAGCCGCTGGGCCGGCGGGGCGAGGATGCGGCGGCCCGGTTTCTTCGCCGGCGGGGCTACAGGATTCTCGCCCGGGGCGATCAGTTCGGCCCCGGCGAGCTCGACTTGGTCGCCCTTCATCGCAAGACGATCGTCTTCGTCGAGGTGAAGACGCGTCAGTCGCACGAGGCCGGCCATCCGGCCGAGGCCGTCGACGACGTCAAACAGCGGCGGCTCACCCGGCTGGCCGTCAGCTTCTTGAAGCGGCACCGGCTGCTCGATCGCCCGGCCCGATTCGACGTGATCGCCATCACGTGGCCCGCCGGGAAGTGGTTCCCGACGATCGAGCACATCAAGAACGCATTCGAGGCGGTCGGCCGGGACGAGTTCTATTCCTGAGCCCTAAGCCCGGCGGAAGATTGCGACGGCGAAACCGGGGTGCAAGTTGCGCTTTGCAGGGGCGTTTACGCCCCTTGTCCGCCGAAGGCGGTTGAGGCCCGGCGTTCACG
Source organism: Thermoguttaceae bacterium (assembly GCA_039679885.1). GTDB lineage: Bacteria > Planctomycetota > Planctomycetia > Pirellulales > Thermoguttaceae > JAJFUI01. The sequence goes on along the minus strand of JBDKUC010000222.1, from coordinate 15,262 downwards.
CCGGGTTGAAGGGATGGCGATTCGGCCAATTCGTCACGCCCGTTTACGGGCCTCCTGTCAGCCAACCGGCAGGACGCCCGTCAACGGGCGTGACAGGCGAGCCTGATTGCAGCAAGCCGATCACGCCAGCAAACCCGTGCTAAAGCACGGGCCTAAAACCGCCTGCGGCGGAAATGCCCGTGAACGGGCATGTGAGTATGCATGTCGTTCTCGAATGCTCGCCATAGAAATCACGAAGTCAACTTGCACGCGGCAAAACCGGCCTTGACGAGGGCCCCTGCGATTTCTATCCTCCGCGCCATGATGCTGCGCTTCCCTGGAAAAGCGGCCGTTGTCGCCGCGATGATTGCCCTGGGCGTCTGCGGGCCACGCACGGCCGACGCGGCCGAGACGGGCATGCTCATCCTTCGCAACGGTGAAGTGCTCGAAGGCCGCGTCACGCCCGCCGACGACGTCTACGTCGTCGATCTCACCGACGGCCAGATCCGCGTCAAGCAAAAAGACGTCGAAGTGGTCTGCCGGGACCTGGAAGACGGCTACCGGCGGAAGCGGGCGGGCATTCAGGTCGGAAACGTGCATCACCATCTGGAATTGGCCCAGTGGTGCCTTCACCATAATCTCTTGGGTCCCGCTGCGACGGAACTGGCCGACGCCACCGTCGCCGATCCGCGGAATCCGATGATCGCCGTCTTGCAACGACGACTGAAGATGTCGACCGATCCGCAAGCTCCGACCCTTTCGAAAGGGCCCGCGACCGGCGGACCGTCGAACGACGATCTCGATCGGATGGTCCGCGGTCTGCCGCAAAAAGCCGTCGAAACGTTCACCCAATCGGTGCAGCCGGTCTTGTTGAACAACTGCACGGGATCGGGCTGCCATACGCAGGCGGATGGCGAACTGCGGCTGACGCGAATCCCGGCAGGCCGGCCCACCAGCCGGCGCATCACGCAACGGAACCTCTACTCTGTGCTCAAGTTCGTTGACCGCGAGAACCCCGCGGCGAGCAAGCTTTTGACGGCGGCCATCAAGCCGCACGCAACGGCCCAACGCGCCGTCTTCGACGATCACCAGGCGGCCCAAGTGCGGAAACTGGCCGACTGGCTCGCTCAGTTGGCCGACCAAGCGCCGCAGGAGCAGCCAGACACCGTGGCGCCGATGGCCGAAGCCACGCCGGAGGAACCGCAGAACCGCGCAACGCCGCGAGTGCTTTCGCAAGAGGCCCGCCGCGGACAAACGCATCGGCAATTCGGCAAAACGAACGATCGGCCCAACGCAACAGCCGCCGCGCGGCCGAACGGCGCCGAACCATCGCCAAAGCCAAACACGGTTGGCGCCGCACCGACGAGCGACCCGTTCGATCCCAATGTCTTTAATCGCCGCTATGGGTCCGAGAAGAAGCCGCCAGCGCCGTAGCAGGCGGACTGCAAAGTCCATTGCAGGCGTTCGTAGTCCCGCCTTTAGGCGGAAAATGACCGGCTAAAGCCGGAACTACGAACAACTTTGCAGTCGTCCTGCAGCGCCGTAGGCGGACACTCGTGGGCTGGGCTTCCTAAGTCCGTCCAACGCCCTTCTTGCAGGCGAGCCCGTTGAGGCGCAGGGGACGCGGCTTACGGGAGACGAATCTCCGTCGCATAGGCGTCGTCCGAGTGTCCCGTCTGGGCAACAACCGGGAGCGTCGGGGCGAAAATCTTGTGCACCAACGGGATGTTCACGATCAACAGCCAGAACATCACGATGGCGCAGGCAACGACCGACGCCATGAGCGCTGGCTCTCGATGCAGCTTTTCGGGCGCCTGGGCCGCACTGTTCGGCTTCAGGCCAATCCACAAGTAGATCGCCATCACCAGGGCGACCAACGGATAGGCCAGAATCAGCTCGATGTGATATCGCACCGTGAATGCGCCCAGGAATAGCATGGCGCTCGAACCATAGAACATCACCGTGACCAGCAGCCGATCCGCGTTGTAGTGAGCAAAAGACCGCCGATAGGCAGCCGCTTTCTCCGGATTCGCGATGTCGCGGTACTCGGCATACCGTTTGATGGCCATGAAGTAACAGCCGATCATCCAGTAGCTCATCAGAAGCGACGCGGGAAGAATGACGGTGGAACCGACGATGAACCAGCCGGCCATCAGACGCAACGGATTGTTCACCGCCTCGCAAAGGACGTCGAGATAGGGCAAATCCTTGAACCGCAACGGTGGAATGTTGTAGATGCACCCCATCACCCACAGGACGCCCATGGTCACGGCGAACGGGCGGGAGACGAGCGTCGCCGTCGCCAAACCGACCAGCAACATCACGATCCACTGCACGTAGGCCCAGGGAACACTGACTTCGCCCACCGGCACAGGCCGGCGGCACTTTGTCGGATGATAGCGATCATAGGGAGCGTCCAGCACCTCGTTGATCACGTAGTTGCTCGATGCAACGATGCACATCGAGAGCGTTCCCCAGAACAACGCCAAGAGGAAGCGACTGTCGAAGGCCCACGGCTCGACCGTCATCGCCGCGATAATACCGGGAAGCATGAAGACGTTCTTCACCCAGTGATCGCACCGGATGATCTTCAGGTGGCCAAGCCAGGTGGGGTGAGCGTATGGCGCGGCCGTCAACGTTCTGCCGGAAAGACCGCCGCCGAGAGGCAAGCGGCAGGAACACGCGTCGTTGACAGGAAGTTTTCTGGGATCGAGCGAATCACTGATCATGATGCAAGAACACTCCTATCTCGCCGCCTTGGACCGTGGCCGCCTTTCGGTAGCGAGACTGCAAAAGTCGTTGGAGATTGAAATACTGTTCCCTGTTGATCAAACCGTCCTTGAATGCGGATTCCCATACCCAAGCGCCGACGATCATCGTCGGCTGTTTCGTGAAAATCTCGGTCATGGCGCGTTGCCACATCTCCTGATAGACGCGTCTGCCCGCCGGCGACACGCAGCCCTGAACGTCTGGGCCTTGTTCCCAAGCCATGTACAGGTCTGTCGCATCGCGACAGAAAATGGGATGCCAGGGCGCAAAGCCGACACACGTCGCGCCGCTGGACTTGCCGGCATCCATCAGTTTTTGCAGGGCGACGTGGGGGACGCTGTAGCCGCGTACTCGCAGCGTCGTGCCTCGCATTGCCGAGCCGGTGACGAGGCACAGCACGAGCAATGCGGCCAACACGGATTGCAGCTTCCACGGCCAGTGGTCGAGCTCGACCAATCGCGCGACCAAGAGCGTCGCCAAGACGCACCCCGGCATGGCGAAGACCTGGGCGTTGTACATCAGGTGGTTCGGTTCGATGAGCGGCAGCAACCAGGCCAACGCCGCCGCGACGAAAAGACAACGGCTTGGCTTCCAAGGCTCGGCCGTTGCGGTCGACTTGGCCCGCCGCATGACCAGCGCGCCCGCAAGAGCCAGGAGCGTAAGGAACTTGCCCCGGTCGATGCTCTGCCACGTGCGGTACTCAAAAACGTTGAGTCTGTCCACATTGTGCGCCAGGACCCAATGCCGGAAGTCGCCGAACAGGCCCTGACCGACAAGCCACATCGCCGCCGGCGCCAACCCCAAGACGAACCCAAGACCGTAAGGAATCACGAGTCCCCAAGGCCTCAGCGTCCGCGACTGCCGCCATTCGAGCAGACACAGGATCGGCATCAACAGACACAACGGGGCCATCTTCGGGGAAAGCGACACCGCAAAGCCAAACGCCAGTCCACACAGAAACGAGTTCTTCCGAGGTGCGCGCCGCAACCGCATCGCCGCCAGAATTCCCAACGCCGTGCAGAGCGTCATGAACGGATCGGGGCGAAATTGATGAAAACCGAAATCGAAGAAGATCGACAGACTCAACAACAGCATCACCAGAGCATGCGTCCAGCGCAACGCTCCATTGACCTCCCGCAGCACGAGCAGACCGACCGCATAGGTCCCGAGAAACGCCAGGGCGCATAGCCCACGCAGCGCGATCATCGCGACAACGCTTTCTGGAAGGCATCGCATGACCGGCGACATCATGATCCACAGCATGGGTGTGTGGATCTGATGGATGTCGCGGTAGGGCATGATTCCCTGATTCAACGCCCAGATGACGTGCGCATGCTCGACTTCGTCAGCGTCGATGTTGGACTTCGTAACGAATGGCAGGTCGATGTAGGCCTGTATTCCAATGACCGCCACGATTGCAACGATCAGGCATCGTACGAAGCGACCGTGAAGTGTTTCACGACTTGGCACGCAGGAAGGCATCATAGCTAGGCAGGATTCGCAGTCAGCGGGCTAAAATGCCCACCCGAGGGGAACCGTTCACTCTGGTTGCGACGGGCGGGTCAGTTCATCCACCCATCGAACAGAGTCCCCATACCGGTAGTTTAGGTCCCGTTTAGCCATTTCGTCGGGCTGATGCCATTCGGCAACGCGGCAGCACATCGAGAACAGGCCCATTGCGTCCTAAGTGCCTTGACTGCAAAAGGTTACGAAGTCCCAACGCCCGCCTGGCACGCAATCTGCTCTTCTGGCTTGGCGTCTCAGCAGCAGATCGAACAGGGAGGACTTCCGATGAGAAGCCGCGGTGTCAAGGTGCTCGACCCGGTGATCGATATGGCCCAGATTGACTGGCTGGTGGTTCCGACACAGCAGTGTCGCAGCAATGAGGAGGAGTGGGAGCTGATCTCGAGCCATTTCCGCCGTCCCCACGAGGCGTGGGGCCCCAGCCGGGCCTTCGTCCGGCCGGTGGACGTTCGCCGGGGCCGCAACCGGGTGCTGTTCCTCCAGCAATCCGGGCTCGAGTAGCCCCGTCCGATCCCCCGCCCGATTCTCTGCGCTGACGGCGTAACGCGGCGATGGGGGCCTCTCCAGAGCACAGACCTCGCCCGGGCTTTCTTTGCGCCTTGCTTGGTCGCACCGGCCCGAGCGTTTTCTCGATCCGCATCGCCGGCGATGCCCTGTGCAGGACGATTCAGAGCCTGTTCGTAGTTCTGCCTCTAGACGGCGTTCCGAGTGAAATCGCCGCCCAAAGGCGGAACTACGAACGACTCTCCGACGACTCCGCGGTCCTGATGCCTGTGGCACACTCTTGCGTTCCCCTCGCGCCCGTGATACTATAATCGCGTTTAATACCTTTGGGTTGGGTTCGTTATTATAGGGATCCAGATCCATGCCAGTTACGGCGAAAGAAGCCACCTGTCCGGGGTGCCAAGCGGCGAGCGAAGAGGAACTCCTCGGTCGGCTCGACGACGTCCTGCGGGAGTACAAGGAAGTGCCCGGGGCGTTGATTCCCGTGCTCCAAATCGCCCAGGCGATGTTCGGCTACCTGCCGGAGGCGGCGCTGAAGAAGATCGCGACGTCGCTTGGAAAGTCCTATAGCGAAGTCGCCGGCGTGGTGAGCTTCTACTCGTTTTTCACCACGGTGCCCCGCGGCAAGCATCTGGTCCGCGTCTGCCTCGGCACGGCCTGTTACGTCCGCGGCGGCAAGGAGGTGCTCGCCGGTCTGAAAGACGTTTTGCAGATCGAGGTCGGCGAGACCAGTTCCGACCAGCAATTCTCTTTGGACGTGGGCCGATGTTTCGGGGCCTGCGGCCTTTCGCCGGTCATCATGATCGACGACGACGTCCACCAGCGAGTGAAGCCGGCGCGGTTGGCCAAGATTCTCGACCAGTACCGCGACCACCCCGCCAGCGACGAGAACGGCAACGGAGAGGATCGCTCCTGATTCGGCCTGGACGGCCCTTGTCGCCACTTCGCCGGAATCTGATCTATCCGGCCGTTAGCGGTCGCCATCGCAAAGCATGGATCGCCTCCTAGAAGCAGAAGTCGCCAGCCAGCCAAGTAAGCCGGCACTACGAACATCGCAGCGGAGAGCCAAGAATGACCGGAGTCCTAGCCAGCGTTAAGGAATTGACCAAGCTGCGAGACTCGCTTCGAGCCGAGCAGCAGAAGGCGGCGGCCGACGGCCAGAAGCAAATCCGCATCTGCCTCGGGGCCAGTTGCATCGCCTCAGGCGCCCTGAACGTCAAGACGGCGCTGGAAGAAGAGCTCGCCCAGCGGCAGTTGCAGGGATCGGTCAAGATCATCGGCGCCGGCTGCCTCGGGCCATGCTCGGGCGGGCCGGCCCTGATGATCGGCGACACCTTCTATCAGAAGCTCAAGCCGGAGGACGCCAAGGACATTGTCGGCGAGCATCTGGTGCGTGGCCGCGTCGTCGAGCGTCTGACGCACAAGCGGCCCGACGGCCGTTCGGTGGCCAACGCGTCGGAGATGGACTTCTTCAAGCGGCAGAAGAAGATCCTGTTGAGCAACTGCGGGATGATCGACCCGCAACGGATCGAAGACTACATCGCCAGGGACGGCTATCAGGCGCTGGCCAAGGTGCTCGAGCAAAACAACCCCGAGCAGGTCATCGACACGCTTCGCATCTCCGGCCTCCGAGGCCGCGGCGGCGCCGGTTTCGCCACATGGCGCAAATGGAAGTTCACGCACGATGCCGCCGGCAGCCCCAAGTACGTCGTCTGCAACGCCGATGAAGGCGACCCGGGCGCGTTCATGGACCGCAGCGTCCTCGAGGGCGACCCGCACAGCGTCATCGAAGGCATGATCGTCGCCGGGCATACCGTCGGCGCCGAGCGGGGATACATCTACGTCCGCGCCGAATATCCGCTGGCCGTCGAGCGGCTCAAAATCGCCTTGAAGCAGGCCCGCGAGCACGGCCTGCTGGGCAAGAACATTCTGGGCGCCGGCTTTTCGTTCGACCTCGAGATCCGCATGGGCTCCGGGGCGTTCGTCTGCGGCGAAGAGACCGCGCTGTTGACCTCGATCGAGGGCAACCGTGGCGAGCCCAGGCCCAGGCCGCCGTTCCCGGCCGTGGCCGGCGTGTGGGGAAAGCCCACGGTGTTGAACAACGTCGAGACCTACGCCAACGTGCCCGCCATTGTTCGCAACGGCGGTCAGTGGTTCGCCTCCCAAGGGACCGAAAAAAGCAAGGGGACAAAGGTCTTCGCCCTGGCCGGCGCAATCACCAACTCGGGCCTCGTCGAGGTCCCGGTCGGCACGCCGCTGGGCGATCTGTTCTACGACATCGGCGGCGGCATCCCTGGCGGCAAGGAGTTCAAGGCCGCCCAGATCGGCGGCCCTTCCGGCGGTTGCATCCCGAAGCAGCACTTGAATGTTCCGCTCGACTACGAGTCGCTCTCCGAGCTGGGCGCCATCATGGGCTCCGGCGGCCTGATCGTCATGGATCAGGATAGCTGCATGGTCGACGTCGCTCGATACTTCCTCGAGTTCGTCCAGGAAGAGTCGTGCGGCAAGTGCGTGCCCTGCCGCGTCGGCACCAAGCGGATGCTCGAAATCCTGAACCGGATCTGCGAAGGACGCGGCGAGGAGAGCGACATCGAGCGGCTGATCGATCTTGGCGAAATCGTCAAGGATGCCTCGCTTTGCGGACTCGGCCAAACGGCCTCGAACCCGGTCCTTTCGACAATCCGCCATTTTGGCCAGGAGTTCGTCGAACACATTCGCGACAAGCACTGTCGGGCGGGCGTCTGCGCGGCGCTGGTCAGCGCGCCCTGCTCGAGCGCTTGCCCGGCCAACGTCGACATCCCCGGCTACGTCTCGTTGGTCGCCGAAAAACGCTACGCCGAGGCCCTGCGGCTCCATCGCGACCGGAACCCGTTCGCGGCGGTTTGCTCGCGCGTTTGCTTCCACACGTGCGAGGACAAATGCCGGCGATCGACGCTCGACGCCCCGGTGTCGATCCGCGGCATCAAGCGATTCATGGTCGATCAGGAAGTGACGGTCCAGTTGCCCGAGGTCCGCGAGAACGATCAAAACGCGAAGCGGAAAGTCGGCATCATCGGCGCGGGGCCCGCGGGGTTGTCGTGCGCGTACTTCCTCGCGCGGCTTGGCTACCGCCCGAAGATCTTCGAGGCGGAGCCGCGGCCGGGCGGCATGCTGGTCCAGGCGATTCCGGCTTACCGATTGCCGCGTGAGATCGTCGCCCGCGAGGTCCGCATGATCGAGCGGATGGGCGTCGAGATCTTCACCAACACCGCGCTCGGCGAGCAGGTGACGCTGAAGGCCCTCCGCGCGGAAGGCTATGACGCCTTGTTCCTCGGCATCGGTGCGCCAATCGGCGTGAGCCTCGGCATGCCTGGCCAGGAGGCGGAAGGCATCGCCGACGCGTTGAGCTTCTTGCGGACGTACAACCTTCGTGGCTCGGCGCCGGTGGGCAAGAACGTCGCCGTCATCGGCGGCGGGAACTCGGCCATCGACGCCGCGAGGACCGCGCTGCGGTTGGGCGCCGAGAAGGTCACCGTCGTCTATCGCCGCGGCCGCGAGGCCATGCCGGCCTACGAAGAGGAAATCGAAGAGGCCGAGAACGAAGGCGTGCAGCTCAAGCTGCTGACGGCCCAGAGCGAGATCGTCCTGGACGGCAAACGCGTGGCGGGGCTAAAGTGCCTGCCGATGCGGCTCGGCGAGTTCGACCGCTCGGGCCGCCGCCGCCCGGAAGAAGGTGGCGACGCCTTCTTCCTCCCCGCCGATCAGGTGCTCGTGGCGATCGGCCAAACGCTCGACTTGCAGAAAATCTGCAACAATACGGCGATCGAGTCGCGCGGGCCGGGCCTGATTCAGATCAACCCGGTGACGGGCCAGACCTCCGAGAAGTGGATCTTCGCCGGCGGCGACGCCGTGAGCGGGCCATCGTCGGTCGTCGAGGCCGTCGCGGCCGGCGAACGCGCAGCGATGGGCATCGACCTCTATCTGACCGGCGGCGTCCACGCCTTCTGGCGGGAAGACCGTCAGGTGGACACGTCGTTCGACCCGGACGCCGACCCGTCGGACACCCCGCGCGAGCGGCTCAGCCTGCTGCCGGTCGATCGGCGGCGGAGCAACTTCGACGAGGTCGAGCAGCCGTGGCGCGAGTCGGTCGCCCTGCGTCAGGCCGGCCGCTGCCTCCGCTGCGACTATGGAAAACGTTGCGCGGGCAACGGCGCCGCGACGGCAGGCGCGACGCATCACGAATAGACCCGTAGGGTGCGTGCTTGCACGCACCAGGAGTCCGCGAGAAGAAACGAAGGTGCGTGCAAGCACGCACCCTACGACTAATCCACTAGCCACTGACCACTATGCTCTCCCTCTCGATCAACAACATCTCGACGGAAGTTCCCGAAGGGACCACGATCTTGGCGGCGGCGAAGCAGGCCGGCATTCGTATTCCGACGCTCTGCTACGTCGAGGGCCTCAAGGCAATCGGCGCTTGCCGCGTCTGCGTCGTCGAAGTGGAAGGCGCCCGAAACCTCGTGGCCTCATGCTCGATGCCGGTCAGCCAGGGGATGAAGGTGCAGACGAACAGCCGCCGGGTGCGCGACGCACGCCGGGCCGTGGTCGAACTGCTCCTCTCCGAGCATAACGGCGATTGCCAGACGTGCGACCGGAGCGAGGACTGCGAACTCCGGTCGCTGGCCTCTGAGCTGGGCATCCGCGAAGTGGCCTACACGGGCGAAAAGACCCGGAAGCGGATCGACACGTCGACGCCGGCCTTGGCCCGCGACAGCGGCAAGTGCATCAAGTGCCGCCGTTGCGTGAGCGTCTGCCTCGAGACGCAGCGCGTCGGCGCGTTGTTTCCGCAGAACCGCGGATTCGAGACGGTCATTGGCCCGGCGTTCAACCACGACCTGAAAACCGTAGCCTGCGTCCAGTGCGGCCAGTGCGCAGCGGTTTGCCCGGTCGGCGCGATCACCGAGCGGGAGCAGATCGACGAGGTGTGGAAGGCGATCGACAAGCCGGACAATCACGTCGTCGTCCAGACGGCCCCGGCCATTCGCGCGGCGTTGGGCGAGTGCTTCGGCCACGAGCCAGGCACGCTGGTCACCGGCAAGATGGTTGCCGCCCTGCGGCGATTGGGCTTCCGCGCGGTCTTCGACACGAACTTCGCCGCCGACCTGACGATCATCGAGGAAGGGAACGAACTCCTGCAGCGGCTGACCACCGCGCTCAAGCCGGACGGCTGGAAGTCGAGCAAGATAGACCACGGGCCGAAGCCTTTGCCGATGTTCACGAGTTGTTCGCCGGGCTGGATCAAGTTCATGGAGTATTTCCACCCGGAGATGCTGCCGAACCTGAGCACCTGCAAATCGCCCCAGCAAATGTTCGGCGCGCTGGCGAAGACCTACTACGCCGCGACACTCGGCAAGCGGCCGGAGGAGGTCGTCGTCGTTTCGATCATGCCCTGCACGGCGAAGAAGTTCGAGTGCCAACGGCCGGAGTTGGACCAAAGCGGGACCCGCGACGTCGATATCGTGCTGACGACTCGGGAGCTTGGCAAGATGATCAAGGCGGCCGGCATCGATTTCGACGCGCTGCCGGACGAAGAGATGGACGCCCCGCTGGGCCTCTCCACCGGCGCCGCCGACATCTTCGCCAACACGGGCGGCGTGATGGAAGCGGCGATCCGCACGGTCTACGAGGTGGTGACCGGACGCCCGCTGCCGATGCCCGGCCTTCACGTCTCCGACCTCTCGGGGCTGAAGGGCGTCAAGGAAGCGTCGCTGAAGATCGAAGGGGTCAAGCCGGAGTGGGGCTTCCTGGAAGGCGTGACGCTCAACGTGGCCGTCGCCCACGGCCTGAGCAACGCCGAGCGAGTGATCTCGGCGGTTCAATCGGGCCAGAAGCAGTATCACTTCGTCGAGGTGATGACTTGCCCCGGCGGTTGCATCGGCGGCGGCGGCCAGCCGCGATTCACGACCAGCGAGATCCGCGAAGCCCGCACGAAAGCCATCTTCCGCGAGGACGAGGGGAAGAAACTTCGGAAGTCGCACGAGAACCCCGACATCGCCAAGCTGTACGCCGAGTTCCTCGGCAAGCCGCTTGGCGACGCCTCGCACCGGCTGCTGCACACGCAGTACACGCCGCGATCGCGGGTCTAGCGTGAGTCGATCGCGGGTTCAGCTTGACGCGTGCGTGCAAGCACGCACCCTACAGTTTTCGGCGTGCGCGATCCCATCGTGCGCAGGCGGACTGCAAAGTCCGTTGCAGGCGTTCGTAGTTCCGCCTTTAGGCGGCAAATGACCGGCTAAAGCCGGAACTACGAACAACTTTGCAGTCGTCCTGCCATCCGTGCGGCCAAGGCTTGAGCCGTCCGGCGAAACCGCGTAAAATGGCCGCTTTTCGACTCCCGAAGGATGATCCTCCATGCAACGCACGCTCGTTCTGTTGAAACCCGACTGTGTCCGCCGCCGCCTGATGGGCCGAGTGCTCGCCCGGCTTGAAGACAAGGACCTCACGATTGCGGCGATGAAACTGATGCGAGTGACGCCCGAGTTGGCCCGGCGGCATTACGCCGAACACGTCGAGAAGTCGTGGTATCCGGAACTCGAGGCGTTCATCACCGGCGGGCCGGTGGTGGCCATGGTCGTGGCCGGTCCCGAGGCGATTCAAGTGCTTCGCAACCTGGCCGGCGCAACGAACGGGCTGAAGGCCAATCCCGGCACCATCCGCGGCGACTTCAGCGCCAGCCAACAGATGAATCTCATCCACGCCTCGGACAGCCCCGGGTCGGCCCAACGCGAAATCGCCATCTTCTTCCGCGACGAAGAGATCGTCGGCGGGTAGCGGTTCGAGCGGCGCGGCTCCGGTGGCTGGGTGGCACGCCCTGCAAGGGCGTGGGAGTCGCTGACGATGGCCGTCGAGTGGCACGCCCTGTAAGGGCGTGTAGAATCGCTAAGGGGCGGCCGTTGGGTGGCACGCCCTGCAAGGGCGTGTAGGATCGCTAAAGGGCGGCCGTTGGGTGGCACGCCCTGCAAGGGCGTGTCTTGTTGTTCCGACCGTGCGGAGAGAGGCCACGCAATGAGGACCTTCGATCGCAAGACCGGCAAACCCGTCTTTCGAAAGACTCGCCACCGGTTTGATGAGCCTGGCAACGTCCATGAATTGACGTTCTCCTGCTACCGGGGTTACCAGTTCCTCGGTCGTGACCGAACACGGCTCTGGTTGCTCGAAGAACTCGAATCCGCCCGCCGGAGACGGCTGTTCGAGTTGTGGGCCTATGTTCTGATGCCGGAGCACGTTCACTTGTTGATTCGCCTCTGCGATCCGGCGTCCGATGTTGGCCATGTTTTTGGTGACATCAAGGAGGCCGTTGCCCGGCGCGCGATCACTTATTTGGAAACGAACTCGCCGCATTGGCTCTCCCGCATCACCGTCCGCGAGGGTCAGCGGATTCGCCGTCGCTTCTGGCAGCCAGGCGGCGGCTATGACCGCAATGTCGTGGAACTGTCGACGGTCCACCAAATGGTTGAGTATCTTCATGCGAATCCAGTGCGGCGAGGACTGGCGACCTCACCCAATGAGTGGGAATAGTCGAGTTCGCGATGGTACGACGGAATTCGGCCGGTGCGAATTGAGATGGATGACACACTTCCGCCGATCCATGAGACAGGACGGCGATGAGGCCAACCGTAGCCAGGCAACCACGCCCTTTCAGGGCGTGCCACCCTGCGACTAAGAACTCGCGCCACCCAACGACCAAGGACACGTGCCACTCCAGCGTCAACGCCCTTTCAGGGCGTGCCACCCGTTCCGCGACCAGCGGTCGCGGCTTTGTACGCTACACGCCGGCCATCGCCATCTTCTTGCGCTCGGCGATCAGCTCTTCTTCGAGATTGCGCGGCAGACGCTTGTAACGGGCGAACTCCATCGTGAAGGTGCCTTGCCCTTGCGTCATGCTCCGCAGATCAGTCGAGTAGCCGAACGTTTCGGCCAGCGGCACTTCGCCCTCGATCCGCACCTCGGGGCCATGCACTTCGGCGGCTAGGACGATGCCGCGCCGCGAGGTGAGATTGCCCACCACGGAGCCCTGGAACTGCGTGGGGCACTCGATTTCGATCTTCATCACCGGCTCCAAGAGCACCGGCTTCGTCTTCGGGAACGTCTCGCGCATGGCCGTCTGGGCGCACACCTGGAACGCCATGTCCGAGCTGTCGACCTCGTGATAGGTGCCGTCCTCGAGGTAGACCGCCAGCCCGACAACCGGGTACTTGGCGATCGGGCCCTTCGCCAACATCGAGCGGAAGCCCTTTTCGACGGCCGGGATGAACTGCTTGGGGATTCGCCCGCCGGTGACGTTCTCCTCGAAATAGAAGCTCTCGGTGGCGTCTTCCGGCAGCACGTCGAGCCGGCCGATGATGTGGGCGTACTGGCCCGAACCGCCGGTCTGCTTGCGGTGCCGCGTGTTGAACTCCGCCGCCTGCGTCGGGGCCTCGCGGTAGTTCACCTTCGGCGCGCCGACCTCGACCTCCACGCCGTACTCGCGGCGAATTCGCTCGATGTAGATCTCCAGGTGCAGCTCGCCCATGCCGGCGATGATCGTCTCGGCCGTCTCCTCGTCTGTGCTCACGTTGAGCGTCGGGTCCTCGCGGCGGAAGCGGTGCAGGGCCTTGCTCAACCGGTCCGCGCCGTCGCGCTTCATCGGGGAAATGGCCATGCGGATCACCGGCTCGGGCACGAACATGTTCTCTAACGTGCAGTACTTCGGCTCCGAGGCATAGGTGTCGCCGCTGGCGCAGTCCATGCCGAGCACGGCCACGATGTCGCCGGCCGACGCCTCGTCGATCTCCTCGCGCTGGTCGGCGTGCATCCGCAGGATGCGGCCCAAGCGCTCCTTGCGGCCGGTCCGCTGGTTGAAGTACGTGCCGCCCTTCTCGAACCGCCCTTGGTAGAGCCGCATGAACGTCAGCGTGCCGTACGGATCCTCGACGATCTTGAATGCCATCGCCACGGTCGGCTTTTGCGGGTCGGGCACGAGTTGCAGATCGTGCTGTTGCCCCTCGCGATCCTTCGTGAGCGCCTTGGCCGGGCGGTCCAGCGGCGACGGCAGCAGCCGGACAATCGCGTCCAGCAGCGGCTGCACTCCCTTGTTCCGATACGCCGAGCCGACGTAGACCGGCGTAAACTCCAGCTGAGAGACGGCCGAACGGACCACGTCGTAGATCATCTCCAGCGGCGGCTGCTTCTCGGCCAGCAAAATCTCCATCAGCTCGTCGCTGTACATCGAGAGCGTTTCCAGGAGCCGCTGCCGGGCGATGCGAGCCTCGGCGGCCATTTCAGCCGGAATCGCCTCCTCGCGAACATGTTCTCCGTTCGTGCCGTCGAAATAGAGCGCTTTCTCGGTGACCAAGTCGATGATGCCGCGAAAATCGCCTTCGCGACCGATGGGCAATTGCATCAGCATCGCGTCGCAGTCGAGCTTCGCCCTCAACTGCTCGACGACCTTCTCGGGATTCGCCCCCGTGCGGTCCATCTTGTAGATGAAGGCCAGCCGCGGAACGTGGTAGCGGCGCATCTGGCGATCGATCGTCAGCGACTGGGCCTGCACGCCGCCGACGGCGCAGAGCACCAGGATAGCGCCGTCCAAAACGCGCAAGCTTCGTTCGACTTCGACGGTGAAATCGACGTGGCCGGGGGTGTCGATCAGGTTGATGGTCGCATCGTGCCAGCGGACCTGGGTGGCGGCGCTGGTGATCGTGATGCCGCGCTCCTTTTCGAGCTCCATGTGGTCCATCGTCGCGCCGCTGCCGCCGCTGCCGTCATGAACCTCTTGCATGCGATGGATGCGGCCGGCATAGAACAGCACGCGCTCGCTCAAGGTGGTTTTGCCCGAGTCGATGTGGGCTGAGATGCCGATATTACGTAGTCTTGCCAGGTCCATGATCGTGTACTTGCTAGCTCCCAAAAATGCCGAGCCTTGTAATATACATAGCTCGGAATGCCTCGACAAGGGGTATTTGGCCGAAGCGGGGCCGTTGGCAGCGGGGTTGATGTGGCCCCTATGTGCAGTAGAATCGCGGCGAGGAGCGTGCAATGATCGACAGTAAAATATCAAGGGCGATCCGAAAGCCGGTCGGCGGTCGGCCATCGCGGGGTTTTACGCTCACCGAGTTCATTGTGGTGGTTGTCATCTTCGCGGTTCTGCTGGGCCTGCTGCTGCCGGCGATCCAAGCGGCGAGGGAGTCGGCGCGGCGAGAACAGTGTCAACGTAAGGTCAGGCTACTCGCGTTGGCGTGTCTGAACCACGAACAGGGGCGAGGATTCTTTCCGACCGGCGGCTGGGGCGGGGCGTGGACCGGCGATGCGGATTTGGGCGATGATCGAAAGCAGCCCGGCGGATGGAAGTACAACCTGATTCCTTTTAGCGAGATCAGTGGCTTGTACGAACTGGGCTCCGGCATGTCGGGCGCCGCGAAGGATGCCGCCAACCTGCATCGGCTCGCTGTGGTATCACCCTATAGCT
>JBDKUC010000312.1:0-6012 GCA_039679885.1 Thermoguttaceae bacterium | reverse complement strand
CACCCGGCTGCGCCTCGTCTTGGGGTACATGTGTCGGTTCATCGTATCCTGTTGGAAGCCAAACAGAAACGCGCCGCGCCTAAGCGGCAATGATGTTTACAGCAGTGGTGCAAGCACGCACCCTACGTGACTACGATCATCGACGCGTGCGTGCAAGCACGCACCCTACGATTCATGCCTGCCAAAACCTACCGCGACCAGGACGCTGATCTCTCGCTGTTAACGGGCAAGACCGTTGCCGTCATTGGCTACGGCTCGCAGGGCCGAGCGCACGCGCTCAATCTCCGGGATAGCGGCTGCAAGGTGATTGTCGCGCAGCGGCCCGGCGGGGCCAACCACCGACTGGCGATCGAGGACGGCTTCGAGCCCTTGTCCGCGGCCGAGGCGTCGCGGCAAGCGGACGTGATCGCCGTCCTGCTGCCGGACGAGGCGCAAGCGGAGGCATTCGGTCGCGACATTCGGCCGCAGCTTGCGCCGGGCAAGTCGCTGGTGTTCGCTCACGGGTTTGGCGTCCGGTTTGGAACGATCGAGGCCCCGGAAGGGGTCGCCGTGACGCTGGTCGCGCCGTTGGGACCGGGCTCGCTGGTTCGGGCCCAGTACGTCCGCGGGTCAGGCGTGCCGTGCTTGGTGGCAGCGGGGAGTCACGGCGCCTCTCATGCACCGCGTGAGGAAACGAGCGTCACGCGGAACGCGATGAACGCCCTGGGGACGGCGCTGGCCTACGCGAAGGGCATTGGCGCGACGCGCGTCGGCGCGATTGAGACGACGTTCGCCGAAGAGACCGAAACGGATCTGTTCGCCGAGCAGGCGATTACCTGCGGCGGGCTGACGGCGCTGGTGAAGGCCGGCGTCGAGACGCTGGTCGAGGCGGGCTACCAGCCCGAAATCGCGTACTTCGTCTGCGTGCATGAAGTGCGGCAGATCGTCGACTTGATCGTTCGCGGCGGCCTGAGCCACATGCGGCAGTCCATTTCCAACACGGCTGAGTACGGCGACTACACTCGCGGTTCGCGGTTGATTGCGGCCGAGACGAAAGCGGAGATGAAACGCATCTTGGCCGAGATTCAGGACGGACAGTTCGCGCGGGAGTGGTCGGACGAGCACGAGGCCGGATCGCCTGTGTTTCGAGCGATGCGGCAGCAGCAGGCGTCGCACCCGATCGAGGAGATCGGCCGGCGCGTGCGAGAGATGTTGGCCCGGAACGAGTGATGGTTGGCATGTTGGGTAAACATGAGAAAGCGATATCGACTCCTGGCCATTCTTCTCGCCATGCTCGTGGTGGTTTGGGCCGATCGCGCTCGGGCGATGGACGAGGATGCGGCCGTGGCGCTGGGCCGGCGATACTTGGCGGCGGCGACGTCGGCCGAGCGGCAGAAACTCGCGGTCCAGCTCGATTCGTATCAGGGTGGCATCGAGCCCGTGTTGCGGCGGTTGGCGCAGCGAGAGTATTCGGCCGTGGAGGCGGGCTTTCGGCCGGCGGAGCATTTCTCGACGCGGGAGCTTCGCCGCAAGCATCCTGACGATTTGCTTTGCTTCGTGGTGCCGAAGAGCTACCGCCCCGAGCAGCCGACGGGGCTGATCGTCTTTCTGCACGGCGGGGGAAATCGTACGTCGCGCTACGCGCCCGAGGCCACGTTGCAGTTTGCCGGGGCCGGTCTGTCGGCGGAGAACAAGCCATCGGGCGAAATGCTTGCCGCCACGGGCATGATCACCGTGGGGCCGTCGGCGCCGTGGAACGAGTCGTCCTACTACCGCTGGTGCCTGCGGCAGTCGGACGAGTACTTGGCCGACGTGATTCTCGAGTGCAAGGAGCGTTTCAACATCGATCCGGATCGGGTGATTCTGCTCGGTCACTCGATGGGTGGCTTCGGGGCGTATCATCACGTCTTGCGGCAGCCCGATCGCTTTGCGGCCGTGGTGGCCCACAGCGGGTCGTGGTCGTTGGGTTATTGGCCGGCGATCCGCGGCACGCCGCTGTGCATTATTCAGGGAATCGACGATGCGCGGCCTGGCGTCCGATGGCATTACACGGACATCGAGTACGGCCGCTGGACCGACAAGATTCTCAAGGCGAAGGGACTGGACCACGTTTACATGGAGCGGGAAGGGAATCATGGTTTCGGCTACGGCCGGCCGCAGATCGCCGAGTATCTGGAAGCCGCACGGAAGTTGCGCCGCGATCCTTACTATCCCCGGATTGCGTTGGCGTCGCCCCAAGGGTTTGGCCGCTCCCACTGTTCTCCGATGGCCGACAGCCGTTGGCTGACGCTCAATGAGTCGCGACGTGGCGAGATCGACTACGACGAACTGGTCTGTCACAGTCCTGGCGGTTTCGACCGTTGGCGATTGGAGCATTGCGTCGAGCGACGCCGCGGGGCGAGCATCGAGGCGGTCAACCGTGGCGACAACACCATCGAGCTGACGATGCGAAACGTGGCCCGGCTGACGGTCTGGCTCCATCCGCGAATGATCGATCCATCGAAGCCGGTCGTGGTGCGGGCCGACGGAAAGACGCTGTACCGGGGCCGCGTGAAGCCGTCGCTGGTCACGGCGTTGGACTCTTACTTGCGGCGTCGCGATTGGGGGCTGGTCTATTCGATGAAGCTCGAACTGCGGACGCCGGTCGCGGAGCGCGGCGAAGAGGACGGCGAGACGCAGGCGCGGGCGGCAGGGTTGCTAAAAGGCAACAATATTGATGCTTGTTGCGTGGTGAAATAGCACGGCGGCGGGGCGGCCGCGCCGGCCTCTTTGCCGCCGGCTAGACGCAAGTCACTTGTGCGCAGCAGTTTAGGGCATCGGCCTCTCGCTTCGGCGGCTTGGGCACGGCATGTGCTTTTCATGCGGTTCAGTCGTCTGCTGAACTCGAGCATGAGGAGGCTCCCTTGTCCAGAACTGCCACCAACATGAGCCGCATCGGCCGTCGTCCCGCCCGTCACTCGGACTGCCCGAATCATGCTGAGAAGCCCGCTGAAGGACGTTCGTTTGACGAGCCAGGGGAAGAGGATGGTTTCGAGGCCGCCGAACTCTTCGAGGACGACGAGCTTGCCGATTCGATGGAAGAAGAGTCGGAACTCGACGTGACCGGCGAAGACGATCAGATCGACGATCCGGTTCGGATCTATCTGATGCAGATGGGCGAGATTCCCATGTTGGGACGGCAGCAGGAAGTGGCGATTGCCCGCCGCATTCGTCGGGCGCGTCGCGGCTATCGCGCGGCGATGCTGGCCAGCGACTACCTGCTCCAGGGCGCGGTTGGCCTCTTGGAGGGCATCCGTGACGGTAAGCTGCGGTTGGATCGGACCATCGAGGTCTCGGTGATCAACCTGGGCGAAAAGTCGCGGCTGATGAACGTTTTGCGGCCGAACGTCGAGACCTTGCGGCACCTGTTGCTGCAGAACCAGCGGGACTTCGCGCTGGCGGCCAATCGGCATCAGCCGAGCGAGTCGCGGCACCGCGCGTGGCGGCGATTGCTGGTCCGGCGGGCGAAGGCCGTCCGGCTGGTCGAGGAGCTGGGACTTCGGACCCCACGGCTCCAGCCGCTGTTGGACAAGCTGCGGCAGATCAGCCGTCGGATGGAAGCCATCCGGCAGCAACTGGCCGCGCCGTGTCGGAACGAGGACGAGTTGGCTCGTGCCGCCGAGTTGCGGAAGGAATTGTGCCAACTGATGCGGATTTCGCAGGAGAGCCCCGCGACGCTGCGGCGGCGTCTGGCTCGGATCGACGCGTTGGCCGGCCAGTATGACGCGGCCAAGCGAGAACTGTCGGCCGGCAATCTGCGGCTGGTGGTTTCGATCGCCAAGCGTTACCGGAACCGTGGATTGAGCTTCCTCGACCTGATTCAGGAGGGAAACACGGGCCTGATGCGAGCGGTCGATAAGTTCGAACATCGCCGCGGTTTCAAGTTCTCGACTTACGCCACTTGGTGGATTCGCCAGGCGATCACGCGGGCCATCGCCGATCATAGCCGGACGATCCGCGTGCCGATCCACGTCATCGACAGCCTGGGCCGTGTCCGGACGGCCACCCGTCAACTGACGCAGAAAAACGGCGTTCTGCCGAGTCTGGAAGCGACGGCCGAAGCGGCCGGCTTGTCGGTGGAAGAGACCCAGTGCGCCCTGCAGATGACCAGGCAACTGCTTTCGCTCGACCAGACCGTCAGCGAGCGCGATGACAGCTACTTCGGCGAGTTCCTGGAAGATCACCGCGAGGAAGACCCGCTGATGGAGATGAATCGCACGCTGTTGAAGTCGCGGATTGCGGAAGTGATGGACGACCTGGACTACCGCGAGCGCGAAGTGCTGCGGCTGCGGTTCGGATTGGCCGACGGCTACGCCTACACGCTGGAAGAGGTGGGGAAGATTTTCTCGGTGACGCGGGAGCGGATCCGGCAGATCGAGACGAAGGCCCTGCGGACGTTGCAGCATCCGACCCGGGCGCGGCAACTGGCCAGCTTCATCGAGCATCCGGTGGCGGCGCCGCTGGTTCCGATCAGCAGCGAGGCGATGTAGGTTATGCTTTAGCATAACAAGATGAGCTGGGCGTCATGCCCGGGGTTGTCGTGGGCCTGAGGAAGCGGCGACATGCTTGCTGTCTCGCTGCGCTCGCTTAGCAAGCATGGCACCCGCAAGATGAGCTGGGCGTCATGCCCGGGGTTGTCGTGGCATGAGGAAGCGGCGACATGCTTGCTGTCTCGCTGCGCTCGCTTAGCAAGCATGGCACCCATAAGGTAGGCATAACGACGTTGTGTTGTGCTGAAGCATAACCTACCGGCCTATGGGCTTTTCGACTCGCGCGGCGGGGCCTGCATTGGCGGAAGCGGTCGCAATCGATTATCATGGTCCCCATGACCTCGCCGTTGCTCCCAGCTCGATTTCTGTTCCGCTTCTCGGCCGTGTGCAAATATCGCGACCCGCTCTGGACTGACCAAGGAGCGGACCTCGATCCGACGTATCGGCTTCCGGGCCTGGCGGGGCTTGAGGGTCGGGCGGTTTGGGCCGATGTTCGAGCCGCGTGGAGCGAGGCGGGCCTGGCGTTCAGCGTTCGCGTGGAGGGGAAGAAGGAGGCCGCCCCGCCTTCCGTCGGTCGAGGAAGCCGCCACCGTCCGGAACGCCAGACGTCGAGCTACCTTTCGCCCGAGCAAAGCGATGGTCTGCACGTCTGGATCGATACGCGGGACGTGCACAACGTGCACCGCGCCAACCGCTTCTGCCACCGCTTTGCGTTTCTCGTGCCCGACGCCGGAGCGCGACCGGCCGTTGGACGCGGCTCGGCGGCGGCAGACTCCCCGGCGTTGTTCCTGCCGATCAATCGCGCCCGGGAACAACCTCGGCCGGTGCAGGAAGGGACGGTGCGGGCTCGATTCCAGGCCATCGCCGGCGGCTATCTGCTCGAATCGCTGGTGCCGGCCGAAGCGCTGACCGGTTTCGATCCGGCCGAACATTCGCGACTGGGATTCACCTACGCGGTGCTCGATCGCGAGTTTGGCGAGCAGACCTTCGGCGTTGGCAGCCCTATGCCTTATCGCGAAGACCCGAGCCTTTGGGCAACGCTGGAGTTGACGAAGTAGCTCTTGCTTGAGCGTAGCATTTCGGGCGCGACCACCGGTCGCGGCTTTATGAGAGCCCCACCGTAGGGTGCGTGCGTGCAAGCACGCGCACCCTACGTATCATCCCACCGCCCGGCCGAGCAGACGGAGGGCCGTGTAGAGAACGGCCAGTGCGCCGATCGCGGCGAGGACGGACTTGATGCGATCGGCCGAGGGGAAAAGCGTAGTCGGCTGGGGCAAGGAGGCCGATCGGGTCGCTGCTGGTGGCGGCGTCGGAAGCGAGCATGCGCTTGGCGCCGGCACGGCATGGGTCGCGGGAGCGGCAGCCATCGCGCTGGCCGGCGGCGCCGAGGGCGCCGTCGGAGGGTTCGGCTGAGCCGCGGCTTGGGCGGCCATGGCCGGCTGCTGCGGGGCGGGAATTGCTGCCAGCGGGGCCGCCTCCTGACGCGGCTGCTGGGCGATCATTG
>JBDKUC010000395.1:0-27815 GCA_039679885.1 Thermoguttaceae bacterium | reverse complement strand
TCAAGACCAGCGGGTTTGCGCCGTGGAAGACGCCGTTGACGTAATCGGCCCCGATCGGCGTTGCCGCGTCGAAGGCGTCGCGCACTGAATCGAGGCTTCCGAGGTTGCACGGGCGAAACTGCCGCGTCTCGAGCAGGAGGCCGTCGCGACAGGTCCAGGAGGGCGATGCTTCCTTGGGCGGATCGCCGCCGTAGTAGACTTCGTACTCGTTATGCCCTCGCACGGTCTGGAAGGCCACGCGGCAGAAATCGCCCGGCCCGAGTTGCAGGACGCGGAAGGGAACGACGTCTCCCTTTCTGGCCGCCACGAGGACGTTGCGACCGTCGGCGCGGATGAGCCCTTGGTGCAGAAACTCGACGACGACGATCGTGTAGGCCTCGCCGGCGGGCACGATGACCTGTCGGGCGGCCTCGAACTCGCCGCCCCCGCGGCGAAAGGACTGGCCCTGCATCGCGGCCGCGAAGAGAGAAGTCGCGATGACGACCGGCGCGATGCGAGCAATCACGATGGGCCTGCTGAATGGATGTCTTCCCGGGCTCATTCAGTATATCGCGGGCCGCTGGAAATGAGGATGAGCGCAAGGGGTAGCAAGAAATCCTGGCAATCGATCATCCCGAGCGCGGCGAAGAGGAGACTCGTCATCCTGAGCGCAGCGAAGGATCTCGTTGGCATGACGTGGCTTACACTGCGCTATGGAGATTCTTCGCTGCGCTCAGAATGACCGCTTGCGGCGACATTGGCAGTTCCCCCGACGAACGCTCGGACCTGCTTGCGACCCCGTCGCCAAAGGGGTAGGATGACGGCATCTACAGCCCTCACCGAGGGACCCGTATCCACAATGGGCTGTCGATGTCACACCGACCCGGAGAGGCCCCCGCAAATGCCGATTCTTGGTGCGGAAGGCGATGGAAGGGAAGCGATGAGAAAGAGCGTGAGGATTGACGGCAATCAGATCAAGAAGCCCAATGAAAAAACGGCTGGACGCTTTTCGTGACTGGCACACATTGCTCAGAACGCTGACAGTGGCGGCCGCCGCGCACGATAATTGTTGAGGCTCTTTCAGCCACTCTTTTTCCAAACGGAGGAGCCGCCAAATGAAGTCAAGAAGGGGTGCGATTGTCGGCGCGGGCTGTGGCTTGCTCGTTGGCATGATGATGGCGGCGCCCATCTCGCTTCATTTGACCAATGAAGCGGAGTTGATCTGGGGCACGTGCAATCTTCCTGCAGCGTTCGTGGCCCAGGGCTTCGCAAGGCTCTGGCTCTCGGTTGGCCTGGGGCCTCACGGAGATGCAGGATGGGCCGTCTTGCTGGTTTCGATGGGGGTGGCAATCGTTATCCAGTGGGTCCTCGTCGGCGGCGTCATTGGCCTGCTTGTCGCTCGCGGCAATTTCAAGTTGGCCGCTGCCACCGGCGGCGTTCTTGGCATCGTTGTCTTGGGCATCGTTCTTTGGTTCGTCGTCGGCCGCTGGCTCTTCATGGACAAAACAGTCGCCGCGATTATGAAGGCAGGGGGCCATGTCACCGTCGACGAATCAAACCCTGAGAAACCGATTGTCGCGGTCGACTTTGGCGGCCCTCAAGCCAACGATGCCGGTCTGGAACGCCTTAAGGGGCTGAGTCATCTCCGAACCCTCCGCCTTGGCCCATGCCCGAATGTCACTGCTGCCGGTTTGGCGAATATCAAGGGACTGCCCCAGCTCGCAGAGATCACGTTCTGCCAGGGCGATGAGGTCACGGACGCGTGGTTGGAGCAACTCGGCGCACTGGCACAGCTTCGATCGCTT
Source organism: Thermoguttaceae bacterium (assembly GCA_039679885.1). GTDB lineage: Bacteria > Planctomycetota > Planctomycetia > Pirellulales > Thermoguttaceae > JAJFUI01. The sequence continues at coordinate 26,031 of JBDKUC010000395.1, read as the reverse complement.
CGGCTGACCTGTTGTACCAATGTCACCGACGCTGGCCTAGCGCACCTCAAAGGGCTGACCAACCTGCAAACACTCGACCTTGAGTATTGCACGGGAATATCGGACGCCGGAATCAAGCATCTCAAGGGGTTGACGCTTCTGAGGAACCTGGGGATGCGCGGAACCAAGATTGGGGACGAGGGGTTGGCGCACCTCGCGGGGTTGGCTGAACTCCAATCACTGAACCTGGACGAATGCACGAATGTTACGGACGCCGGACTGCAGCACCTCACAGGGTTGAGCAACCTCAAGTCATTGTCACTGGTGAGCGCCGGCCCCAAGGTCACTGGCGATGGAGTCGGCAACCTTGAGAAGGCCGTTCCGGGCCTTACGGTCGGCTGGATCCCGTAACACGGACGCAGCGAATGAAAGTGACAGGATGAGCGACACTCCCCCACTCGGTCGTCAGCCACCGCCCCGCCTCGAAGGGAAACCATGAAGCTCCTGTTCACGCTCGCCGTGATTGCCGCAACAAGCGTCCCTGCCTTCGCCACAGTCGAGGATCCGTTGACGCCGCTGCCGGCCGGGGCGGTGCGGTTTCATGGGTATCTGGACGACTCGATCCAGAACTCAATCGCCCATTGGAACAAGGGGGTCGTGCCCTACGCCGGCTTCGTGCGGATGTTTCGAACCGGCCGGGCCGTCTTCGCCCAGGGGGAAATGTGGGGCAAAGCGGTCCGCTCCGGCGCGATGATGTATCGCTATACGCATGACGCCGAACTGAAGGCGATCCTCCGCAAGACGGTTGCCGATCTGCTTTCCACCCGGCGGGCGAACGGCAGCATCAGTTGCAGCGAGGTGGCCAAGCAGCCCGACGGGCCAGGCGGCGACCTCTGGGAGCGCAAGTACGTACTGCTGGGATTGGATGAGTATTATGAGCAGGTCGAGCGCGATCCGGCGGTGCTGAAGGCGATGATCGAAGAGGCCGACTGCACGATCCAGCAGATCGGCCCGCCGCCGAAGGTGCGGATTGTCGATCAAGGCTGGAGCCCCAACCACATCGAGTCCTCGACCATCCTGGAGCCGATGATGCGGCTCTACCGCCTGACCGGCCAGCGTCGCTACCTCGACTTCGCCCGCTATATCGTCGAGACCGAAGGCGGGGCGAAGGGCTACAACGTCATCCAAGAGGCGATCGACGGCAACGACCCGGAAAAGATCGGCGGGCCGTATCCGAAGGCCTACGAAATGATGTCGCTGTTCGAGGGCGTTGTGGAGTATTACCGCGCGACCGGCGACCCACGGTGGCGACGGGCGGCGATGAACCTCTTCGCCAAGATTCGCGAGAAAGAGATCACGATCATCGGCAACGGCGGCGGCGATCAGCCGTATCGGCCCGCCATCTACGGCGAGGGCTGGGACTACACGGCCGTCGAGCAGACCAACCCGAAGATTTCGCGGATGATGGAGACCTGCGCGGGCGTGACGTGGTTGAAGCTGTGCAGCCAGATTTCGCGGCTCACGGCCGATCCGGCCCCGGTCGACGAGATCGAGCGCTACGCCTATAACGGGCTCCTGGGGGCGATGAAGCCCGGCGGCGACGGCTTCAGCTACGTCAATCTGCTGAACGGCGTGAAAACGAACCCGGAGGGCTGGGGCGCCAAGGTCGACGGCATCGACGTGACCTGCTGCAACTTGAACGGCCCGATGGGGCTCGCCTACCTGCCGTTGGTCGCCGTGATGAACTCGAAGCGGGGACCGGTGGTCAACCTCTACAATGCGGCGAGCGTGACCGCGGCGGCGCCGAGCGGCCGGCCGGTCGCGCTGGAACTTGCAACCGACTATCCCGTCTCCGGCGCCATCGCGATCACGGTGACGCCGGCCGCTTCGGAGGCGTTTTCGATCCGATTGCGGATTCCAGCCTGGAGCAAGGCGACCGCCTTGAAGGTCAACGGCGAGCCGGTGGCGGTCAACGCCCGCGCCTACGCGGACCTTCACCGCCGCTGGTCCCGCGGCGACCGGATCGAGCTGACGCTGGACATGCGATGCCGTGTGATCGACGCCCCGCACGGAAGCAATCGGGCGGGCGACAGCTTCCAGGCGATCGTTCGGGGGCCTATCGTGCTGGCGCGGGACGAGAACATCGACCCCGGCTACAATAGACCGGTGACGATCCAGGCGGGGCAGGGCGGCTACGTCGAGGCAACGCCCGTGCGGCCCACGCTGCGGTCGGCCAGGATGCAGTTCCGCGTCCGAACCCGCGATGGGTTCATCGACATGGTGGACTACGCCTCGGTTGACAACTGGAACGGGAAACACATTTGCACCTGGTTGCCGAAGCGGTGATCAGGATCCAGATTAAGTAAACACGATTCTATCGAGGAGATACGACATGCGATTGTCCCTTGCCACAGTTGTGCTGACGTTTGCTTCGCTGTGTGCCGCCGGAAATGCGGCGATAGCGAGCGGCGCGGTTGCTCCCGTCGCCCTGCAGTGCGAGTACTTGACCGACCCGTTGGGCATCGACGTGACCGAGCCGCGGCTGAGTTGGCAGATCAAGACCGACGACCCGGACGCCCGGGGCGTGCGTCAGACGGGCTACCAACTGCTCGTCGCCGGCGATGAGAAGACGCTCGCCGCCGATCGGGGCGATCTCTGGGACAGCGGACGGGTCAAGTCGGACCAGTCGACGCAGGTCGCCTATCAAGGAAAGCCGTTGGCGAGCCGCACGGCCTGCTGGTGGAAGGTCCGCGTTTGGGATCAAGACGGCCGGGCGTCGGGCTGGAGCCAGCCGGCCCGTTGGTCGATGGGCCTGCTGAAAACCGGCGATTGGGACGCGAAGTGGATCGGCGAGCCGAAGCCCGACGCCAAGGTTGCGCCTTGGTTCCGCAAGACGTTCACGCTCGAAGGCCGGCCCGCCCGGGCGATGGCTTACGTGGCTTCGCTCGGCTATCACGAGTTGTATGTCAACGGCGTCAAGGCCGACGATCGCGTCTTGGCGCCGGCGATCGCCGACTTCTCGCAGCACGTCCGTTACGTGACCTACGATGTGACGAAGCATCTTCGCGAAGGAAAGAACGTCGTGGCGCTGTGGTGCGGATCGGGCTGGGCCGCGTTTCCGGAGTTCAAGCTGGCCAACAAACCGCTGGTGATGGCCCAGTTGGAGATCGAGCCGACCGAGGGCCAGCCGGTTCGCATTGCGACCGGCGCCGACTGGAAGTCGCATCCGAGCCCGATTACGATCCTGGCCAATTGGGGCACGCAGTATGGCGGCGAACGATACGACGCCAACCGGGAGGTGAAGGGTTGGAACGACGCGGGGCTGGATGATTCCGATTGGGCCGCGGCGGCCGTCTTTCAACCGAAGGTCCGACTTTCGGCCGAAATGGTCGAGCCGACTCGCTGCATCGAGACCCTGAAACCCGTCGAGATCGTGGCCAGAAGCGCCGGCGCCTACCGCATCGATTTGGGCCGCAATCGCGCCGGCTGGTTCGAAGCCAAACTGAAGGGTCGGCCCGGCTCGACCGCGCTCATCGAGTTCTCCGAACGTCCGAACGAGGCAAGAAGCTTTTTCCAGAGAAGCGTCTATGTGTTCGACCAGACGGGCGAAGGCGTCTTTCGGCAGCGGTTCAACTACTCGGCCGCGCGGTGGGTGACGATTAGCGGCGTAACCGCGCCGCCTGAGGCGAAGGACATCCGCGGCTTTCTCATTTCGACCGACTATCGGCCCGCCGCGAGCTTTGAATGCTCCGACGAGCTGCTGAACCGCATCTATGCGACGACGCTCTGGACGTTCCGCTCGGTCAGCCTTGGCGGCTACACGGTCGACTGTCCGCACCGCGAGCGGATGGGCTACGGCGGCGACGCCCATGCGACGATGGAGACCGCGTTGATGAACTTCGGCATGGGGGCGTTCTATACGAAGTGGCTGGGCGACTGGCGCGACGTGCAGCGGCCCGACGGCAGTCTGCCCCACACGGCCCCAACCCGCTGGGGCGGCGGCGGTCCGGCGTGGAGCGGCATCTGCGTCACGCTGCCTTGGCAGGTCTACCTCCATTACGGAGATCGCCGCGTCCTCGAAGTGAACTACCCCATGATGCAGCGGTGGCTCGCCTTCCTCGAAACGAAGACGAAGAACGACCTGCTCCAATGCTTCGGCGACGAATGGGCGTTCCTGGGCGACTGGGTGCCGCCGGGCACGGGCCAGGGGCCGCACGAACGCGTCGACGACCGCTCGACCTGGATGTTCAACAACTGCTACTACGCCGACAATCTGGCCACCGTGGCCAAGATCGCCGCATTGCTCGGCAAGCAAGAAGATGCTGCGGCTTATCGGAAGCGGGCGGAAGCCGTCGCTGGCGCCGCGCATCGCGAGTTCTTCAACGCCGAAAAGAACAGCTACGCCAACGGCACGCAACTCTACGAGGCCATGCCGCTGCTGATGGGCGTCACTCCTTCCGAGCTCCGTCCCGCTGTGATGAAGCGGCTCGAACATGAGATCGTCGTCGCGAAGCGCGGGCATCTCGACACGGGCATTCACGGCACGGCCTACCTGATCCGGTGTCTGGTCGACAGCGAGCGGAACGACCTGGTGCTGCTCATGGCGAGCCAAAAGACGTATCCCGGCTGGGGCCACATGCTCGAACAGGGCGCGACGACGTTTTGGGAGGATTGGATCGGCTTCCAGTCGCTCCTTCACAGTTCCTTCCTGCCGATCGGGGCCTGGTTCATCGAGGGCGTCGCCGGCATCCGCTACGACCCGGCCTCGCCGGGCTACAAACATTTCACGATTCGGCCCGGCGTCGTCGGCAAGCTCACGTCGGCCCGCGGCGAGTTCGAATCGATGTATGGCAAGATCAAGAGCGATTGGCGGCTGGACCGCGGTTGGCTAACGCTCTCGGTCGTCGTGCCGCCGAACACGACCGCCACGGTCTATGTGCCGACCTCCGATCCATCCACCGTCACCGAGAGCGGGCGGCCGATCGCCCGGTCGCCAGGCGTTCAGGCTCTAGCGCCCATCGATGGTGCAGCCGTGTTCCAGGTCGGCTCCGGCCACTACACGTTCCGCGCCCGAAAGTAGCTGTTATTGATCTATTGATCCGTTATGCCATTAGGCTTCAGGACTGAGGAAATGTCCTCGAAGATCTCGTGTCGACGAACATCAATCGTATCGTTGCGGTTCCTCGCGCGCAGAGGAACCACAGATGAACACGGATGGACACAGATGGGCATTCATCTGTCCGGAGTCTTTAGGAGTCTCTTGAATCGATCCGTGTTCATCCGTGTCTATCTGTGGTTCCATTGTATCGCTCGGACCATCAGATGCGCATCCTGCGCAGTAGCGCTAGTCCCCCTCCGTTTTCTCTGTTTCCTCCTGTTCATGTCTTGGTTGCGGCTACGCCGCATTATGCTCAAGCATAACCTACGAGACTATCATCGCGTTGCCACGGCGGCTGCCGTCGCAATGTTTGTCTCCGGCGTGATTTCGTCCGTCGGTGTTGCAGCCGAGTCGTCAGGCCAGGCGATTCACCCGCGCAACATTCAACTGCAATTCCCGACCGGCCGCTGGGTCGCCTGCCTTGCAAGCGGCGATCCCGAAAAGCCGCAGCCCCAGGCCCGGCTCGCCATCATTGTGATCCACGGTTCGGGCGGCCGGAGCACCAACAATATGCGATGGATGGTCGAGGCCGCTCGGCGAAGCGGGAAGCTCGGGGAGACGTTCGTCATGGCCCCGCAGTTTCACTCGGCCGACGACACACCACCGCCCGGCGAGCACTACTGGTCCGACGGCGGCTGGGCGGCCGGCGATCTGTCAACGGACAGCGCCGACCGACCGAAGCGGCTTAGCTCGTTCGCCGTGGCGGACCGGCTTTTTGACGAGCTTTCCGACAGCAAGCGATTTCCCAACCTGAGACGGATCGTGCTGGCCGGTCATTCGGCAGGCGGGCAATTCACCAACCGCTATTTGGCCGTCGGCCGGTTGGGCAGCCGCAGAGCCGACTCCGCCCAGCAGATCGAATATCGTTTCGTTGTCGCCAATCCGTCGTCGTATCTCTATTTGGACCGTCGGCGGCCAGCGGGCGATGGCTTTCAGACGCCGGAGAAACCGCCGATCGGCTACAACCACTGGCGCTATGGGCTCGAACACCGGAACACATACGCCAGCCAACTGCGGATCGATCAGATCAGGCAAAACGTGTTCGCACGAGCGGCTTGGTGCCTGATCGGCACGGCGGACAACCAGCAAGACGACCAACTTGCCAAGGCCCCGCCGGCGATGTTGGAGGGTGTGAATCGCTACGATCGTTGGCAGAACTTCCGCCGTTACGTCGCCCTGTTCCCCGAGTGGCGGCCACAGGTCACGTTCGCGGAAGTGGCCGGCGTCGCGCACAGCGGCCGCGGGATGTTCACCTCGCGGGCCGCACGAGAGGCCATGTTCGGAGACGCCGGCTCCAGCGAGAGCCGCTCGGACGCTCGATAGGCCGAGACTGTCGCAAGTCTTTTCACGGGCATGACTTAACGGCGGCCAAAGTTGCTCTTTGCCGCACGGAGAGCCGTGGGTATCATCTTGGGCCCATCATACCACGACTGTCCTCGTCTCGTGTCGGCTCTTCCTATGGAACGACATCGATTTGCCCTGCCGCTGTTCGTTGGCGTCCTGTCCGTTTGCGCGGCCGCCCTGGGCCAATATCCGTCGACCGGCGCCGACGCCGGTCCCGCCCTCTCGCCGCCGGCGGCGCAGCAGCCGGGCTGGCCTCCGTCGCAGCCGGCGACGTCCGCAGCGGCCGCCTACGCACCGCCTGCTCCACAGGCGCCGGCCCCGCCGTCGCCTGAGCAGCCGGGTTGGCCTCCTTCGACGCCGACGCCGACGCCCGCGGCCTCGCCGTCGCTGAGCGCGCCGCCGGGCAGATCCCTCTACGACAACCCGCCGCTCGGTCCCACGGCCGGCTCGACGCTCGGAAGCATCCCCGGCTGCAGCGGCCCACGTTGGGACATCGCCGTCGATGCCCTGTGGCTGTCGCGGACCACGGACCGCGGCGTCCATTTGGGCTGGAGCGATTACAATCCGCAGTCGGGCGTTCACCAGCAGATTCTCACGCATGACCTCTGGAGCGACGACGAACTGTTTCCCTTGGCCCCGGGCCTTCGCGTCCAAGCCGCCGGTCAGGTGACCGACTACATGTCGATCGAGGCCATCGGCTTCGGCTTGCAGGAGTGGTCCGTCGGCCGGACCATCTACGGCGATGCGGACCAGTACAGCGTGCTGACCTACTCGCCTTGGCTCCAGGTTCCCGTGATCTTGAACGACGGCATGGACAACGCCCTCGGCTACACCGACAAGAGCCTGGTGGCCAACGTCGAGCTCAACCAACGGTTCAAGGTCAATCCCTACGATCCGTTCCGCCAGCTATCGTTTCTCTGGGGCGTCCGCTATTTCCACCTCTCGGACGATTTCACCCTGAGCGGCTCGGACCTCTACAACGGCTACGCCGAGAACCTCGAATACAAGACGCTGAACAATCTGATCGGCCTGCAGGTGGGCCTGCAAGGCGGGTGGACCTGGGACCGATTCCAACTGACCGCCGAGGCGAAGATCGGCCTCTATGCGAACATCTATTCCCAGCACGGAAGCGACACGGGAACGGGCGCCGGCTTCCTCGCCTACGAGGACTCGCACAGCGGAACCGATCTGAGCGCGCTATTCGAGTTCTCGCTGATGGGGCGCTACCGGATCACCGAAAACTTCTGGGTGCGGGGCGGCTATCAGTTCTACACCGCCGGCGGCCTGGCCTTGGGGCCGCGACAACTGGCCGGCAACGACACCGGCGGCTGCATCGGTCTCGACGGCCTGTCGATCGGCGTCGAGTATACGCATTAGCCCGCAACCTCACCACGGCGTAGGGTGGGTCAAGCAAACCAAGGCGGCGGTGGGGCTTCCGTCGCGGCAACTCGTCCTGCATATCGACAGAGTGCAAATCATCGTTGATTGGTTTGCGAAGCCCAACCATATATCCGCGACGTCGATCCACCCTACGGTGCGAATTGCGAGTTAGGCGCGTCACTTCTCCGACTGGGCCGCTTCGTCGGCCGGTCGGCTCTTCTCGACAAAGATCCGGTACTGCTTGTCCAGCTCAGTGAGACGCTGGCCCGTGAGCCGGGCGAGCGTCTCATGATCGGCCCGAGCGGCGTAGACGTCGCAAAGATACTGGACCAGCGCATCGCGGTAGCGGCCGCCGTCGTCGAACATCAGGAAATAGGTCAGGCCCGTCGATTGGCTGTAGAGCTTGCTGATTTGCGGGTCCTGCTGCAAGCGCGCCATGTCGTAACCGACCAGCGTATCGAGCGGCACATAGAAATGATCGACGAGGAGGCGATGCCTGGCCGCGTACATCCGGTCGTCGTCCATGCCGCCTAGCACGCAATAGCCGTCCTCGACGCGCAGCGACTCCATCAGCAGCGCGATTCCCTCGACAATCCAGAAGTTTTCCCTCCGGACGATTTCGGGGGAGACGGGCCGCGACTCGTAGAACAACTGGTGCGTGGCCTCGTGATAGGTGCTCCGGTCGTCGCTCCCCTCGCCGGCGAAGAAATACGCGCACGGCGGGTCGTCCCGGTACATGCCGCTCGTGATGGCGATGTTCGGCACGCGGCTCCGCAAGGCGTTGTCGTACTCTTGGCGGTTGCGGAAATAGACGATGTGTCGCCGCACCGAATTGGCGGCCGCCTTCCAGCGGCCGTCGAACATGGCCGCGATCTCGGCGTCCGAGGCGTAGTAGCGGAGGAATAGTTGCCGCCAAACGCGATGGAGCCGTTCGAGCTTCACGCCCAGCGCTACGCCGGCTTCGAGACTCCGATTCGTGCGGATCGTGTAATGCTCGGTCTCGATGTTCCAGCCCTTGCGAATGTCGGCGTGCCGCCGGGCGTCGTCGGCCGCCGAAATCCAGCGGCCATCGCAGTAACGTTCACCGTGCTCATAGCGAGACATACTTCCCTTCGGCAGCCAACCGAACCGGTCGCTCCAGACGTAGCCGGAGCGCAGCCGCTTCGCCTCGTACGCGGTCCGCCACTGGTCTTGCACTTTCTGAAAACCAAACAGCCGCCGGGCGGCCTCGTAATCGGGATCGGCCTCGAGCGCCGCGTGGGCCATCTCGAAGCCCAGCGCCGCGTGGCCGTCGTGCGCCGCCTTTCGGGCCAAGTCGAACAGCGCTGCGCCTTGCTCGCGACGGAGACGCCAAAGCCGCCTCTGCCACTCGACCACCTTCGCCGGCGCATCGGCCGGCAGCTTGGCCGGACCAACAGCGGAGGGCAGCACGGCGACATAAATCTTGTACGGGTCCGTGGGGCTGAGGACGCGACGAGTGTCCTTCGCTTCCTTCGCAAGCCCGTTCGACTCGCACCACTTGGCCAGCGATTCGATGCCGGCGGCGTATTTTGCCTGGAGATCGGCCGCCGCCTGGACCGTCTCGGCTGCCGCGGCGAGGGACGCGAACGCCAGCGAGGCCGCTGCCGCCAGGAGCACGGTGGCAAAGCTCTTTCGTCGCGGAAGAATATGGCCAGTCGTTTGCATGGATGCCGTGCGGAGTCCTAGTGTAGTGTCTCGTAAATAACGGTGTTTATCATGCGGGGATATGGGGGAGCTGGGTGCCATGTCCACGCTTGTCGTGGGCATGAGGGAGCGGCAAACACGCTTGCTGTCTCGCCGCGCTCGCTCAGCAAGCATGGCCCCCACAGGTCACCATTTGGGCCGTTCCGTTTGTAGGGATCATGACGCACGCGATACGCTATTATAGCATGGTGCAGTGTCGGTCTTCGGCTATGGTAGACTGGTAGATCAGGGCTCTCAGCTCGTTCAGTGTCTCGAAAAACAACGGCATGTATTCGAGCGAACCAGGGAAACGCCATCTCCCACGCGTGTCGTGGCATGGTCGGACAGCGAACATGCTTGCTGTCTCGCTGCGCTCGCTTAGCAAGCATGGCACCCCAAAATCACCATTCGTGTGGAACACTACCATGATTCATCGCTCATTCGCCTTTTTGGCCGTCGCTCTGCTGTTGCTGCCAACGATGAACCAGCCCGTCCAGGCGGCGGGAAGGGTCGAACTCGAGCTGGTCGGCGACGCCCGCGGATCGGCCATGGCCTTTCAGGAGTGGTCGCGGGCGTTGGGCAACGCCGGCATCCGCAACGTCCGGCTGCGGACGGCCCAGGAGCCGGGCCAGCCGAAGATCGACGTGCAAGGGGATGGGGACAGCAAGACCTACATGGTCAAAGGGATCGTCCTGTCGCGCGACGAGATTCAACTGCCGGGGGCTCGTTTCCGCCGAAGCGAGACGGGCCGCCTGGCCCGATGGCTCGACGACGTGGCGGCTCACGGCCCGGCCGAGCAGCGAGAAAGGAAAGCGGCGTTCGGGCTGACCACAAGCCAGATCGACCTGGTCTGCAAAGACCTGGCCACGCCGGTCGGCTTCCGCACACAGGGCGTCGCCCGGCGGGACGTGGTGCGAAAGATCGGCGAGCGGCTGAAACTGCCGTTGCAGCTTGACGCCGACGCCACCGCCGCGCTGGGCGACGAGAAGGTCGAGGACTCGTTGAACGGCCTGAGTTGCGGTGCAGCGCTGGCCGCCGTGCTTCGTTCGGCCGGCTACGGGCTGGCGCCCTCCGAGGAAGGCGGTCAGCTTGGCTACACGGCTGTCAAGTCCCAAAAGGGCCAGGAGGTGTGGCCCATCGGCCGCGAGCCGGAGGAAGGACGGTCGCAGGCCGAGACGCTGCCGGCCCTCTACGAGTTCCGCAACGTCAACGTGAAGAACGTTTCCGCCGCGACGACGCTGGACGCAGTTGGCAAGCTGCTCGGGGCCCCGATCGTGCTCGATCGTTTCGCGCTCCAGCGGCATAACATCGATCCGGCGAAGGTCAAAGTCTCGCACCCGCAAAGCAAGACGACCTACAGCCTCGCGTTGAAGCGAATGCTGTTCCAGGCTCGGCTGAAGTTCGATCTCCGCTGCGACGAGGCCGGCACGCCCTTCCTCTGGGTCACGACGATCAAGCCGGTCAAATAGCGCACGTAGTCGACGACCGAAGCACGCCCTTCGCTGCGCTCAGGGACGTGCCACCCCGTCAGGGTTTCGGGTGGCACGCCATGAGGAACGAAGGGCGTGGCAGAAGCGCGCCCGTCGCTGCGCTCGGCGACGTGCCACCCCGTTAGAGTTTCGGGTGGCACGCCATGAGGAACGAAGGGCGTGGCAGACGACCGATTCACGCCCTTCGCTGCGTTCGGCGACGTGCCACCCCGTCAGAGTTTCGGGTGGCACGCCATGAGGAACGAAGGGCGTGGCAGACGGCCGATTCACGCCCTTCGCTGCGCTCAGGGACGTGCCACCCCGTCAGAGTTTTCACCGCGTTATTCTTTACGCCCTTCGCTGCGTTCGGCGACGTGCCACCCCGTCAGAGTGTTCGATCTGCCCAGGGCAAGCTGCTCCAGATCCGCTCGGCGAGACCCTGCGGCGGCGGCGGCACCTGGGCCAAATGCCGGCAGGCGAGTCGGGCCAGCAGCCCCGCGTGCCGCGGCGAACTGAGAAAGTGAACCGCCCCGGCCTCGCGGGCGACCGCTTCGTACGCCACCCCGGCCGCATCGGTAACGATGGCAACTCGGGCGGCCGAGAACTGCCGCGCGTGCTGAGCCACGAATCGCAGCGGCGCCGAAGGCTCGCCGTTGACTTCCAACACCAAGAATGACGCCGGACTGGCGACCAACTCGTCGTGGCATTCACCCAACGTGCGGGTTTCCCAGACGCGGACGCCTGCGCCGGTCAGTTCCCGCCGCAACGCCACGGCCCACCGGCCCGTCCGCTCACAGACGATCAACCGTGCGGTAGCGTGCGTTTCCAGGACGGGCTCAAGCATGGGAATGTCTTCGACGATGGGTTACGATGATCGCAGCTATTGGGCAGGGCGACTGGGCACTAAAGTGCCCAGCCCTCGATCCGGCGGCTGCGATTTCTCTCTCTTCCCTCTCCCCTCTCCCCTCTCCAATCTCCACTCTCCACTCTCCACTCTCCACTCTCCACTCTCCACTCTCCACTCTCCACTCTCCACTCTCCGCTCTCCACTCTCCACTACTCCAGTCCCAGCTGCACCATGCGGCGATAGAGCCGAGGACGGGTGACGCCCAAGAGCCGCGCCGCCCTGGCCTTGTTCCCTTTCGATCGCGCCAGAGCGCGTCGGATCAACTCCCGCTCGACGTGCCCGAGATATTCGTCGAGCACGATGGTCTCATCGACGCGTCGCGGATGGGCCGCCGCCTGAGCGGCCAGCAACAAGCGATCGGGCAGGTCCGCGGCCTCGATCTTCGGGCCGGCCGCCCGGCCATGCGCCTCGGCCACCACCTGGGCCAGCTCATCGAGATTGCCCGGCCAGGCGTAGGCGTCCAACCGCTCGAGCGCAGCGGCCGAAACACCGGCGAGCTGCTTCGCGCCCGCCGCGTTGGCGTCCTCGACAAACAGTTGGGCCAACAACGGCAAGTCCTCGCGACGGTCGGCGAGCGACGGCAATTGGATGGTCACCGTGCTTAGCAGCGACGCGAGATCGTCGCGGAACTTCCCGCGTCGGGCCAACTCGCCGAGCGGCTCGCTGGCCGTGGCCACCAGCCGCCAGGCCGACGGCCGACGGGTCAGCAAGTCGTGCAGTTGCACCTGCACCTCGGCCGGCAACTCGTCGATCCGGTGCAACAGCAGCGTCCCGGGCTGGTCCCGCACGGCGGGGCGAGCGACGATCTCGCCAACCGCCTCGAGCAGGTCGCCCGCCAACAGAGCGCAATCCAAGGGCAAGTAAACGGCGGCCGCGTTGGACGACTGAGCCGACGCGTAATGGATGGCGGCGGCCAGATGCTGGCGTCCGCTGCCCGGCGGGCCAACCAGCAGCACCCCGCACCGGCTGCTGGCGGCCAGCGCCACTTGCTGCCGCGCCAGCCGCATCGCCGGTCCTTCGCCGATGAGCCGATCGGCCCCGTAGCGCAGCGCCGCCTCTTGGCGGAATCGCCGGATGCGGTCGTGCAGAACGGCGGTGTCTACCGGATCGGCCGCCACCTCGATGCCCGCCCGATGCGCGAGCCAGCGCGGATCGGCTGCCGAGGCGTCCATGTCGTCGAAGTCGACGACAGCGACAATGGCCAGCAGGCTGCCGTCGCCAGAAGGCACCGGCGTGAAGAGCGTCCGCCGCTCGGTCGTGGCCCCGTCGACGCCTGGCGGCGCGACCGTGCCGACCGCCGTTTCGCCCGAAAGCACCGCAGGCGGCGGGCACAGGGCCGCGGCGAACCCGTCACCGCCGGCGTCCGTCCGAGAATGATACGCACACCGCTGGCCAAACAAGCCATCGGCCGGATCGCCGATCCAGTCACGACAGGCCTGGTTGAGGAAGACGATCGTCAACTCACCGTCGAGCACATAGATCGGCTGCTCGGCGAGATTGAACAGCCTTCCCAGCGCGGCGAAAGAAATGCGTGGCGCGGACATGAACGAGTCCCGGTAGACTTTTTCGCAGCTTCGCGATACTTCCCGGCGGGATGACAACCGTTTGTCACCGCTCCTTGCGATAATACCATCGTTCGAGGCGAACGATAAGCCGGGCGGTAATGGATTGTGGTGTTGGGTGGCACGTCCTGAGGTACGAAGGGCGTGGTTTCGCACCCCGCCACGCCCTTCGCCTTGGGCTCAGGGCGTGCCACCCGGCAAGCTGCCCGCAGTGACCGCAAACGATTGCCGCAGCCGCAAAACTTGCGGCAGGCGATTTTTCGGCGACCGCTACCTCAGACAGGGGTAGGCTGAGGTGGCATCGCCGGTTTTGCTACCACGAATAGCCGCCGAAGAGCTGCATCGCCGACGTCTGAAGGCCCGCTAGAACGACCAAGTCCTTCAGCAGCGTCCAGTCGGCGCGAGCGAACAGCAGCAGCAAAAACGGGTAAATGAAGAGGCACGCCCGGCCGGTCTCGCCATTGTGGTAGGCGCCCGCGACGAACATGGCAGCCAGGACGCCCAACGCACAGAGGGCGGTCGCCGTGGCGTCGTCCCGCAGGCGGAGCATCGAGCCGGCGAGCGCCTTTCGGCTCAGCAGGGCGGCCAGGCAGCCGAGCGAGAGGAACAGGGCAATCTCGCCGACGGCCATGCTCCGGGTGATGAAGTAGATGGCCGGCTCATAGAAGCCGCGGAACCCATACGGGTTCTCGATCTTCGAGGCCGTCAAGAAGCCCTGAACGTGGTTGTAGCCGAGCAGGGCGTGCATGAGAAAGACCACCGCTGAGAGCGAAACGGCCGACGCGGCCACCGCCAGGGCGACGCGGTTGCGGCTCCACAGAGCACGTCTGGAAACAGTCCCCTCTCCCTTTGGGAGAGGGTTAGGGTGAGGGCGATCGGAGGACGATCGAAGTTCTCCGGTCTGTTCGACGCAGCCGCCCTCACCCCCGGCCCCTCTCCCAAAGGGCGAGGGGAGACTAGCAGGGCACATTCTCAGCGCAACCTCGCGCAGGGCCAGCACCAGGCCGATGGCCAGCAGAAAGCTCCCGCCAAAGGTCAGCAGATTCGTGAGCACGAAACCGACCGAACAGAGCGCGATGCCCAGCGCCACGGCGTTCGGCCGCTCCATCACCAGAAGCAGCCCGAGCAGAAACAGCGAGGCGGCGGTGGCGATGACGGCGTCAAGGCTCACCGCGCTGTAGATGTTGAACGCGGGAATCGCCGCAAAGAGAAGCGTGAGCAGGTTTCGCCTCTCCGTCGGCGCGCCAATCGCGCCGAGACAGAGCCAGACAATCGGCACGGCGAGGCTGGCAAGCAGGATCATCGCGGCGCCCAGGCCCGCCAGGCTGCCGCCGAAGAGATGGAAACACCAGTAGTGAATCAGCACGGCGAAGGGCGGATGCGTCTCGCTGTGGCCGAGCAGGGTCGGTTGATTCGCGTTGAAGTCGGCAAGCCACTGGGTCCACGACGTGATCTTGACTGCGTCGTTGAAATACTGGATTCCGAAGGCATCCAAGGGATCGAGAAACGCCGCGCGAACGCTTCCTTGCTCCAGGTTGCCAAGCAAGATCAAGGAGAGCCCGACGAGCCACAGCGATCCGACGCCAAGCCTGCGGACGTTCTTCAACGCGACGAACAAGACGCCGAGAAAGAGGGCCGCATAGGGAAGCCCGCGCCGGTGGATCGCGGGGCCCCAGAACTGGCTGATCGGAAACCAGACGGCGACGAACGGCGAAGGATGCGCCCGGCGAACGACCAGATGCAGCGTGGCGAAGACCGCCCAGACGGCGAAGATCACCAGGAAGACGCGCCAGGGCTGACGCCGGAGAAAGGCCAGCAGGCCGCCGTCGCCGGCTAATGGCTCGGCAACGGGGAGGGCCGGTCCTGGCTCGGTCGCGTCGCGCATAGGTGATTCCGCAGCCGTGACCTTACGTTGGCGTCATCGCCTGGGGCGGCTCGGTGGACTGATAACCTTGGGGATTCGTCCGCCGAATGTGCTCCTCGAGTTCGCCGCGGAACTTGGCCAGCGTCGTCTTGATTGGCCACGCCGCGCCGTCGGCCAGCCCGCAGATGGTCGTACCCGGGATGATACCGATGCGGTCGCCGATTTCCAATAGCAGATCGAGGTCCTTGAGCCTTCCGCGGCCCGCCCGAATCCGTTCGAGCAGTTCGAGGGCCCAGCGGGTGCCCTCGCGGCAGGGCGTGCATTGGCCGCAGCTTTCGTGCGCGAAGAACCGGCAACTGTTGTGCAGGAAATCGAGGATCGGGTACGTTTCGTCGAGGACGACGACGCACCCGGTGCCGAGGCCAAGGCAGCCGACTTTCATCGGTGCGGAGAAGTCGAGCCGCGTGTCGAACTCCGGTTCGGCGACGATGCCCGTGCTAAGGCCGCCCAGGACGGCCGCCTTCGCGCGGCGGCCACGCCAGACGCCGCCGGCGAACTCATCGACCAACTGGCGGACCGTGATGCCCAGCGGGGCCTCATAGTAGCCGGGCCGGTTCACATGACCGCTAACCCCGTAGATTTTTGGGCCGAAGCTGCCCGGATCGCGCGGATCGCCTGGCGCGGGCGGCGTGCCCATCGAGCGAAACCAGGCGACGCCGCGGTCGATGATCTGCTTCACGCAGGCGAGCGTCTCGACGTTGTTGACCACGGTCGGCTTGCGGAACAGCCCTTCGACGGCAGGGAAGGGCGGCTTGATCCGCGGCCACGCCCGGCGTCCTTCGAGGCTCTCGATCAGCCCGGTTTCCTCGCCGCAGATGTAGGCGCCCGCGCCAACGTGGACATAGACGTCGAGCGAGAAGCCGCTGCCGAGGATGTTTTGGCCCAGATATCCGGCCGCGTAGCACTCGTCGATGGCCGCCTGCATCCGCCGCCGGCACAGCGGATACTCGAAGCGGATGTAGACGTAGGCCGTGCTCGCCCGGGTGGCGAAGCAACTGATGATGACGCCTTCGAGCACCTGGTGTGGGTCGAGCTCCATCTGGACGCGGTTGACGAACGTGCCCGGCTCGCTTTCGTCAGCGTTCACGCAGAAGTAGATCGGTCCGGGATGGTTTTCGGGCAGGAACGACCATTTCATGCCGGTCAGGAATCCGGCCCCGCCGCGACCGCGCAGCCCGCTGGACTTGACCATCTCGACGACCTGCTTCGGCTGCATCTCCTTCAGCACCCGGCGCAATCCGCGATATCCACCGCCAGCCTCGTAAACGGCCAGGGTGTGGCTGTTCGCTTTGCCGATGTTCGCCAGTAGGACGGGTTCGTGGGACACAGTGGGTAGTGGGTAGTGGGTAGTGGGTAGTGGGCGCGTTCACTTGCGGTTGGGGTTTCTGGAGTGTTTGGCCAAGACGGCCTTCATCTTGTCGAGAATTTCAGGGGAGGAAGGGTGCTTGCGATCGCTAAGAAGAAGGACGAAGTTTTCGGCGAGGATTTCTTCGGGATGAATGATGTAACCGGTGTTCCGCCCCACCTGCTCGACAAGCCCGGACACATCATCGAGCCCGCACATCCGGGGCCGCCGCGGGTCATAGACCCAATGCTGCGGCCGCGAAGTGTCCCCTTCGGCGACAACGACCAGTCGCAGCGTCATGTAGTTGAAGAAGTCGCCGCCCCTCGCGGCGTCGTAATCGCCTCGCGCATACAAGACCGGCATTGCCCAAATCGCGTTCCCATTGGCCCTGACCTGAATGCAGTGGTCGTTCAACGGCGCATCGGGGTTGGTGATTCTTCGTTTGGCGTATTCGGTCGGGAACTCGATCTCCTTGCACTTCTCGAACCCAATGACTCTGTACAGATCGTCTCGCAAGGCGGGATTCTGCCGAGAGAGAATGTGAAAGAGTTCGTGGCGAAACATCTGCCCCACATCTTGATAGGGCTCCAGGAGAGAGCGAGGAAAGACGATGGCGTTCGCCCTGGTGTACGCCGAGTCGCCTTCCTCCTTCCCCGTGGTCTTGATGACGATAACCTTCTCCGGCCAAGGCAAAGCCAACTGTTTGAGTTGCGGCGAAATGTCCGAGACGGCCGCGGACAGGAGCGACCTTTCGCTCTCATTCCACTCCAGGACATTGTTGGCCACAAACTTCAGATATGCCTCCTCCGAGACGTCCTCGTCGGTCTTCAAGCGAGACGCACGGTCAAACGGGCTCAGCCGCCGCACGAAGTCATCCCGGCTGGCGAGGACCTTCTTTCCTTGATCGACCGACGCAAACGAAACGACGGTCTTGTCATCGAGCTTCACCTCGGCAAGGACCGTCTTCGCCGCCATCATCAAGACGACCAAGACGAAACCAACGTGGCGCATGTGCTGTTCCTCGGTGTTATCCGTGATCAATCCAGTTGTTCGAGAACGGCGTTGATTCTCTCCTTCGTCATGTTCCCGTGCAGCGTCTCGTCGACCAACACGGCCGGGGCGACGTCGCAGCCGCCGAGACACTCGGCGAATTCCAAGGTTATCTTTCCGTCGGGCGTCGTCTGGCCGGGAGAAATGCCGAGCCTCTCGGAGAGATGTGCGAGCAACTCCTCGCCGCCGCAGGCTGCGCAACTGATCGAGCGGCAGACCCACACGCGGTGCTTTCCCAGCGGCCGGTCCTGCTTGAAGAAGCCATAGAAGCTCAACGTGTCTTGCACTTGGGCCGGCGCGAGCCCGAGCACGCCCGCCAACTCGATCACGGCCGGCAGCGGCACATAACCGAGACGATCGTTAATCAGGTGCAGCGCCGGCAGCACGGCCGCTTGGCGCGTCGGATAGCGCGGCAGAAGAGCCTCGATCTGCTTTCGCAGTTCGGGGACGAGCAGGTTGGTTTTTGCTTCGTCGTTCATCGCAATCCTCAGTGCAACGCTGCATGCACTGGGCACTGAAGTGCCCAGCCCTCGTTACGTGTTCTCCGACAACACTGGTCCGTTTCCCCTTCCCCCCTCATCCCTTCCCCCCTCATCCCTCATCCCTCATCCCTCATCCCTCATCCCTCATCCCTAATCCCTAATCCCTAATCCCTAATCCCTAATCCCTAATCCCTCATCCCTCATCCCTCATCCCTCATCCCTAATCCCTAATCCCTCATCCCTAATCCCTAATCCCTCATCCCTAATCCCTCATCGGTCTAGCTCTGCGGCAATGATGTTCAGGCTCCCTAGGACGGCGACGATGTCGCTCAGCGTGTGGCCGCGGATCAGGTGCGGGAAGATGGCGAAATGAACGAACGACGGCGGCCGGCAGCGGGCGCGATAGGCCGTCTGGCCGCCGTCGCCGACGATGTAGAAGCCCAATTCGCCATTGGGCGCCTCGGTCGCAACATAGACCTCTTCGCACGGCGCCGCGAATCCGCGATTCCACATTACCAACTCGAAATGCGTAATCAGCCCTTCAATCGTCGAACAGACGGCGTCCTTCGGCGGCAGGATCACGCGCCGGGGGCCGGCCAAGGGGACAGTCCCATTTTTGCTGACACAAAAATCGGGACAGTCCCCTCCTCGCACGTCCTCGTCGCCCAGGTTCACCGGGCCTGGCGGCAGGTTCTCGATCGCCTGATGGATGATCTTCACGCTCTCGCGCATCTCGGCCATGCGCACCAGGTATCGAGCGAAGCAGTCGCCCTCCGTCGCGCAGCAGACGTTGAAATCGAAATCGGCATAGTTCAGATATGGCTCGTCTTTGCGGAGGTCGCGGGCGACGCCGCTCGCCCGGGCGATTGGGCCGGAGCAACTGCGGTTGATCGCCTCTTCGCGGCTCAACACGCCGACGCCTCGCGTTCGGCCGACGAAGATCCGATTGCGGTTCAACAGCCGCTCCATGTCGTCGAACGTCTTGGGAAGCTGCCGGAGAAAGTCCCGGATCATCGCGATCGCCTTGGGCGAGATGTCGCACATCAGCCCGCCGATGCGGGTGTAGCTGTTCGTAAGCCGCGCGCCGCACAGGGCCTCGCAGATGTCATACATCTGCTCGCGGGCGTTGAACGCGTAGATGAAGTGCGTGAAGGCCCCCGTGTCGAGCCCCATCGCCCCCAGGGTGAGCAGGTGGTCGGAAATCCGCGACAGCTCCGCGATGATGACCCGGATCGACTTGCACCGCGGCGTGACGTCGATGCCCAGCAGCCGCTCGACCGCCAGATGCCACGCGACGTTGTTGGCCATCGGCGAAACGTAGTTCATCCGGTCGGTGATCGTGACATACTGGTTATAGTCGAGGTGCTCGCCGAGCTTCTCGAAGCCGGAGTGCAGATAGCCGATGTCCGGCATGGCGTCGACGACCGTCTCGCCGTCGAGTTTCAGCACCAGCCGCAGCGTCGTGTGCGTGGCCGGATGCTGCGGCCCAAAGTTCATCGTCCACACGTACGGCTGCGGCTCGTCGTGGACCAAATCACCGGCAGATGTGGCAGCGTTCAACGGCATGACCTAAATCCAAAATCCGAAATCCTAAGTCCGAATTCGGATTTAGGACTTCGAGCTTCGGATTTCCTTCGTCCTTCGTCATTTCACCTATTATCCATCCGCCCGGGTCACCGCGCGAAAATTGTGCCGCTCGCCGCGACCTTGCAGCGGGTAGTCTTTCCGCAGCGGATGCGACGTGAATTCTTCGGGCAGCAGGACCCGTCGCAGGTCGGGATGGCCGGCGAACCGGATGCCGAACATGTCCCAGACCTCGCGTTCGAGCCAGTTCGCCCCTTCCCACAATCCGACCACCGACGGCACGCTCGGCGCCGGATCGTTCACGAAGGTTCGCACAATGATTCGGTCGTTCGTCTCCGTGTTCGTCAGAACATAGACCAGGCCGAAGCGGTCCTTGGCGTCGCGGTACTCGAGATAATCGACGCAGGTGATGTCGGCCAGGAAATCGAAGCCGTGCTGCTCCTTGAGCGTCTTCAGCACCTCATAGACGGATTCGGTCGGAACGACCAGCCGAGCCTGGCCGCGGAACTCGCTGACGGTCACGCTCGGAAAAGCGGTCCGAAGCCGTTCGATTGCTGCTAGGTTCGACATTCGTCGAGACTCGGGGGCGACGGACGGGGATGGAGGTAGCTCGGGTGCGTGACATTTTACGCAGAGGCCCGCAGTTTGGGTAGTGTCCGCAGCGTTGCGAACCACATAGCCGTTCGTAGTCCCGCCTTTATTGTTGGAATCCAGCTAGCCCTTGTACGGCAACCACTTGCAGAAGAACCACAGATGAACACGGATGGACACAGATGGCATTCATCTGTCCGGAGTCTTTTGAATCGATCCGTGTTCATCCGTGTCTATCCGTGGTTCCATTGTGTCGCTCGAACCATGCCGGCTGAAGCCGGAACTACGAACAACGAGAAATCGGATCGGAATCACGGGCCGCCCGTTGCGGGCGATTGTCGGGCCGTGGCATGTCACGGGCTGCGGATCCTTACGTTCGACGGCGGCTCGCCTTTTTGCGGCTCGCATTTCCCGCTATTTCTAGGCGTTTTCTGCTATCGCCGGCCGCTCGATCCGACTTCTCGGAACGATCGGCACGCAAGTTGCATCAGTCGCCTGCTGCCGTGCAGAGTCGACCCGTCGGCCGATCTGCGGCGCGAGACAAAGGAAACCCGTAATGATCCGTTCGATATCCATTCTTGGCGGCCATGGCCGCCGCGGCTCGCCCGACTCGTTCGATCGCGTCGACTTGCAGATGGGCCAGGTCGTGAGCATTGTCGGCCCGACCGGCTCGGGCAAGACCACGCTGATCAACGACATCGAGTTGTTCGCCGACGGCGATACGCCGAGCGGCCGCCGCGTGTTGATTAACGACAAGCCGGCCCCGGTCGAGTATCGCTACAACCCGGCGAAAAATCCGATCGCCCTGATTACGCAGCACACGACGTTCCTCTCCGACCTGCCGGTCAGGCAGTTCCTGCTGACCCACTCGCGAGTGCGGACCGGCGGCAGCGAGTCGCCGGAGATGATGATGCAGGCCATCGAGTTCGCCAACAAGCTGACCGGCGAGCCAATCGACCTCGACAATCGAATGACCGAGCTCTCGGGCGGCCAAACCCGGGCGCTGCTGATCGCCGACGCCACGGTCATCTGCAGCACTCCGGTGGTCCTCTTGGACGAAGTCGAAAACGCCGGCATCCATCGCACGCGCGCGGTGCAGTTGCTCCGCGAGTTCCGCAAGATCTTCATCTTCGTGACCCACGATCCGCGGATCGCTCTGCTGAGCGACTTCCGCATCGTTATGCAGGGCGGTCGGGTGACGCAGGTTCTCTCGACCAGCGAGGAAGAACGCGGCGTTTCGGCGCACGTGAACCGCCTGGACGACGCCCTTTCGGCCCTTCGGGAGAAGCTCCGCATGGGCCACCGTCTCAACTCTGGCGAATTGCAGGAGGTGGCATGAGAGTAGCCATTTGCGCCGGCCCGGCCACCACCGGCAAGACCTCGGTGGTCCGCCACTCCGCGAAAAAGCTCCTTGCCGCAGGGCATCGCGTGGCGTTCGTCAAGCTCGACGTCCAGTACGCCGACGAGGATGAGCTCCTCGCCGAGGAACTGAAAATCCCGACGAAGAAGGTCTACTCGGGCGAGCTGGGCCCCGACCACTGCAACGTCATGGTCCTGGGCGATGCCATGCACTGGGCCGAGCAGAACCACTGCGACGTCCTCATGGTCGAGACCGCCGGCCTCTGCCTCCGCTGTTCGCCGTACGTCGACGGCGGGCTGGGCATGGTTGTGCTCGAAGCCACCAGCGGCATGAACCTGCCGCTCAAGGTCGGGCCCATGCTCTCGCTGGCCGACGTCGCCGTCGTCACCAAGATCGACCGCGTCTCGCAGGCCGAACGCGAGGTGTTTCGCTCCCGAATTCAGGACGTGGCGCCGAATGTCCGGGTCCGTGAGGTCAACGCCCTGCACGGCATCGGCATCGATCCGCTGGTGGCCGAAGTCCTGGCGACGCCGGAGGTGGCCGGCCCGCTGTTCCTGCGGGGCAACCCGCCGGTCGGCACCTGCACGATCTGCGTCGGCAAGAAGGAGATCGGCTGGCAGCAGCACTTCGGCGTCGTCCGCGCGCTGGAGAACCAGGTGTTCTACCGCGGCGAGTAACCCCAGAGTATTCATCACACTCCGTGTGATGCCATTTCAATGTACTCATCACACGCCGTGTGATGCCGTTCCCATGTACGCATCACTCCGCGTGATGCCGTTCCTCACGCAGAGCGTGAGGAGACCTTTATGACGCAACGCATCTACTTTGACAACGCCGCGACGACGCCGCCCGATCCACGCGTGATTGAGGCCGCCGCACCCTACTTGGCGCAACATTGGGGCAACCCGAGCAGTCTGCATCAGGAGGGACGCGAGGCACGGGAGGCGGTCGATCGGGCACGGGAGCACGTCGCCTACCTGATCGGGGCGCGGCCGGCCGAGATCGTCTTCACGGCCAGCGGCACCGAGGCCGACAACATGGCCATCCAGGGCGTCGCCCTGACCGACGGCGGCCGCCCGTGCCACATCATCACCAGCGCGATCGAGCACCCGGCCGTGCTGGAGTGTTGCCGTGCGCTCGAACGGCGTGGGATGATGGTGACCTATCTTCCGGTCGATGGCGACGGCCTGGTCAATCCGGCCGACCTCGAAAGGGCGTTGCGGCCCGAGACCCGACTCGTTTCGGTCATGGCGGCCAACAACGTGCTGGGGACGCTTCAGCCGCTGGCCGAGTTGGCCGACATCACTCGCCGCCACGGCGCGCTGTTCCACACCGACGCGGTTCAGGCCGTCGGCAAGATGCCGATCAACGTCGAATCGCAGCAGATCGACCTCCTCTCGCTTTCCGCCCACAAGCTTCACGGTCCGAAGGGGATCGGAGCGATCTATGTCCGCAACGGCGTCAAGCTGACGCCAGTGGTATTCGGCGGCGGGCAAGAGGCGGGGCGTCGCTCGGGCACGGAGAACGTCTCGGCGATTGTCGCCCTGGGCCGCGCGGCCGAGATCGCCCGGGCGGAGATGGCCGACGAGGCGGCCCGGCTCGTGCGCGTTCGCGACTTCCTGATCGACTCGGTGCTCGAACGGATCGACAACGCCTACTTGATTGGCGATCGTTATCGCCGCCTGCCCGGCCACATCTGCCTCGGCTTCGACGGCATGGAAGGCGAGGCGATCAAGTTGCTTCTGGCGTTGGACGAGGCGGGCGTGGCGGTCTCGAGCGGCAGCGCATGCAGCAGCAACCACGCTGGGCAGCCCTCGCACGTGCTCCAGGCGCTGGGTTTCAATCCGATCAAGGCCCGCGGTTCGCTGCGGATCACGCTTGGGCGGTTCAACACGATGCAAGAGGCCCAGCGGCTCGTCGAGTTGCTGCCGCCGATCGTCCGCTCGCTGCGGCCGATGCACGGCATGGCGCCGCACTCAAGGAAAACTGTACCCGTTTAACGGCCGTCGGCACGACGACCCCGAACGGAAGTCTGGTCGCCGTGCCGGCGGCCGCAAAACAATAGATATCATCGTAGAACAATAAGGGAAGGATTCATGGTTACCAGCAACATCGAACTACCGGGGTTGAATTGCGGTCTATGCGGCTATCGCTCGTGCGACGAGTTCCGCAATCACTTGGCGACGTCGCCCGATTCGATTCGGCGATGCATCCATCTTTCGAAAGACCGCGTTTCATCGGACGCCCCGACGGCGCAGCCGACCATCGCCATGCCGCAGGCGGCGGCATGCCCGACGGCTTGCGGCGGCTGTGGCTCGCAGGTGACGATGTCGCGGACGGCGCCGCAAGCGCCCGGCCAGCTTCCGTGGAAGGACAGTCTGGGCCGTGACTTCGATTTCTATCTCGAGCACTTCCCGGAAGACCCCGGCCCGCGCGAGATCATCCTGCCGCACAACCCGATCATCACGAGGGAATTGGATGTTCAGGTGGGCGACATCCTGATCGGCCGCCCGTTGGGCATGTCGTGCGGCTGCCCGATCACCCATTGCGGCGTCGCCACGCAGGTCGACATGCGGACCGGCGTGATCGTCTGGTGCGTGACCGGCCCGTTGGGACCGCGGACCAAAGGCTTCAAGGACCTCGGCTACTACATCGCCGAAGGCTACGAGGGTCTTGTGAAGAACACCCGCAGCGAGCTGAAGGTCGGCATGCGGTACTACTTCCAGCCCCACATGTGCATGCTGCAATGGCGGCACAGCGGGCTGCTGAACTATCTCAACCGAGACGGCGATCAGTGGCAGGTTCGCCTCGAAGGGCTCTGGATCGGCTGACCGCGATCAGCGCGGCGAGCGCGGAAAGCGTCATGCTGGCTGCCGCCGAGGTCACTTTTTCAGTTCGCTGAGCCACTTCGCGCGCAGCAACTGGCCGTAGCGATCCGGCGCGGTGACGTTGCTCCGATAGACAAGCACCGCCCTTTGGCGTTCTCCGGAAGCCTCGTAGGCCCGCGCCAGATTGTAGCGGGCGCCGTCCGCCCATGCGCTCTCGGGCGAGATCAGCGGCGGCTGGCTGCGGCTGGTAAAGTAGTCGATTGCCGCATCGTAGTTGCCGTTGTCGTAGGCGATCAGGCCGAGCCCATACGTGGCGTCCTGCTTGCCGCTCAGAAGGATGCTTTTTTCCTGATTGGAAATGGAGGAGGCCATCACTCTCTGGTCGGACGGCCGCGCCATCTGATAGTAATGGATGGCGCCACGATCGCCGGCGAACTTGTTCTTGAGGTAAAGGACCCTGGCCTGGCCCAGGGCCGGAGCGCGGATCGTCCGCTGCTCGGCCGCGGGGTTCGGGTCCTCGCTGTCCCGGTTTCGTATCGTGATGCGGTCTTCGTGCATCCAGCAGTAGGGGACCATCATGGCGAGCCGGGCGAGAGCCGTTCGCCGGTCGAGGCGCATCCGCCGGTCGAGCGTTTCAAACGGCTGGAGCCACAGCCGGACCGACACGCTCGGCTTGGCCGCTCGCCACCGCGTGGCCTGCTCCGTTGGGGACGTCGTCAGAACCAGGCCCTGCGACGGCTGGGCCGGCTTCCAGCTCAATTCCAACAGCTTCATTCGCTGCGAAAGGTAGTCGGGCGAAGCTTCCAAGAGCGTGACAACACGCTTGAGCGCGGCGGCGTCAAAGCCGTACTTGCGCGACGAATCGACATCGAGCCGTTCGAGCAGTTTCGGATGGGCCGCGACCTCGGCCAACGTGGCGGGCTCGACCGCCAACCGGCCATCGGCCGTGCGCGTAACCCCATCGGCCGCTGGAATCGGGAGGCCCAATGCCGGATCGAAAAGATAGACTTCGTCCTCGATCAACACACCGACGCACCAGGGACGGAGTTTTGGTTCGCCGCTCTGACCGGGCACTGAAGTGCCCAGCCCTCGTTCGGTTGCGTCGCTCTCGACCGCCAGCATAGCCGCGTCGATCTGCAACTGACGCAGCAGCAGGATGCAGACCCAGGCCCGCTCGGTGGCCGTGCCGCGACCAAAGTAGAGCGTTTCCCAAGGAAGCTGCGGCACGCGGCCGGGCCGATCCGCCTCGAGCTGAATGTTCCGCACCGTCCAGTCAAAGACATTCTTGGCCTGATCCAGTTCGCCGGCCACGTCGCCACGGGCCCAGCGACTGATATCGCGATGCCAAGACGTCTCTTGCAGGA
>JBDKUC010000062.1:0-11234 GCA_039679885.1 Thermoguttaceae bacterium | reverse complement strand
AGCGTTTGTTGAACAGCCAGAGAATGGCGCCGAGAATCACGACGTTGAGCACGAGATAGAAAGCCAGGAAGCCGCAGAAGACGGGCCAGTTGGCCGCCACCATCGGCGCGGCGCTCGGATCGCCCGCCTTGGCCAGCCCCAGCGGCAGGCTGAAACAGGCCGAGAATGGGCTGGTGAACGTCATCCGATGGACAAACGCCGTCAGCGGCGACAGCGGAAAAAGCAGCCGTGCGAGCCATTCGGCCGCCACCGGAAACGCGAACAGCACCACCACGGCCAGATACGACGTCATCATGCTCACCGACGTGCGCCGGAAGATCACCGAGCAGAAGATTGGCAGCATCGTCGTCGTCAGCCCACAGATGGCCACGATGAGCGCATAGCCGAACATCGTTGGCAAGTCGTGCAGAAAGGTCCACGGCGGCAGCAGGCAGGCCAAAAGCAGCGGCCAGACCAAGAAACTCGTTAGCACGAGTGAAATCCGGAGACTGGAGTAGAGTTTGCCGGAGAGAATCTGCCAGGGCGAGAGCGTCGTGCACAGGAGCAATTCGAGCGTCTCGCGTTCTCGTTCGCTCGTCAGCGCCCCGGCCGAGAAGACCGGCCCAACGAGCATGTTGAACAACAGCACGTAGCCGGCGTACCAGGGCGCCATCGGCGGCCAGACGTAAAGGCAAATGGCCATCAACAGCAGGCCAAGCGCCATGCTCAACTGGATGACCAGCCGGAGCATGAGCGTTCCCTGGCCGAACAACTCGCTCCGCATCTCTTTGTCATAGACCGGATTGAGCCCGTCCGCCATCATGTCGTCCCGTTTGGCCGGGGCGAACAGCTTGTCGGGGAACTGGTCGCTGCGGATGACCATGCCGACCGCGGCGCGTTGTTCGAGGTCGGGATCGACGACCTCCTTCGCTTCGGCGCCGACGTCCGGCGGATGAAGGAGCCGGCGGCTTGTGGCGGTCAGCAGCACGCCGCACAAGGCCGCACAGCCGGTCGGAATGACGAAGGCAAGCGCGACGAGCCGGAACGCCGCCGCGTCTTCGGCCGCTTTGTAAAAGAGAACGCCGAAGAGCACCATCGGCAGGATCAGCAGGTACGAGACCACGAGGGCGGCGATGGTCCGCGTGAAAAAGCTGCTCAGCGTGACGCAGATCATGCCAAACGCGATCACGGAGGCGGCCATGGCGACGTAGGTGGCCAACACTTCGTAGGGCGATACGCCGCCCAACGGAAGGCAGAGCATGACGATCGGCAGCGAGGCGAAGACCAAAACGGCCAGGTGGCTCAGCGACGCCAGCAGCTTGCCCAGCACGATGGCCGTCGGCCGCAAGGGGCTCGCCAGGAGCATCTCGTACGTCTTCCGCTCTTTCTCGCCGGTGATCGTGCCCGCCGCAAAGCTCGGCGCCATCAGCGACAGCAGTACGTACTGCCCTAGGAAGAAGAGATTGACCAATTGCTTCGCCTGGGTCGGGCTGGTCGTCAAGTCGAGCCGCGTCTCGCTCGGCCACGCCACGAAGACGACCAGGCCCAGCATGGCCACGTAGGCGAACAGCAGCACGAACCCACGCAACATGCGGAGGTTGACCAGAAGCTCTCGTTGCAGGACGGGGTTTTCGAGGAGGTACAACGAATTGCTCCAAAAGAAAGCTCACGGATCACTGAATGACGAAGGCCCAAGGACGAATGACGAAGGAAATCCGAAGCCCGAAACTCGAAATCCGAAAAAGGCGTTCGAGTTTCGGATTTAGGACTTCGAGCTTCCTTCGTCCTTCGAGCTTCGTCATTCCCTACGCCACCGCTCCCTTCGTCACCATCATAAACACGTCCTCCAGCGTCGGCTCTTTCTCGGCGAAGGAGGTCATCTTGACGCCGCCGGCTTGGAGACGATCGAGGAGGGTGGCCAACTGCTGGTCGTCGGCGGCCAGCTCGACGGTCACCTGATGATCTTCGATCTGCACGTCGCGCGTTTCGGGCGTGCTGCGGATGATCGAGACGCCGGCCTCCATGTTGTCGAGGAACTTGATCCGCACCGTCCGGTTCCCTTGGATGCGGCGATAGACGTCCTCGATCGGGCCGGCCATCAAGAGCTTGCCTCGCTCGATGATGCCGATCGAGGTGCAGCAGTCAGCAAGCTCGGTCAGGATGTGGCTCGAAATGAGGATTGTCTTGCCCATCCGGCGAAGCTCCTTCAGCAGGGCCTTCACCTCGATGCGGGCGCGCGGATCGAGCCCGCTGGCCGGCTCGTCGAGAATCAGGACCGGCGGGTCGTGCACCAACGTCTTCGCGAGGCAGAGCCGCTGCTTCATGCCGCGCGACAGGCTGTTGACCATCGCCTCCCGCTTGCCGGTCAGTTCAAGCAGTTCGAGCACGTCGCCGACGACCTGCTTGCGGCGCTCGCGGGGCGTCTGATAGGCGACGGCGAAAAAGTCGAGGAACTCCCAGACCTTCATGCCGTCGTAGACGCCGAACCCGTCCGGCATGTAGCCGACGCTTCGGCGGACGCCCATCGGATCGCGGCTCACGCGGTGGCCGTTGACGATCGCCTCGCCGCTGGTGGCCTTCAAGAGCGTCGCCAGGAAGCGGATCGTGGTGCTCTTGCCCGCCCCGTTGGGCCCGATGAAGCCGAACATCTCGCCGGGGCCGATCTTCAGGTTCAGGTTGTCGACCGCCAACAAGTCGCCGTATCGTTTGGTGAAATTCTGAACTTCGATCATCGTCTGTTCTTCGTGTTTACATCCGGCTGTGGATCGTTTTCAAAACCGTAGGCGAGATGGGCGATGACCACCATGCCGCGTCGGGCCTGCGGCGCGGCCGGCTCGATCTTGAGGCCCGGCGTCTCGACGTTCGACCAGGCCACGAGCCGCACCTCGCCCGGCTCCAAACTGTCGGGGTCCTGCCCCAGTTCGAGCAGTTTGCGCAGGCTCAAAGCCCCGGCCGCCGCGTGGGCCATGCTCATCGGCGACCGATCGCGCTCGTGCGACCAGAGCCGCTTGCCGGCATCAGCCGGGTCGAGCGTCGTCCACGTCACACGTGTCTCACTGGGGACTGAAGCGCCCAGCCCTCGGGAGGGAACGTCGCCGGCCCAGGCGGCTTGCAGCGTGCCGTCGTCCGCTTTTCGCAGAAGGCCGACGCCTTGCAGATTCCAACCGGTCGCGTTCGTCAGGCGGCAGGTTCCATCCGCGCTGGCGGCGAGCGAGACGCCGCCTTGAAGAGTGAACATCTCCTCGCTGTGCACCAAGCCGGTCGAGTTCGATCCGACGCGGAAGCCCATCAGAGACGGCGACGCCTCGCGGTGGTAAACCAGATCGCGGAACTCCTGTCCCAAGGCAACGTGGAACGCGTTGGGGTTGGCGACCGTCGGGAATGGCAGCATGACGCCGCCCGGATCGTCGCTGGCAAACCGGTAGCCGGTCGATAGCGACGTATACAGGGCGTTGTAACGCGTCAGATGGGCGCGGCCGTACTGGCCCTGCAATTCGGCCACGGCGACCTCGGTCTGCGAGCGGACGAACCCGATGTCAAGCTGCGCCAGCTTGATGACCGTGACGGTGCAGATCACCGCAATCACCGGAGCGGCTGCCCACGCCCACTCGACCCGTCGCAACGATCGGAAGACGGCCCAGTTGACCGGGACCAAAACGACCAGGTATCCGGCGATGACCCAAAGGACGAACGAGCGGTTCGGCACCTCGACCCGTGCGGCGTCTTGCAGAGCGCCTCGGGCCGCGCCCGCCACGGGGTTGAAGTCATTCCAGGCAGCGATGCCGGGCGCCCTCGGCGGGTCGACCATTTCCGTGTCGCTCTCCCGGCGGTTCACATCGCCGGCATATTCGGCCGGGGTGACGCCCGTGTCGCGGACAAAATAGCGAACGCGCGTCATTCGGGCCGCATCGAGCCGCAGCCCGCCGTCGGCCCAGGTCATCAACGGCTCTCCGTCGGAACCCTCGATGTATTTCCGCGGCGGACGGCCGAGCAGCATGGCGCTGTACATCTCGTCGCAGCCCGGCCAGTCGCCCAACTCGCGAGTAGAAAGGCGGAAGGCCGAGGCGACGATGCGTCCGCGCCCAATCCGCCGCTCGACCAACAACTCACCCGAGCCGGGGATAAACCGCGCCCGCGGATGCTTCTTGAGCCGAATGCCGCTCCAAGGGCGGACGGGCCGCAACGGCCGCAGCGATTTACCCGGAAACGCGCTCAGTTCGGCCAAGTCGCCGGCATCCAGTTTTCGGGCGCCGTCGGCCAGGGCCGGCAGATAGGGGCTCAGAAAACTGTCGCGGAGCGAGTCGAGCGTGTCCGGACCGCTAAGGATCAACTGCCCGCCCCAATGCAGCCAGTCCACCAGGGCCTGCTGCTGCGCCGGCTCGAGCGCGGTCGGCAGCGCATCGTCCCAAAGCAGGCAGGAGATCGATGTCCATTGATTGGCGTGCGATGGCAGCGGAGGGCGGCGTTCACCGGACAGGAACGACAGCGACCGATACCTAGAATAGCGGCTTTCCGTGCTCTCCCAGCTGCCAGTCGGCCGAATCGCCGCCAGCCCATCAAGATACCCGTAACGCTCGCAAGATCGGGCCAGCACCACGAAATGATACTGATACGAGGCCATGTAATTGAGCGGCCAAGGCGTATCGAAGAACACGCGGCCCGATCGCGATTCGGTCAGCCGATAGGCGACTGACGGCGGTGGGCTGCCAGGCTGCTGCAACGGCGCGAACAGGATCGATTCGAGCGACTTCACCTGGCCCTTCGAGAGGGCCACGTCGCGACGGGTCGACATCCGGAACGGCGACTTCCAAAGCGGAAGCGGCGAACCGGCGCTGTCGGCGGGCGTCAACTCCAGCTCGCCAAGCACGTCGAAGCGGTTGGCCTTCACCTCCTCGAGCGATAGGGCCGTCCAATGGCCCGGCTTGTACCAGCATCCGGACTGCGGTCGATCCCAGGCCCCAATCGGCGGCCGCGAGACCAGAGACTTGACCACCTCGACGGGCGGCTTCTTCGCCTCCTCTTCCCGCTTCTTGCGTTCGAGATACTCCTGCTCCAACTCCTCGGGCGTTTTCGGCTTTTCCCGCGACTGCATGCAGCCGCCACAGCCGGGAAGAAGAGCAAAAGAGACGAGCAGAAGAAAGAAAACGATCAGCCGCCGAAGGGGCGAGCCTTGCACCAGCCCGCTTGTCGTTGAACCGCTCCGCCGACGCTTGCTCTGTCCGGTGACCGCCACAGCCGTCTCCTCAACAAGCGACAGTATACCCTTCCGGCGGGTTTGCGGGAAGCGCCCTAAGGCGGCTGATAGGGCTGATCAGTTTTCGACGGTAGGGTGGCACGTCCCTGAGCTTGCGAAGGGCGTGTTGGCAGTCACACGCCCTTCGCCGGAGGCTCAGAGCGTGCCACCCATAAATCATCACCATCTGCGCGACACTACCACGCCGTGTGGGATGGGCTTCCTAGCGTGCCGTAGGATGGGCTTCCTAGCCCGTCCAGTTCGAGCACGCAAACCAAGCCGTTCGCCTTCGCGCGACGGGTTAGGAAACCCGTCCTACACGGACGCGCAGGCTGCGAACCGCCTTACGCCGGCTGCAAGACTTGCAGATGCATGCTCAGCCGGAGATCTTCGGCTTTCCGGAAGTAGTCGGCCATGTGTGCCGTTTTGAGATGGGCTTTCAACGCGTCAAGGCTTTCCCACTTCTCGAGGATCACCAGCGTGTTGTCACGGATCGGCCCTTGCGCGGCCAGACCACTGCGAACGTCGACCATCGCGTTGTAGTCGATGCAGCCTTGCTCGGCTCGGACCTTCGGCGCGACCCACGCGAACAGCTTGAGCAATTCGTCCCGTCGTCCCGCGGCGACTTCGATCGTGGCAATGACGCAGATCATCACGGTTTCTCCTGGGGTTCAACGCTTTTTCACGGTGACAGATTTCCCATTCCGCGAGCCGCCCGGCCGGCGGCGCTAAATGGGAAGGGTTGCTTTCGCGATACAGAACTTCTCCAGCTTCGCCCGATCCGGCTCGACGCCGATGCCGGGCGACGACCACAACGGCACGCGAAGTCGGCCGTCGTTGTCCTTGGCCGGACGAAGCGGCTCGGCAACGTCGTCGGCCAGCAGTTCGCTGTGCGGCAAGTAGTCGGCCGGCCGCCGGCAGTTGGGCATCGACGCCAAGGCCAGCCCGTGCCGGGCGCCGATCGTCGTCTGCGGCATCGCGCCGACGTAGCAGGGAATGCAGGCTTCGTGGCAGAGATCGTGGATGGCCACGGCCGCGGTCAGTCCGCCGACACGGCCCGGCTTGAGGTTCATCTGCTTGCAGCTCTGCAATTCAATAGCCATCTCGGCCTGAGCGACCGTCGCAATGCTCTCGTCGAGACAAATCGACGTGCGAAGCGATTGCTGAATCATCGCATGGCCCACCAGGTCGTCGGCTGGGAACGGTTGCTCGATCGTCTCGAGCGAGAAATCTTCGAGCCGGTAGAGCATGTCGGTTTGGCCGAGATTCAAAGCGCCCTCGCAGTCGACGGCCAAGTCCAAGAGCGGAAACTCCTTGCGGACGAAATCGACCATGCGAACGTCCCAGCCCGGGCGGAATTTGAGCTTCACCCGCGTGATGCCCTGCGCAACGGCCCGCTCGATGGCGGCGCGTAAGCTCTCGATCGAATCCATCTGATCGAACGTCGCGCCAACCTCGATCGCGTCCGCGATGGCGGTTCCGGCTTCAGCCGATTCTTCCCGCCCACAGGCGGAACCAGGAACGCCGAGCAACGCATGAAGCGGGCGATCCTGCATTCTGGCCTGGAGGTCCCACCAAGCCGTATCCAGCGCTGCCTTGGCGAACTGATTGCCACGAAATCCTGCGAGAGACTTGCTCAGCTCCTCGCCGCTCGAGACGCTTTGCCCCGCGATGGCCGGCGCCAGCCAGTCGCGAAGAAGCGCGAAGGCGCCAGCGGCCCACTCCGAGCCGACGCAAGGTGCGTTGCCGGGGCTGGCCTCGCCCCAACCGGTCGCTCCGCCGCTGTGCATGGCGAGCAACACAGTCTCCAACCGTTCGCCCGGTCCGCGCGTCACAGGCAGCGGCTCCACGAGCGGCAAGGCGAGATGGAAGATTTCGATCGAGTCGATTCGCATGACAGAGCGATCACTCCCGCGTTTCGATGCAGGGCGCACAGCCGTTTGGGCTGCGCTTCACACCAATGTACCGGGCGTCGTCGTTGAACGAAAGCGGCGCGAACGTTGGCCTCGCATCGAACTCGCCGGCGAGTGGCTCAGCTTGCCTTGACATCGGGGGGGTGTCTGATAGAATCCTAAGGGTTGGGTTAGATTTGGGTGCCGAAATGAAATGTCAGCAGTGCGATAAGCAGGCGACCTTCCATATTACTGAGTTGACCGACGGCAAGCCGCAAGAGTTTCATCTTTGCGAGGACCACGCTCGGCAATATCTGAGTTCGTCGGCAAATGAGCCGGAGAACACGGCGGGAATGGCCGCTGCGTTGGCGCAGCAGATTGCGATCGGTCAGACGGCCCGCGAGTTGGCCGAGTTGGACCAGCAGGCGTGCCCGGTCTGCGGCATTACATTCTTCGAGTTTCGGAGCCAAGGCCGGCTCGGCTGCCCTCATGATTACGTCTGCTTCCAGACCCAGTTGGAGCCGCTGATTGTCAACATTCACGGCGAATCGCATCACGTCGGCAAGCGGCCGCACGCGGCGGGCGGGAGCCAAGACCGCACTCAACTGATCCGCCTCCGCCGGGAATTGAAAGAAGCCATCGACGAGGAGCGGTACGAGCGAGCCGGCGAGTTGCGCGATGAAATCCAACGGATCGAGGGGGGAGGAAGTTGACGTGCAACTAGACGACCTCACAACGAAAAACGGCGAATGGCTTCGCGGCAACGGCCCCGAGTCGGATATCGTCATCAGCAGCCGCGTCCGGTTGGCGCGGAACTTGGCCGATTTTCCATTCATCAGCCGCACCACCGCCCAAGACCGCACGCGGATCGAGAGGACGCTGCACGAGCGGATTGCCGAGATCTCGAGCGGGAACGACCTGCTCTATGTCGAGATGGCCAGCCTCGAAAAGGTCGATCGCCAGTTCCTCGTCGAGCGGCACCTGATCAGCCGCGAGCACGCCGAGGGCCAGGACGCCCGCGCCGTGGCCATCGACGCGCTCGAGAAGTTCAGCCTGATGGTCAACGAGGAAGACCACCTGCGAATCCAGGTGATGCAGAGCGGGCTCGACCTGAACACGGCCTGGCAGCAGGTGAGTCACCTCGACGACCTGATTGAGGAGAAGGTCACCTACGCGTTCGACGACCGGCTGGGCTATCTGACCGCCTGCCCCACGAACGTCGGCACCGGCATGCGCGTCAGCGTGATGCTCCACCTGCCCGCGCTGGTGATCACGCGGCAAATCGACAAGGTTTTCCGCAGCCTGCAAAAAATCAGCCTGGCCGTCCGTGGGCTTTACGGCGAAGGCTCGCAGGCGATGGGAGACTTCTAC
The DNA here is from genome assembly GCA_039679885.1 of Thermoguttaceae bacterium. Lineage (GTDB taxonomy): Bacteria > Planctomycetota > Planctomycetia > Pirellulales > Thermoguttaceae > JAJFUI01. The sequence continues at coordinate 2,759 of JBDKUC010000062.1, read as the reverse complement.
CAGATCAGCAACCAAGTGACGCTCGGCCTGACGGAGTCGGACCTGATTCGCCGCGTCAGCGACATCGTGCCGGTGATCATCGACTACGAGCGGCAGGCCCGCGATTTCCTGGTCAAGGAGAGCCACGAAAACCTGCACGACCGCGTGAGCCGCGCGTATGGCATTCTTCGCACCGCGCAGACGATCAGCTCCGAGGAGACGATGCACCTGCTTTCGAGCGTGCGGATGGGCGTCAATTTGGGATTGATCCGCGATCTAAACATTCCCACCATCAACGAGTTGTTCATTCGCACTCAGCCAGCCCACCTCCAGAAAATCACCGGCGGTGAGATGGAAACGACCGATCGGAACATCGAGCGAGCCCGCTATCTCCGCCGCTATCTCAACAAGGAAGACGGCGCCGGCTCAACGGCGGAGCACAATTAGCCGCGCCGTAGTCGTAGGGTGCGTGCTTGCGCGCACGCATTGTCTGTTGCCGGCGTTGCTCGTCCCCGCAACGGGAAAGTCGCGTGGTTGCAAGCAACCACCCTACAAAGTGTCGCTCTCATCAACCTGCGTGGCCCTTGCGGTTGTTTCCGGACGTGCTAGAATCCAGCAGGAAACGTCATGACCACCGCACCGCTCGATATCGGTCCCGTCCCCGACCTCTGGAAGCGACGGCATTTGCTCGGCCTGGAAGATCTTTCGGCCGAGGAGATCACACTGATTCTTGATAAGGCGGAGCTGTTCAAGCGGGCCGCGGCGACGGGCCAGCGGAAGGTCCCCTTGCTGACCGGCAAGATGTGCGTCAACCTGTTCTTCGAGAACTCGACGCGCACGCGGAACAGCTTCGCCCTGGCGGCCCGGCGGCTCGGGGCCGACACGATCGACTTTTCGGCCACGACGAGCAGCCTGTCGAAGGGTGAGACGTTTATCGACACGGCCAAGAACATCGAGGCCATGGGCATCGACGCCGTGGTCGTGCGGCACCGCACGCCCGGCGCCCCGCAACTTCTGGCTAAGAACCTGCGTTGCAGCGTCGTGAACGCCGGCGACGGCGCCCACGAGCACCCGACGCAAGCGCTCTTGGACATCATGACGATCCGCCAGCGCAAAGGCCGGGTCGAAGGGCTCACCGTCGCCCTGGTCGGCGACATCGCCCACAGCCGCACCGCCCGATCGAACATCTGGGGGCTCAAGAAGCTCGGTGCCCGAGTCATCGTGTGCGGCCCCTCGACGCTGGTCTCGCCCCGCTGGGCGGAGTTGGGCGTCGAATACTCCTACAGCTTGGACGAAATCCTGCCGCGGGTCGACGTGCTCAACCTGCTCCGGATCCAATTCGAGCGGCAGACGAGCCGGCCGTTCCCGTCGGTGCGGGAATACGCCCATCTCTACGCGATGAACCGCCAGCGATTGGCGGCTGCGAAGCCCGACGTGCTGATCATCGCCCCCGGGCCGATCAATCGCGGCGTCGAGGTCACGCCCGACGTGGCCGACGGCCCGCAGTCGGCCATCCTCGAACAGGTCACCAACGGCGTCGCCGTCCGCATGGCCGTTCTGTGGCTGCTCTTGGGCAAACGCAACGCGTCAACCGCAGCGTAGGACGACATTTGCGGCTCTTCGACAAGCGAGGCGTTCGAGCAGCCTTACTCGCTGCTTCGCCGGACGATCCAGTCGCCTAGGGTGGGCCAAAGCTGCGAGACGGCGAAAAGCCACCTGGCGCGGAGCGGGATGATTAGGTCCGGCTGGCGGCGGCGGCAGGCCAGAAGAATCCGGGCAGCCAATCGTTCGGGCGGAATGGCCGAGACGTGAACGCCGGCCCCAGGCGCGCGAGCGGCCTCGGGCACTTGCTGCGAACCCTCGAGCGGATAGAGCCGCGGTCCGCTGCGGCGGATCGGGCCGGGGCAGACCAGCAGCACGTGCAACCCTTGCGGGCCCAGTTCGAGCCGCAACTGCTGGGAGTAGGCGGCCACGGCGAACTTCGTCGCCGGGTAGGCCCCCACCCATCGTGAGGCCGATTTGGCCGCCAACGAACCGATATTCACCAGATGCCCCCGCTGCCGCAGCAAATGGGGAACCGCCGCCCGCGTGCATCGCACCAACGCGATAAAGTTCAGCTCCAACAGATCGCGGAACTGCTCGGGCGTGGTCTCAATGGCGCTGCCGCGCGTCGAGCGGCCAGCGTTGTTCACCAGCACGTCCAGCCGGCCGAACCGCTCGATCGTTTCGGCAAAGAGCCGATCGACGTCGTCCTGCCGGGTCAGGTTGGCCTGGATCCCATGCGCGCGGTGGCCGGCCGCCCGAATCTCCTCGGCCGCGCGGGCGACCGCCTCGGGCTCCAACCCCGCGAGGACGACCTGCGCCCCGGCGGCGGCGAAGGCGTCGGCGATGATCCGCCCAAGCCCGCTGCTACCGCCGGTGACCAGGGCTACCTTGTCTTGCCAGCAATTCATGGCAATAGGATACCCTGGTCGGCCGTTTGGCACCAGCGGGTGGTGCAAACAAAGTAACTCGATCCGCCCGTGGCACTTGGCACGGAAGGAGTCGTCACAAGATAAGCTGCGCAATTCGGCCGTAGGACGGACTTCCTAGTCCGTCCAGTTCGGGGACGGATTGGGAAATCCATCCTACGGTTTCTTGCGGTGTCAGCTCTGGATTTGATACGGCGCCCGCTGCTTGCGGCGGGTCAACTGGTTGGCCTCGTCGTCGTCGAGGAAGGCGTATTTCTCCTGGCTCCAACAGATTTTCCGTCCCAGGAGCATGGCGATATTGGCCGCATG
>JBDKUC010000391.1:0-2672 GCA_039679885.1 Thermoguttaceae bacterium | reverse complement strand
CCCGGACGCAACGACCGTGGTCGTCAACTTCGGCCCGGCCGACGCCCAAGCCACCTCTCAGCACGGCGGCTCCGTCCTGTTGCCGTCCTGGGGCTTCGTCGTCGACGGTCCCCGCCTGGCCGCTTTTTATGCCAAACGCTGGAACAACCAGGACTACCCCGCCGGCGCCCTGTTCACCCTCCAGGCCGAAGGCGCGCCGTTGGCCCAGGCCACCCAAGTCCGCGTGTTCCACGGCTTCGGCGCCCCCACGCTCAAGTGGCAAGGCCGCGATTACGAGGTCCGGCGGGAACTGGTGATTGGCCGGAAGTAGGTGCAAGCAAAGTAGCCGACACGCTCCGCCGTGCCGCTGGCTTTTGCTGGCTCGTCGAGTGTCTCGCAAATGCCGGTACTTATCCCAATGCCGTTCAACCGGTTGACGCAAGCTTTGTTTAGTCCGGTCGCTTGCGACCGGAGGGAGGCGGACGCCGGGTGCCGCTAGCGTCCCTTCGGGGCGTGCCCTTCCTCATTCGGCGCCTTCGGCGTTTTCCATTCAGCGAGCGGCAGGTAGTCGGCTTCTGGGAGGAAGGCGACGCCGAACGGGGCGCGGTTGATCGAGGCGGTGGAGACGAGGCCCTGCTCCAGGCGAAGCTCCGGGTAACCGTCCCGGTGCTCGCGGTAGAGGTCGGGATGCGCGTGGAGCATGCGCTGCTGGATGGCCGGCGGGAACATCGAGAGGCCGCGGTAGTAATGGTGGCCATTGCGTTCGACATGGGGAATGCCGAGCTTCGCGACGATGGCCAGATCCTGGAGCAGGGCAACCGGGCCGAGGTTGACCAGGTCCTCCGCGCTCATCACGTAGCCGCCGTCGGGACGCGCCGCCTGCCGGTCGGCGATCCGCGCGCGATTGACGATCCCCTTGAAGACCCCCTTGCAGTTCTTATGGCTCGTGCCGCGGAAGCCGCACGCCAGCGCCTGCGGGAGCGAACCGAGGCTGCTGTCCGACTCGTCGATAATCACCGGCGGCGCGTCGCGCCAACGTGTGAGCGCCTCACCGACCTCATCGGAGAGCGCGATCTCGCGTTTGAACGGTTGCTCGACGAAGATCAGGTGCGCGAAGAAGTCGGTCAGGCCGGGCGAGGAGCGGATGCCTTCCCAGAAGGCGCGAAACGTATCGACCGCCGCGAACTGCTCGTTGCCGTCGAGTGTGAACCGGAAGTCGGGACTGCTCTTGGCCGTGACGATCGCCCGGATTGCCTCGAGCCGCTCGATGTCGCCGGCGACATCGCCGCCCAACTTGATCTTGAAGTGCGTGAGACCGTAGTACGTGATGTCTTCCTCGAGCGACTCGGGCAGCCCGTCGCCGAGCGGCTCGCCGACGTCCGCGCGCGTGAGCGGGTCTGCCATTCCCACGGTGTGGCGCGCGTGAACGTTGCCCAGCGGCGTCGCCCGGAGCACGCCTTGCAGGGCCGAGGCCGAAGGCGCGTCCGGCACGCGGTTGCCATCGACCGCGATGGCGCCGTCGGCAAGAAGCGTCGCGAGGGGCCGCCCGTAGGCGCGGCAGACGGCGTCCACGACGCACCGCTCGACCAGGCTGAGCCCGAAGTGGGCCAGAAGCGGCGCGAAGCCATTCGCCTCGCCCCACGCCAGTTGCTCGTCGTAGAGGTCTCGCCAGAAATGGAAGGGCTCGTCAAAAGCGCCGTACGCGAGTGCCAGCGAGCCGGCGTGCTGGATCACCGTCCAGAGGCGGTCGAGGTCTTGCTGAAAGGGAGCGTCCGGGTTCTTTTCGAACCAGCGCGGCAGGAGCCCATCGGCGGCCACACCGTGGACGACCGACGTGCCGCTGGCCTCGACCGTCGCGCGCATGACGATGTGCGGCATCGCGGTGAGCTTCGCAATCCCATAGCGGAAGGGCATGCGAGTCGTTGTGGGAAACTCTGCAATCTCCAGTTGCCGTAACTCGAACATGGCTCTCCTCTCGCCTCAGACTTTGGCGTTGCCGCTGATGGGCCGCGTAACCGCGGGCAGGGTCACTGGAATTCCCCCCGGAATTCCGTCTCTGACCGTTCCACCGATCGCCGCCAACGTTCCTCTCGACACCAAGCCTTCGCCGTAAGTCCAACGCGGACAAGCGGCAGTGCCATTCGTTCCCGGCACCTTTTCTTCCGGATTCTCGTTCCATCGGCGTCTCGGCAACGCTTAAAGTGTAAACTGCCGGTCTGACGCCAGCGGGACCACAGGAGTGAGCCCGGCGGTCTTTGGGTCATATCGGAAACCATCAAGGGTTCCGTCCTTGAGTTTTTGAATCGCCTCGTCAATCACAGCGAGTGGAACGAGAAACCACTCCCGCGGCTCGACTTGCCCGCCGAAACGGTCCTTCAATTCGAGATCCAATCTGGCATTGCCGAAGAACCGGTGTAGCAGGGCCTCAAGCGCCTTCCGGTTGATATTCGCCAGCTTGAACGTCGCGACAACTTCTACCTCAGCCAGAAGATAGGTCGGGTCTTTCCTCGCGTTGGCAACGCGGCTCTTCACGTTACCGCCGGTCACGCCGATCTTATGGATGACATCCCTGTTCTGAGCCACGAAGGGATGGTCCGATCTGCTTCTGAGCACGTAGACGTAACCCGTTGCCAGGTCGCCCTCTTCTTCCTGGCCTAAAAAAAGCGGTCCCGGGCCCGAATCAACAATGCGGC
>JBDKUC010000371.1:0-12691 GCA_039679885.1 Thermoguttaceae bacterium | reverse complement strand
TGGGGCGTTCGTAGCCCGCACGTAGGCGGCAATCTCGTTCGGAGTACCGGCTAAAACCGGACCGGAACTACTGCGCAGGCACGCGGCCGAGTTGACCTGGCTGTCGTGCCGCACTAGACTGATCCTGCTTCCCAGCGTCCCACCTATCGAGCCACCTCGGCTCTCGTTGCATCGCTTCAGGCAACACCTTGGAGACCCCGCCATGTCGCTCCGACACCACAGCAAAACCAACTGTCTTCTCATCGCCTGCGTCGTTGTCCTCACTGCCGCTGGTGTCTGCCGAGCAGAAGGGCAGGGGGGGGCCGACGCGAACTCGCTGCGAGCCTGGGCCAATGCAGCCTTGCTCAGACAGCCCAGCGGTGCGCCGACCGCCTCCGGGGCGACCTTCTCGACCGAGTTCCCCGTCACATTCAACCTCATCACGCGCAAGATCGACCCGAGCAAACTCCCGTTCCTCGAACTCTGCCAGCAAGACCACGGCAAGCTGACGCTCGGCAAGTCGGTCATGGGCACGCCGCTACAGCTCGGCGCGAAGCCTTACGCCCACGGCCTGGGCACGCACTCGGTGAGCATGATCCGCGTGCTGCTCAACAAGCCTGGCAGCCGATTCACGGCCGACATCGGCGTCAACGCCGACTCGAAAGTGGGAACGATCGCTTTTGCCGTCGAGGTCGCCGGCAAGCAAGTGTATCGCTCCGGCACGTGCAAGGGTGGCGAGGCCGCGACGGCCGTCTCCGTCGATCTTGCCGGCGCCAAGGAGTTCATGTTGCGCGTGTTGGACGCCAACAACGATCCCAACAGCGATTGGGCCGACTGGTGCGACGCGAAGGTCACCTATGCGGACGGCGAAAGTCAATGGCTCGACCAATTGCCCGTCTACTCGCCAAGTTCCGACGCCTGTTGTCAAAGGATCCCGTCGTCGCAATTGCTGCCGAAGTGGACCAGAACCCATACGGTCGAACGCTCTGGCGATGCGGCCGAACTCCACCGGGTGACCTACCTCGATCCCGTCACCGGCTTGAAACTCGCTTGCGATGTCAAACTGCTCAACGACTATCCGGCCGTCGAATGGGTCGCCCGATTCACCAACACGGGGAGCAAGGACTCGCCGATCATCGGCGACATCGGCGGCATCGATACGCGGCTTACGACGCCGGATGACCAGGCGACGCTGCACTACGCCCAGGGTTCGCGGTGCAATGGGCTCGTCGACGCGAAGGCCCAAACCGGCTACGACTTCCAGCCCTATCAGATGACGTTGAAGCCCAACGCCTCGCGCCGCTTCGACGCTCTCGAACTGTCGTCCTCGCAGTGGCTGCCGTTCTACAATCTCCAGTGGAACGGCGGCGGACTGATTTGGGCCATTGGTTGGTCGGGCCGCTGGCAACAAGACATCGGCCGCGACGCCGAGCGGACCATCTCGCTCAAGGCCGGCCAGCGAACGCTTTGCACGTTGCTCCATCCCGGCGAGAGCATCCGCACGCCGCGGATGCTGCTGATGTCCTGGCAAGGCGACGACCGGATCGCAGGCTACAACCAGTGGCGCCGACTCATGTTGGCCCACTACCTGCCCCGGCGCCAGGGCAAGCTTCAGATGCCGCCGATCGCCTCGATGGGACACCTTTGGGCCGACGGCGGCGGGCCGCGCATGAACGAAGCCTCCTCCTACGCCTGGATCGACACCCTCACCAAGATCGGCGGCGAATGCTTCTGGATCGACGCCGGCTGGTACTGCAAAGGCGTCTGGACCGACGAGTTCGGCACCTGGGATCCGCACCCCTCGAAGTTCCCGAACGGCTTGAAGCCGCTCAGCGACGCCGCTCGCGCGAAAGGCATGAGGTTCCTCGTCTGGTTCTGCGAGCAAAACGTCACTGCCGGAACCTACATCGCCCGAAAGCATCCCGAATGGGTCTATGGCGGCATGTTCGACGTCTCGAACCCCGTCGCCCGCCAGTGGCTGACCGACTACATCTCGGAGCGGCTCACCAAGTTCGGCGTCGACATCTATCGCCACGACGGCGGCTTTAGCTATCTGACCATTCACGATACGCCGGAGCGGCAGGGGATCACCGAAAACCACGGGATCGAGGGTTGGTACGCCCATTGGGACGCGTTGCTGGCCCGGCATCCTGGCCTGATGATCGACAACTGCGCCGGCGGCGGGCAGAACATCGACCTCGAGACAATGATGCGAAGCGTCCCGCTCTGGCAGAGCGACGTCGAGTGCGGGCCGCCCACCCACGGCGTCCCCGACGGCACGACCATGGCCCAGGTGCAGAACGCCTCGCTCGATCTCCTTGTGCCGCTGCACGCATCCGGCGTCTGGGGCATGGACAACAATCGCTACGGGTTCCGAAGCGCCGCCACCACCGGCGTCTCGCTCTGCGAAGGCATCATCGAGCCGCAATTCGACCTCCCTCAAGCCAAACGGAACTGCAATGAATTGAAGGCGCTCCGCGACCTGCGACTCGGCGATTTTTATCCGTTGAGCGACATCACCCTCGATGAGACACGGCCGTTCGCCTTCGAATGCTATCGCCCAGACCTGCACAAAGGCTTCGCGATCATCTTCCGCCGCCCCGGCTGCAAGCAGAACGAGTTCCCGCTCAAGCTCCGCGGGATCGAGCCGAACGCCCAGTACAACGTCACCATCGCAGATGAAAACCAGTCGCGAACCATGACCTCACGGGAGCTTGAAGAGTTGCGAGTGACCATCGCGCCGAAGCCGGTCACCATCGCGGCGGCCCGTGAGAGCAGCGTCGTGCTGACCGGCGCGCCGAAAAACGACGGCATCTCGCTTCGCGCCGAAGACACTGAGTCGAAGAACGTGCCCGTCACCCTCGGCGGCCGCGAAGCCTGGCGGTCCGTCCGCGGCGGGATGATGTATTTCGTCGTCAGCCGGGAGGCGAACAAGGCCGGCCTGTCGCCGAAGATCAAGTTCGCCATCGACTATTACGACGAAGGCGCCGGCCCCGTCCGGGTCATGTACGACTCGAGCGACCCGGCCGTCAACGTCGTGCCAGCGACCCCGGGCGCGTGGAAGGAAGCCGGACGATTCACCCTGGGCAACACCAAGACGTGGAAAACGTTCGAGTGCGACGTCTCCGACGCAATGTTCGGTGGGCGGTGCAATGGCGCCGACATCCGGCTCGAGTTCGATCCGGCCGCCGCGCCCGCCATCGCATCGCTCAAGCTGGTTAATCGCGATCCAGCGAAGACGATCACGCTTCCCCCACAGCCGACCAGCGCGATGGTGCTGTTCGAGAAGCTTTGACGCGTTTCGCCGATGGGCCGGCCCGTCGCTGGCTGGCTTTCACCAGTCGCAAACCCTGGCCAGCGGAGCGAGAGCGCCCGCTCGCTGGCCTCATTCGCTCTCCGCCGCCACGACCGGGCTGTCGCCGCCGGCCAGTCCGTGCAGCTCGCGGTACCGACGTTCGTGGTGAAATGCCAGACCGATGAAGGCGACGACGACGCCGATCAACAGCGCGATCAGCAAGACGACAAGGATCAGGACCAGCGAGGGAATGCCGTAGAGTTGGCCCGTCTGCTTGTTGATCGCGTCAGCGCCGAAGGCTTGGTAACGTAGGCCGTAGCCAAGCGCGGTCAGGCCCAGCCCGACAAGCGCTCCGGCCGAGATAATGGCTCCGGAAAGGGCTCGCATAGGACGGTTCTCCTTGTCATTGGCCGAACAGGCGCAGGCACCCACCGATGACCAACAGGATGCCGGCCAGGATGATGAAGACGCTACTGCAACCGCAGCCCAGCCAAGGCCCGTGCGGGCCGCCCGGCTGGAAGTAACCGCCGCTGCCCAACATGCCGCCGCCCAGTCCATTCATGGTTCGGCTCCTCGGTCGAGAGTGAGACGTGCCTCGCGGGGACGGAGCATGGGTCGTCTAAAATCCCGTCATGGCGCACTGACCGCGAATCCATCCCGGCTCCGTCCCCCCGGGCCGATCGGTTTTCGACGGTAGGGTGGGTCGAGCGAAGCGAGCCCCACCAAGATCCTCAGAAAGCGGCGGGGCTCGCTGCGCTCGACCCACCTACACCGGTTCCTTGCCGTAAGAGACCGCAGTGCTCCCCATTCAGTGTACGGGCCCGGAACACCCGGAGATGACTGAGCGGCGTCTAAGCCTTTTGCGGAACAGACTCAGCCTGTCACCGCCTCGGCTCGATCCGCTCGATGGCCACGAAGACCAGCACCGCCGCGACGGTGAGCAGGGCGAACCACGCCCAGTCCGACATGCCGGTCACTTCCGGCAGCCGAACCTTCCCCAGCGCGGCCACGCGGAGAACGTGGGCGTCGATCCACGGGAAGCTCAACGCATAGGCTACTCCGCCGGCGAGCATGCCGAAAAGCCCGACCAGAGCGTGAGCGCTCCCCGTCGCGATGGCGGCAATGCCAGTCCCCGGGCAATAACCGTAGACCACGATGCCGACGCCGAAGATCGCCGCCCCCAGCACGACGCCCAGCATATTCGCCGGTTTGATGTGGTATGCCGCGAGATTCAGGTGATGGAGCACAAGGACGCCGACGCCGCCGACCACGATCGCCGTCAGCATCACCTTGAGAACGGTGAAGTCTTTCAGCCGGAACTGGTTGACGATCGTGTTGTAGTTGGCCAGCCCGCCGCGTTCGAGCAGAAGTCCGAAAAGGAAGCCAAACGCCACGGCGAGGATCAAGCCGGCGGAACCCGTCAAGGGAAAAGCCATGTTGCTACCCATGTGGCCGCCCGCGGCCAAACATCAGCCGCGCGGTGGCCACGCCCGTGATGAACATCGTGATGAAGAACGTCCAGCCGGTCACGGCCAGTTGCAAAGAGCCGCTGATGCCGTTGCCACTCGTGCAACCGTCGGCCATTCGTGCGCCGTACATGACGAGCGCGCCGCCGACGAAGGCGGCCAACAGACGCCCGCCCGGCGACCATCCGAAACGTTCTCGCCAGACCGCCGGAACGACTTCGATCTTCAGATCGCGGCTGGCGGCGGCCGCCACCAGCGACCCGAGAGCAATGCCGAAGAGAAAAAGCGTCCCGTAGTCCCACGCCGGCGGATTTCTCGCCCAATAGGCGTTCGCCCGCACCCCTTCGCTGCCGATGATCGGCCTGGCCACGACTCCTGAACACTGCGACAGCGCCGTCGTGACGCCGATCGGCTTGTCGGCAATCGCGAACGCCGCCCAGCTCAGCACACCGATGCCGACGCCAACGAGATAGGGATTCCAGCGATGCATAGCTTCCTCTGCGCAAATTGTAGGGCCGCGCGCCCTCGCGGACATCCGGGAAGGCCGGCCTTCGACTGCGGCATAAGCTTTTTCCCGAGGTTCACACGCCGCGTACAATTGGTCACCGGTCTAAGGAGCACGACTATGGCCGCGACCCGTTGGGCGATATTCCTTGGCGTCATCGGGACGCTAGTAATCTGCTATCCGGCCCGGGATGGCGCTGAGAACGCCCGCGGCCGACGGCCGACGGCTTCGCCGGCCATGTCGCAAGCGGACGGCGAACTGTTGGCGCGTGCTCGCGTCGTCTTCGGCCGCCTGCCCGGCAACATGCGAGGGGGCGAGACGGACACCCCTGCAATGATCCGTCTCGGCCAGAAGCTCTACTACGAAAAAGGTCTGTCTTTTCGTCGGGATCAGTCGTGCTACACGTGCCATCCGATCGATGGACGCCGGCCGGGGGCGTTGAACGCCGCCATTGCCGCGCCCGTTCATGGCCAGCCTCTGGCTCGTGACACGCCGAGCGTACTCGACGCGGGCTATCAAACGGCGCAGTTCTGGGACGGCCGGGCGACCGACCTGGTCGTCCAGGCGCGAATGCCGTTGTTCAACCCGCACGAAATGGCCATGCCCGACGAGCAGCTTTGCATGAAACGGGTTCGCGGCCTCGCGTGCGCGGCGATGTTTCATGAGGCATTCCGCGAGAAAGACCCGATCACCCTGGCCAACACCGTCCGCGCCATCGCCGCATTCGAGCATACGCTGGTCTCCCGCGGCCGCTTCGATGACTATTTGGAGGGCGATCCGCAGGCCATCACGCCGCAGGAGAAGCAAGGACTCGCTCTGTTCATGCGGCTCGGTTGTGCGAGCTGTCACAACTCCCCGGTGGTCGGCGGCAACCTGTTTAACCGGGTCGGCATCTTCCGCCCTTACAAGAACAGGGAAGACCTCGGCCGATACAACCTGACCGGCCGCGAGTTCGACCGTTACGTCTTCAAGGTTCCCTCGCTGCGAAACGTAACGCTGACGTCTCCCTACTATCACGACGGCCAGGTGACCACACTGGCCGAGGCCGTCGACCTGATGGCCTGGATGCAGTTGGACCGCGAGCTCACCGATGCCGAGATCGAGCTGTTGCTGCGGTTCCTCACCACGCTGGCCGACAAGCCGCGGACGACGGCGCCGCCGCCGCGCGTCGCCGCGCCGCAGTGGACGCCGCCGGACCTCTCGACGATCCCCGACGATGAGCAGGGGAGGCTCGTCCGCCGCGGCCGAGAGTTGCTTGTCCACACCTATCGTTACCTCGGTCCGACGGCGCCGGCGGAACAGCGGTATGACGGCAGCGGCCAGAGCTGCGCCGACTGCCATCCGGACGAGGGCGTCAAGCCGTACGGCATACCGTGGGTCGGCGTGACGCATCGCTACCCGGCATGGAACAAGCGATCAGGCCGCACCGCGACGCTCGAAGATCGAATCAACGAGTGCTTCGAGCGGAGCCTGAACGGCCGCGCGATGGCGAAAGACTCGGACGCCATGAAGGCCATGATCGCCTACCTGGCGTGGCTGAGCCGCGACGCGAAGCCAGACATGGCCGGCATCCGCACACCGGCTGTCACGCCGCCGAACCGCGCCGCCAACCTGGCCGCGGGCCGCGAACTCTTTCAGGAATACTGCCAGACCTGTCACGGGCCGGACGGTGGCGGCTACCGGTCGCGCCGGGCGGGCCCCAACGGCGAGCGCGTGACGCCGCCGCTCTGGGGACCCGAGAGCTACAACAATGGCGCCGGCATGGCCCGGGTGCTGACAACGGCCGCGTTCGTTCGTGCGAACATGCCGCTGGGCACGCCGTGGAACCACCCGGCCCTGACCGACGACGAGGCCGTGGACGTTGCCGGCTACATCAACTCACAACCGCGGCCCGTCCGTCCGGGCCTCGATCGGGACTACCCCGACCGCGTCCAGAAACCGATCGACTGCCCCTATCCGCCCTATGCTGACGGGTTCTCGGAGCGGCAGCATCGCTTCGGGCCTTTTCCGCCGATCCAGAAGGCGCGAGAGGCAAAATGACGCCACCGATCCGGCGAAGGACTCAGAAGCATGACGTCACGAACCCTGCGAGGCTTCGCCGGCGGCGCCGCCGGTCTTTCGCGCCATCTCGTGTATTTCGTGGTTCGTTGTGTTACCGTTGCCTTTCACGCCACGTCGTAGATTGCGTGGTCCGGTGAACCGCGCTATTCGCCGTCCGTTTCGGCGGCGGCTTCCTCGGCCAGATACCACTGCGCGCCCTTCTTGGCCAGCCAGAAGCAGGCAAGGGCGAGCAGGACGTACATGCCCAGGCTGATTGCCTGCCCGGGGAAGTTCTTGTACCAATCGGCAACCTTGCTTTCCAAAATCAGATCACCGGTTTTCTTCGCCGGCTCGATCCAGAACTGTTCACCGATGGAAAGGTATTGGATCGGCGCGCCGATCTTGACCTGGCGGAGAATGGCGGGAATGATGCCGCCAAAGATGGCGGCGCCAGCCATGAGGCCGGACGCGATGAGGATGCCCTGGCCCTGCCTGGCTTCCTTGACCTTCTTGCTGCCGCCGGTCTTGCCCACGAGATGAGAGCCGAGAGCGCCAGCCAGCACGGCCATGTTGATTGGAAGTGGAATATAGATGCCCAGTGCGAAGGCCAACATTGGCACGCCTGCCATATAGAGCACAATCGCCACGGAGCCGCCAAGGCCATAGAGCAGCCACGGTTGATTCCTCGCGTCCTCGAGGAGTCCCTTGGTCACCACTGCGATCATGTTCGCTTGCGGCGCAGGCAGGACTTCCGTATTCGAAACTGTCGTGCCGGGCACAAGGAAGTGATAGCCGGAATCCATCAGCGGGACGACAAACGCCGCCACCAATGACGCCAGGATGATGCCGACGAATTTCCAACGCTCCTGGTTGCGCGGGGTGGAACCGATCCAATAGCCGATCTTGAAATCGGAGACGAGCGCCCCGGCCGTGGACAACGCGGTGCATACGGCGCAGCCGACCACTAGCGCGATGAACATTCCGCCGGCGCCTTTCAGATTCACCGCCACGAGCGCCATGACCGTGAGCGCCACCGTAATGAGCGTCATCCCGGAGACCGGATTCGTGCCGACGATGGCAATGCCTTGCGCGGCGACGGGAGTGAAAAGGAACGACAGGGCGAAACCCACTACGGCGCCGACTACCGCATAGAGGAGGCTCTGGCCAGCCGAAAAACTGGAGCCCGGACTGGTCATTCCCACGACGAAGAACAAGATGGCCATCAACAACGTCGAGCCGAGCTGTATCAACAAGACGCTGCGAGGCGACATATCGGTCTGCGTGCGCGGCGACGCCTCGATCTGACCGCCGCCTTTGAGCCCCTTGAACCCAAGCGCGATCGAGCCGACGACGATCTTGCCCATGCGGATGATGCCAAAAATGGCCGAGACGGCGATAGCGCCGATGCCGATTGGCCTAATGAATGCGAAGAATATGTCTTTCGAGCTCATATCGGCAATGGCCGTCTTGCCGACATAGTGAGTTCCGGCATACGTGAAGTCGGGGATCTGCGCGCCAAACTGGTAGACCAACGGCGCCAGCACCAGGTAGGCGAACACCGATCCCGCGGCAATCACCGCGGCGTACCGCAGCCCGATGACGTACCCGAGCCCAAACATTGCTGCAGTGCCATCGACCGACAGGTCAAGGCGGAGATCCGACATTTTCCTGCCGAATTTCCCGAGGAGCGTTTGCGTCGTCATCGTCTTGTTCCAGGCATTGACCACCTCGACGATGAAGTCGTAGACCGCGCCTAGGCCGAAGGCCAACAACAAAACCTTGCCTGCTCCCTTCGACGTGCTCTCGCCCGACACCAGAATCTCGTTGATCGCGGTCGCTTCCGGGAAAGGAAGCTCCCCGTGGAGGTCCTTCACGAAGTATTTACGAAGCGGAATGATGAGGACAACCCCAAGAAACCCACCGATCGAGCAGGCCAGGAAGATGTGCCACCACGAGACGGCAAGCTGGTTGATGTAGAAAGCCGGGATGATGAACGCCGCCCCGGCCGCCACGACGCCGGCCGCCTGCCCGATCGACTGCACCATGACGTTCTCGAGGATGGTGCTCTTGACGCCCCGCCTTAACCCCTTGCGACCGAAAAAAATCGCCATGATGGCGATCGGGATCGCGGCCTCGATGGCATTGGCGGCACGCAGGGCCATGTAGATGCAAGCCGCCGTAAACACCACGACCATGATGAGCCCGAGCGTGACCGACCAGACGGTCACTTCCGCTCGCCGATCCTCCGGCGGGACGATCGGCTTGTACTGCTCGCCAGGCGCGAGCTTGGTATAGGCGTTGCTGGGCAGGAGCTTGCTGGGGCGATTCGAGGTCTCGGATTCCATGCTGTCGGTCTACGCTCGCGTCGGGCGGGAAGATAGGTGCGTGGTTGGCTCGCTCTTCGAGCCAACGGACGCATCGGTCGCCGAGCAACCGATGCCCCAGCCTCAATGTACCGGGTTGCTACCGGGTGTCAAGCACGCTGCGCTGGGCGGCAGGAGAGTCCAGAGTTGTTCGTAGTTCCGCCTTTAGGCGGCGATTTGACTCGGAACACCGGCTGAAGCCGGAACTACGAACAACGCGACTCTACAATTGTCCTGAACGGGCGAAGTCCGTGTTCCTGCTCCGGCAATCCGTAGGGTGCGTGCTTGCACGCCCTTCACGCTGCCAGCGAGTCGGACGGCTCGTCCTCATCGTCATCGTCGCTGTCGCCCAGATCGTCGCCGTCCTCGGCCGAGGCGTTGCCTCCGAACCGGCCGAGCACTAAGAGGTTCGGCAACAGGAGCGAGCAGAACAGGCAGCAGCCCATCGAAAGCGTCAGCGCCCGGCCAAGGCTTTGCAAGCCGCGATGGTTGGCGATCATCAGCGCCCCGAAGCCGACCATTGTGGTCAAGGAGTTCACGGCCACGGCGACGAGGACCGCGTTGCCGGCGCCCCGGTAGGTTCCATGCTGGCAGCGAAGCTCGTGCAACAGATTGATGCCGCTCTCCATGCCGATGCCGAGCGTCAGCGGCAGAAGGATCATGTTCGCCTGATTGAGCGGGATGTCGAGCAGGCCCATCAGGCCCAAGGCCTGGAGCAGTCCAACGCCCATCGGCAGCGCGGCCAGCAACGTGTGGTTGAGCCGGCCAAAGTCGATCAACATCACCGGCACGATAATCAGCAGGGCGTACCAGGCGGCGTGCTCGAAACTCCGCTTCATCTGCCGCGACGCCTCGTAGACTTGCAACGGGTTGCCGGTCGCCTCGGGGTCGACGCTCCGAATGTCATGGACAAACTTTCCCATCGGGCCGACGTCCCAGATGTCTCCCTTGGCGTAGACCCGCATCGCGAATCGTCCGCTGTGGCCGATGAACCGGCAGGCGACGCTTTGCGGCAAGTCAGCGATGCTCGGCGGCTCAGGCGTCGAAGCGGCCTTCAACGCCTGCAACTGGGCGTGCAGGTCTTTCGCCATGCTCTGCTGGTAGGCGCCGACGCGACGCTTGTATTCGTCCGGCCCCATCTGCCGGATCGCGTCGCGCAACTGGCCCAGCAAGGCGACGGCCTGCGCCGCCTCCGGCTGTGTCAGCAGCATCGTGCCGGCGGCGGCCAACGCCCGATCCAACTCGGCCGCCGGCGTGACCGGAATCTCCGGCGCCTCGGCCGGCAGCTTCGCGAGCCGCTGGCGAATGTGCTCGATGAGCGGACGTTTCTTCTCGATGTCGGTCGGCAGTTGCGACGCGACGTCCTCCACCCGCTCGACCGAAGGCAGCCGCAGGAACGCCTCTTTCCGGGCGATCGCATCCGCCGGCGTGGGCGCCACCGAGATGGCGAACCACGCGCTGCGGTTCGACTGATTGAACAGACGATGTTCCAGATCGACGCTTTCCAGCCCCTCCGGCTGGAGCTTGAGCAGGTTGTAGTCGTAATGAAGGTATGGCAGGCCCACCGCGCAGAGGGCCGTCAACGCCAGGACGATGGCCAGCGACACCCGCGGAAACGCATAGAGCGGCCGCAGCCAGTATCGCAGGTTCAACGGCAGCGGCAGGTCCTCGCGGGGGCCATCTCGATCGAATACGCGGATCATCGCCGGCAGCACCGTCGACTCGGCCACCCAGCAGAGCAGGACACCGCCGCCGGCGATCATCCCGAGCTGCGCCACGCCCGGAAACTCTGTCAGCCCAGAGGCAAAGAACGCAATGGCCGACGTGAGCGCGCCAACCAGGATGCCGGGGCCCGCGCTGCCGGCCGTCGCCACCAAAGCCTCCTCGGTCGAATCCGTCTTCCGCCGCAGGTGCAGGTATCGGGCGACGAAATAGATGCCGTAGTCAATGCCCAGCCCGAGCAAGACCGAGCCGAACGCAATGCTCAAGATGGTCACGTGCCCGATCACCATGGCCACGCCGCCACAGGTCCAAATCATGGCGGCCACCAACGCCACGATGGCCATTGTGGAGTGCCGGAAGCCGCCGAACGCGACGATCATCACCGCCAACACGCCGACGAACGACAACACCGTGGCGACCGACATCGATGCCTCGCTCGATTGCATCTCGTCGTGCTCGATGATCGGCAGCCCGGTGATGCCGACCTGCACGCCCGGATGCCGCTCCTTCACCGCGGCGGTCAACTCCCGCAAGACCTTGATCGACTCGTTGTTCTGCGCAAAGCTCTGCTTGTCCTCTTCCAGAAGCCGCAGCAGGATGAAGCCCATCCGGCCGTCGTCCGAGATGAGCCGGTGAGATTGCTTGGCAGCCGCGGCAGGCGTCGGCATCTCAGGCCAGGGCGACTTGTAGCCGCCGGCCTGGTCCAATGCCGCGCGAAGCCCACCTAGCGCCTGCGGCAATTGCGTCTGCACGACCGACATCAGCCGCTGGCGGTCCTGCGAGCCGGCCGACATGGCCGAGTTCATCCAGCCAGCCATGCTCCCCAGGTTCAGCATCGACCAATCGCCTGCCAGGATCGGCCCGGCCTGATCCAACCGGCCGTCGATCTGAGCCAACTCCTCAGGCTTGAGAAAATAGAGCCCCTTTGCCCGAAGCCCCGGGGCGTCCGGGTCGTGCAGCACCGCGCCAAACAGATCCGCACGCCGGGCCAGCTCACGGCACGCGTCGTCCAAAGCCGGAAGGATCTTCTCGCGGCTCTCCCCCTCGACGACGACGACCACGTCCTCCTTGTCGCCAAACTCCCGGGTATACTCCAGCCAACGGCGGTTGTAGTCGCTCTTCGGGCTGAGCAGTTCCGTTCGGCTCGTATGGAACCCAAGACGGGTGTTGGTGAGCCACAGCGACACGACAACCGCAACGGCCGCAAACGTCAAGACAGCGACCGGAAACCGGACGATGAGCCGCGTGAAGCACTCCAAGGGGCGCGACATCCAAGACGAGCTATCCTGCGGCATCCGTTCCGAGGGCATCGTGTCCTTTC
>JBDKUC010000244.1:0-13522 GCA_039679885.1 Thermoguttaceae bacterium | reverse complement strand
CCGCAACTCGCCACGCCCTTCCAGGGCGCGCCACCCGAATTCGACGGCCCGCAATGAGCAGGAAACCAGCAGGCACGAAGGCTTCGCGAGCGTCGCCGACGACGGCCGATGACGACGATGTCCTCCTCCAGTTGCGCGAGCGGGTGAAGGAGTTGACCTGCCTCTACTGCATCTCGCAGTTGGCCGAGCGGCCGGAGATCCAACTTCACGAGCTGCTGCAAGGCGTCGCCGAACTGTTGCCCCCGGCCTGGCAATATCCCGAGGTGACGGTCGCCCGGATCGAACTCGATGACGACGGCTACTCAACGAAGAACTATCGGGACTGCGAAGACAAGCAGACGGCCGCGCTCGTCATCAAGCGGCAGCGGCGCGGGCTGATCGAGGTCGGCTACACGGCCCCGCGGCCGCGGCTCGACGAAGGTCCTTTCCTGAAGGAGGAGCGGAGCCTCATCGACACTGTCGCCCGGCAGGTGGCGTTGCTCATCGAGCGAAGGCAGGCGGCCGAGGAGAAGGGCCGCTTGCAGCTTCAGCTTCGCCACGCCGATCGGCTTGCGACGATCGGGCAGCTTTCGGCCGGTGTTGCTCATGAGCTGAACGAGCCGCTGGGCAACATCTTGGCGTTCGCCCAACTCGCCCGCAAGGAGTCGGGGCTGCCCCAGCAGGTCGCTTCAGACCTGGACAAGATCGTGACCACGTCGCTGCACGCGCGAGAGATCATCAAAAAGCTGATGCTCTTCGCCCGGCAGATGCCGCCCCGCAAGTCGCGGGTCAGTCTCAATGCGGTGGTCGAGGATGGGCTGTCGTTTCTCGAAACGCGTTGCGCGAAAGACGGCGTGTCGATCGAGCGGCATCTGTCGCCCAACATGCCCGACATCGTCGCCGATCCGTCCCAGCTCAACCAGGTGCTCGTCAACCTGGTTGTGAACGCCATCCACGCCATGCCGGGCGGCGGCCTGCTGAAGATCAGCACGTGCGTCACCGACAAGGAAGCGACGCTGACCGTCGAGGACGACGGCGTCGGCATGAATGCGGAAGTGCTCAAGCGGATCTTCGTGCCTTTCTTCACGACAAAAGACGTCAACGAGGGCACCGGACTGGGACTGCCGGTGGTTCATGGCATCGTGACCTCGCACGGCGGCAAGGTCGACGTCTGGAGCTCGCCGGGCGGCGGCTCTCGGTTCCTGGTTCGTCTGCCCATCGCTGGCGGAGGAGGCGACGATGGCCCCGGCATCTGATCGCGAGACCGTGCTGATCGTCGACGACGTGGCCGACACCGTCGAGGTGCTGCGGCGCAATCTGACGGCCGCGCACTATCGGGTCTTTACGGCCTCGGGCGTCGAGAAGGCGCTGGCCGTGATGGAGCAGACGCCGATCGATCTGGTGGTCACCGACTTCAAGATGCCCAAGCTGAGCGGCCTGGAGCTCGTCCGACATATCCGCGAGAACCAGAAGGACATGGAAGTCATCATGATCACCGGCTACCCGTCGGTTGCCGGCGCCGTGCAGGCCGTCAAGAGCGGCGCGGAGGAATACCTTCCGAAGCCCTTCACCGACGCCGAACTGTTCGCGGCCGTGCGCCGAGCGCTCGACAAGCTGCACCGCCGGCGGCTTGGCGACGCTCGGGCCGAGACGGCCTCCGCCACGCACGGGCTGATCGGACAATCGGAGCCGATGCGCAAAGTCCTTCGCACGATCGCCAAGGTGGCCGCCAGTTCGGCGACCGTCCTCATCTCCGGCGAAAGCGGCACCGGCAAGGAGCTCGTCGCCAGGGCGATTCATTACTCGAGCGCCCGCGCAGCCGCCCCGCTAGTGCCGATCAACTGCGGCGGCATTCCTGAAAGCCTCCTGGAAAGCGAGCTGTTCGGCTACGTCAAAGGCGCCTTCACCGGGGCCACGGAGTCCCGCGCGGGTTTCTTTCAGACCGCTGACGGCGGCACGATCTTCCTCGACGAAATCAGCGAAACCAGCTTGAACATGCAGGTCAAGCTCCTTCGCGTGTTGCAGGACCGCGAGATCTACATGGTCGGCTCGACCCGGAAGAGGAAGATCGACGTCCGCGTCCTGGCCTCCACCAACAAGAGCCTGCCGCGGCTGGTCGAGAAAGGCCTCTTCCGCGAGGATCTCTATTTCCGCTTGAACGTCGTCACGATCGATCTGCCGCCGCTTCGCGACCGCGGCGACGACATCGTGCTGCTGGTGAATCACTTCAGCCGGAAGTACGCGCAGGAAACCGGCAAGCCGCCACCGCGATTCACCGATGAAACGATTCGCGCAATGAAGGACGACTACGCTTGGCCTGGCAACGTTCGCGAATTGGAGAACACCGTTCAGCGGCTTGTCGTCATGGCCGAGAGCGACCAAATCGACGTCGCCGATCTTCCGCCCGTGATGCGGTTCTCCGTGCCACACAAGCAAGACCTGACACGGACGCTTGCAGATGTCGAGACCGACTACATCCGCAGCGTGTTGGCCAGCGTCGGCGGCAACCGGACGCGGGCGGCCGAGATTCTCGCCGTCGATCGCAAGACGCTCCGCGAAAAGCTGAAGCGGTTCGACAACGGCGCGTAGCGGCGTGGCGCCCAGCGATTGCTTCGTAGGACGGGCTTCCTTGCCCGTCCGATCTTGGAATAGTCCAAGCGAGCCGCCTAAAGGCGGAACTACGAACGCGTGGGCGCCATGCTTGCTAAGCGAGCGCAGCGAGACAGCAAGCATGCTCGTCGCTTCCCCATGCCAACGACAAACGCCGAGCGATTGCGCCGTAGGACGGGCTTCCTTGCCCGTCCGATCTTGGAATAGGCCAAGCGAGCCGCCTAAAGGCGGAACTACGAACGCGTGGGCGCCAAGCTTGCTAAGCGAGCGCAGCGAGACAGCAAGCTTGGCCAACGGGGAGATTCTCCCCGGGCGGAGAAGTTCTCCCCACACGAAGTGACCCTGACGCCGCCGGTCTTGCCGTGTGCCTGCTATCGGCCCGATGGCTTTTGTGCCCCATTTCTCGGGCCTTTTCGCGAGTCGCCGCTCATCTGGCGAGTGCTGCTTGATCCCGGCACGACGATTGCATTTGGTCGTTTCGTCGTGGGACGTTTCCTCCGCGTTCCTTCTGGAGCACGCGCTGCGAGCGCCTCCTGAGGCCCAAGATGACAGGAGATAATATCATGCAACAGCAACATTACCGATTCGCCAGCGCAGCGCGTTCCGGCTCTGCGCCGGCGCAGCGGGTTTCGCCGGCCTGGGACGAAGAATCGTGGCATTACACGATGACGCCGCCGAAATCTGAGGAGGCGCCGCCGCCGGCGGCCGCGCGAGATCATCGCGACCTTTGCAGCATTTGCATGTATGCAGCCGAGTGCATTCACCCTGGCACGATTGATCGACCCAAGGTATACTGCGAACTTTTCGACGTGGACGTCGAAACATTGGTGGCCGAGCAGAAAGTCGCGAAAGCGGACGTCGAGGCTCGGGATTTGGCCGGCGGGCTGTGCTGCAACTGCGAGAACCGCGAACGCTGCACGATCCATAAGCCGGAAGGCACTGTTTGGCATTGTGAGGAGTATTGTTAGCATGTCGCAAACTGATAACGCGAACGAGACCGGAGGCATTCTTCAGACTGCTTTGTGGAACGTTCAACAAGCGGCCGCGCGGTTGGGCCTCAATGAGGACATCACCCGTCGTATCATTGAGCCGGCCGAACAGATCCGCTCGGTCATCCATCCCCAAGTCGCCCATGGGAAAATGTTGCACGCCCGCGTCTTCTTGGTCCGGCACAACGACGTGCTCGGGCCGGCGAAGGGCGGCATCCGCATGACCCCGACGGTCAACCTCAACGAGGTGACCGGCTTGGCCATGGAAATGACTTGGAAGACGTCGCTGGTCGGCGTCCCGTTTGGCGGCGGAAAGGCAGGCATCTGCTACGACCCGTCGCAACTGAAGCCCATTGACAAGGAAATCCTCGTCCGGGCGTTCACCCGCGGCGTCCGCCGCCACATCGGTCCGGAACTCTACGTCCCGGCCCCGGACATGGGCACCAACGAAGGCGACATGGGCCACATTCGGGACTGCATCTCCTACAGCGGAGGCACCTCGATCCCGAACGGCTGCTTCGTCACCGGCAAGCCGGTCGTGTTGGGCGGCATCGTTGGCCGTCGCGAAGCCACCGGCAACGGCGTTGCCGCCACCATCGTCGCGGCCTGCGATCGGCTCAATCTCAAGCCGTCGAAGCTCCGCGTCGCCGTCCAAGGCTTCGGCAACGTCGGTTCCATCTCGGCGTTGGCGATTGCCGAGAAGGGCGCGACCGTCACGTCCGTCGCGGACATCACCGGCGGGACCTGCTGCGCCGACGGCCTCGACCTGGCCCGTCTCGTCGAGCATGTCCAGGCCACGGGTGGCGTCCGCGGTTTTGCCGGCGGCAAGGACATCCCGGCCGACGCCGTGCTCGAAGCCGACTGCGACGTGTTGATTCCGGCGGCGGGCGGCTCGGTCATCACCGAGGAGAACGCCCCGCGCATCCGCGCCAAGCTGATCGCCGAGGGCGCCAATGCCCCGGTGACTCCGCCGGCCGACGAGATCCTGAACAAGCGCGGCGTCTTCGTCATTCCCGACATTCTCTGCAATGCCGGTGGCGTGTTCGTCTCGTACCTCGAGTACACGCAGGAAACGCAGCGCGACCAGATGACCCGTGAAGAAGTCGACGCCCGGCTCAACCACCGGATGACGACCACCTTCCAACGCGTCTACGAGCGCGCGATCGAGAAGAAAGAGCCGATGCGTCACGCGGCGATGGACTTGGCCGTCACCCGCGTCGTCGACGGCATCATGTCCCGCGGCCTGCTGCCGTAACGGATGGGACGTTGAAGGCGTTTTGGCGTGGCAGCCGTCCGCCGGCTGCCACGCTTTTTGTTGCGCGGGCGGTGAAAGGTCCGGCTACCCCGCGTATCCCCTGGGACTCTGAAGCAGCCGAAGTTGCGGGTCGACATGCGCCTTGCGCTTTACGCCGTAAAGCGAGTTCAGCGGAGTTCGCCGGCAAGGTTCAGGACGCTCATCTTGGTCTCGTGGCTGAGACGGAAACCGAGCGACTTCAAACGGTCGAGCAATGGCTCAACCGCCGGCACGAGGCCCCGCTGTTTTGCGTCAAGCAAAATGCCCAACGTACCGCGGACGGGCAGGTTGACCATCGCCGCAACTCGTCGCGCCAACGCGTCATCGAGCAGCACTTGGACGCCGCCCAGTTCGAGGGCCAGCGCCAGTACCTCCGTCTCGCCGGCGCCCAAGTCCGAAACCAACGGAATCATCGGAGCGCTACGTGGTGCGCGAATCGTCATCCAGTCCAGTTCCTCGGGCGTCGGCAGATCGACGCCGAGCGCGCGGCCAGCCGCCAACTCGCGGGCAACGGCGGTCGGGACAAGAAGCTCGGCGGCCAGCGACGGAAGCACGCGAAGCAATCCGAGCTGATGAAGATACTGCAGCGGGGACGTGTTGCAGACAACTTCAGACAAGAGGCATCTCCTGCTGGAGCTCTTCCCTGCTCAAGCGAAAAGTATCCACACCGTAGTCGGCGAGCTTCATCAAGAAGACCGGCTTGGGGATGCCTGCCAACTGGGCCGCCGCGCCGGACGACAGACGGCCCAACTCGTACAATTTGACCGCCGCAGCCAACCGCAGTTCTTCGCCCGCTTGTTCTGGGGATAGCTTCAACGCGATCAAAGACTGGTCGGCAATGGACAGTGTGATTTGGGACATCGGCATATCCTTACTCCCAATCGCGATTCACACTTAATTCTAGCCCTCTTACTCGTGAGGCTCAAGAAAGCCTTCCCCACACCACGCCGCGTTTCCCCCTCTTCACGCGGCCGATCGGCCAGGTTTCGAGGCCGCTGCGGGCGAGTTGCTGGCGGATGCTGTCGGCGTAGAACGGGGCGACGACCAAGACCAGGCCGATGCCCAGGTTGAAGACCTGATCCATTTCGCCCTGGTCGACCTCGCCGAGGCGTTGCAGCCAAGTGAAGACCGGCGGAATCGGCCAACTGCCCCGCTCGATCACGACCTGAATCCCGTCGGGCAGGATGCGTTCGAGGTTTTCGCACAACCCTCCGCCGGTGATGTGGGCGATGCCATGCACGACGTTCTTCACGCGGTAGTAGCCCAGCACGCTGCGAATCGGCCGGACGTAGATCCGCGTGGGCCGCAGCAGGGCCTCGCCGACCGTCTCGCCAAGCTCCTCGACATGGTCGCTCACCTGGAAGCCGCCAATGTCGAAGGCGATTTTCCGGGCGAGGCTGAAACCGTTCGAGTGCAGCCCGGTCGAGGCCACGCCGATCACCAGGTCGTCCGGCTCGATTGCCCGGCCGTCGATCACGCGATGCTTCTCGGCCACCCCGACGCAGAAGCCGGCCAGGTCGTAGTCGCCGGGGGCGTAGATGTCGGGCAGGATGGCCGTCTCGCCGCCCAGCAGGGCGCAATCGGCCTGGATGCACCCCTCGACGATGCCGCTGACGATCTGCTCCAACAGCGGCGGATCGTCCTTCGGCATCGCCACGTAGTCGAGGAAGAACAGCGGCTCGGCCCCGCAGCAGAGGGCGTCGTTGACGCTCATCGCCACCAGATCGATGCCGACCGTGTGGTGCAGGCCCGCGGCCACGGCCACCTTGAGCTTCGTGCCCACGCCGTCGGTGCAAGAGACCAGCACTGGGTCCTTGTAATGCCGGGCGAAAAGCCGGTTGGCGAAATCGAGCTGGAACAGGCCAGCAAACCCGCCGTCGAGGGGGATCACCCGCGGGGTAAATGTTCGCCCCAGAAGCCGAGGCAGCCGGGCCATCGCTTGCCGGTAGACGTCCAGGTCGACGCCGGCGTCTTTATATGTCGCTTTCGCCATCGTTGGTCGGTTCCTCTGCGGAGTTCCGGCCATTGTAGCCGCTCCGACGGGCTCTTGACAAGCGGCCGCCCCACTGGCAAGCTGGCGATAAGCAGTCCGGAGTAGGTTATGCTTTAGCATAACGGCGCGTCCGGGTCGGTGATGCCGTTATGCTGAAGGGTAATCAGACCGCTGTTGTGTGGAAGCATAACCTACTGCTTTATCAACGGTGGTTTGATGAATGGGTGGCACGCCCTGAAAGGGCGTGGTGAGCCGATCCAGCCACGCCCTTTCAGGGCGTGCCACCCGTCAATCAACAGTACTACGTATCCGCCCTGGCCATTTTCAGCCTGCCATCTGACCTTCGAGGAGATTTCTGTGCCACTCAATCGTCGCTCGATTCCCGTCGCTGCATTGCTGATGTTCGCCTGCGCCGTTGCGTCGGCGTTGGTCCTTACCGCTTGCTCGCCCGCTGACGCGAAGCGACCGGCCGACCAACGGCCGTCGATTGAACTCGCGCAGGTTCAACCGGTCGCCCCGGCAGCGCAACCGGTTGCGCCGGCGCCGAAGATCGGCGCAGCTGCTGCTCCGATGCCGCCGGCCCCGAAGGTCTCGACGTTTGCCCCGGCCAAGGACCTGGTTCGGGCGGCCGACAAATACATCGCCGGCCTTCAGGAAGTCGTTGAGAACGAAGAAGACTACAAGGATGGGCAGGACAAAGTGGCCAAGGACGCGAACACGCTCGTCGTCATCGCCTTGGCGTTGGGCTTGCACGATGAAGAGAACAGCTACAAAGCCAATGCCGCAGCCGTGATGAAGGCCGCCAGCGAGCTGGCCGCCACGAAGGACTTCGCCTCGGCGAAGAAGGCCGTCTGTGCCGTTCGCGAGGCGGCCGACGGGAAGACGAAGGTCGAGACGCCGTTGAAATGGGAAAAGGTGGCCTCGCTGCCCGAGCTGATGAAGCAGGTGCCGCTGGTCAATACGAAGCTGAAGCGGAACATCAAGCCGGACAAGTTTAAGAAGAAGGCCAAGGACGCCGCATCGGCGACGGCCGTGATCGCGGCGATCGCCCAGGGTTCGATGGCCGACACCTCCGCCGCCAAGACTCCGGATCAGGCGCCGCAGTGGTACAAGTTCGCCGCGGCGATGCGCGACAATGCCGGCCAGTTGAACGCCGCCATTCACAAGAAGGACGAGCCGGCGGCGGCCAAGGCCATGACCAAGTTGGCCAAGAGCTGCGACGACTGCCACGAGGTCTTTCACCCCGGCGTTAAAACCGAGTAGTGATGCGGCGGCGATGGTCGCCTCTCCGGCGCCAGACGCATGCAAGCAGGCAGACGCCGACGCCTAGGAGAACTGCGGTCGACGGTTCGGGCACGGGAGTAAGAAGGAAAGCGTGCTCTTGACCGCTTGGGCTGACGCCATAGCCGGCGATCTGTCCGAGGTCGTTGATGGCCGTTGCCGCCTCGAGCGTCCATCCGGACGCGACATCGATCAGCGAGTTAAGGTCCGTCATCGTGTCATTGGTGTACACGAAGGCGTGCTGGCCAACACGCGAGCTGTCATCGGCCAGGGAATAGGAGAACCCGACCACCTGCGCGGCCGTGTTGATTCCCGTCGCCTGGCTGCGGGCGCAGCCCGAGAGCGTCCCCAGGTCCTTCATGGCTCCGTTGCTGTAGAGATAGGCGTGCTCGTTGTAGAACTCGGCGCTGCCGCCCCAACCTACGACTTGGCCTTTCGCGTTCACGGCCGATGTGAGACTCCACCACGAGCCGTCGATCATGCCCAGGTCCGTCATCGTTTCGCCACTGCGAAGATAGCTGTGATAATTGGCGGACATTGGCGCGGACGCTGCGTACATGGCCACTTGTCCCGCGCCGTTAATGCCCGTTGCGAAACTAGCGCCGCTGAAGCTCCCGAGCGTCGTTATCGTTCCGCCGCTATACAAGAAGGCGCTCGTGACACCATTGGCCGAGCGATGGCCGACAATCTGCCCTTGAGCGTTGATGGCAGCGGCGTAGCTTTCGCCGCCAGAAGGCTGCAAATCGTTCATCGATCCTTTGTCGTATAGGAAGGCGTGTGTGGCTCCGGCACTGGTGGCGCTGTAGCCGACGACCTGCCCGTTGTCGTTGACGCCGGTGGCAGCGCTGTCGCCCCCGAGCGTTCCGAGGTCAGTCATTTTCCCGCCGCTGAACAGGAAGGCGTGCTGAGGCCCGGCAGCCGTCGTGCTGAGGCCGACAATTTGCCCTTTGGCGTTGATCCCGCTGGCCTGACTCGCCGTGCCTCCAAGCGTTCCAAGATCGGTAACGACATACTGCGTCCCGCAAGCAACCCCAGTGAATCCCGTCCACAGTGTTACCAACGCCACCCAGGCATATCGCGTCGACATTTTGTTGCTCCCCTCGTATTGGGCATAAGAGGTCCCGTAACCGGGACAGCCAGCACATACCATATCTTGGCCCGGGGCAGATTGCAACCACCCGCCCACGCTCGTTGCGGGCTGTTGGGAGCAGGCGTCGGTGCGGCCACATAGCGAGACCGACCGAGGCGCTAGAGCTGATCGGCGAACTCGGGCACGACCAGCTTCGGAATGACGCCGGCCGAATGGCCTTCGGCCAACAGCCGCGCGACGGACTGGCGGCCGCGCGGCCCAAGATCGAGCGTCCAGTCGTTGACGTACATGCCGACGAACTGATCGGCCTTCGAGCGGTCCAAACCACGGCCAAAGCTCAGGGCGTATGTCAGGGCGTCCTGGCGGTGTTCGAGGCCATATTCGACGCTGGCACGTAGCAGGGCATGGACGTCGCGGATCGCCTCCGGCCCAAGGTCCTTGCGGATCGCATTGACGCCCAGCGGCAACGGCAGGCCTGTCTTGTCGAGCCACCAGCGGCCCGTGTCGACGACCAGTTCGAGTTGCTGGCTGCCGTAGGTCAACTGCCCTTCGTGGATCACCAATCCGGCGTCGACCGGCGAGCCCTCGTATTGGCCCGCAACCACGACATCGAGAATTTTGTCGAAGGGAACGACGACGTGGCGGAAATCGGCGCCGAGGCACAACTGCAGGGCGAGAAACGCCGTGGTGCGGAGGCCTGGAACGGCCACCGTCTTCCCGGCCAGCTCGCTCAAGGAGATCGTTCGTCGGGCGACGACCATCGGGCCGTAGCCATCGCCCATGCTGGCCCCGCACGAGCAGAGCACATAGCGGTCGCTCAGATAGGCGTAGGCGTGGACGCTCAACGCGGTCAGTTCGAGGTCGGCCTTTTCCGCGCGGCGGTTGAGCGTCTCGATGTCGACCAGCTCGTGCTCGAAGCGGTACCGGCCCGTGTCGATCTTGCCCTTGGCCAGGGCGTAGAACATAAACGCGTCGTCGGCGTCGGGGCTATGGCCGACGCGAATCGGGCATACGGGACCGGACGAGGCTACCTTGGGAGCGATCATCTTTAGCGGCGATTCGACTCGCCTCCGGTGGCACGGTGGGGCTCGGCTTGGCCCGGCTTGCGACTCTCACGCTGGATCGCCTGGTAGACCTCCTGGCGATGGACCGGCACTTCGCCGGGTGCCTCGATGCCGAGCCGCACCTTGTCGCCTCGGATATCGACGACCGTGACGACAATGTTGTCGCCGATCACGATGCTCTCGTCGCGTTGTCTGGATAGAACAAGCACCGACGGCTCCTTCCGAGGTACACAGAAGTGTATCGGACGGGAGAATCGTGGAAAACTAGCCGAAATGCTAAAGCAACGGGTTCTGGGCCGTTTATTCGGCAAGCTTTGCCAGGACGCCGTCATTGGAAAAGGCTGTTTCTGCGGAGCCATCGGCAGAAACGGCACGCCCTATCATATTTCACGGCCGGCAGGGTTCTTGCGCAGTGTCTCGCAGATAACCGTATGGAGTCTGCGCAAATCAGGGAGATCCGGTGCCATGTCCCACGCTTGTCGTGGGCATGCTCGGACAGCAAACATGCTTGCTGTCTCGCTGCGCTAGCATGGCACCCCTAAATCACCATCCGTTAGCGATCGACAGTTGAACTGATCCGCCGGGCGGTCCAACCGCCGCCAGGCAGCGTCTCGGCCGGCGTGGCAGTCGATGCGGTGACCGTCGGCGAAGAGACGGCCGGCGTTGTGGAAGACACGGCTGGCGCCAGCGAGGGCCCCACGGCCTGATCCGTTACCGAGACGATCCGCTCGGAGCCTGGGACATCGCCCGGTCGGGCTTCGCCGATCAACTGGCGATCGGCCACAGTTGGCCGTTGGGACTGGATCGGAGCGGAGGGACGCCGGGCAGATGCTGGCGTCTCCGCCTTCGTGGGTTGCTTCGTCGGTTGCTTCGACTCGATGCGGTCAGACGCCGCACGATGCGAGACAGGTTGGGAGCCTGGCGCCAGCACAGAGCCCGCTCTGGCATAGGGGCCGCAGCAGGCGAAGCCGCCGCATTGATAGACCGGGCCGCAATGATCGTACGGGTGGCAGCACATCGTGCACCCGGTCGCGGACAGCACAACTCCCAGTAAGCCAACACCGAATGCTCTGTGGAACATCGGGCCCCCCCTTGCCACATAGAAAGCTTCGTTCAGTAGAACCTATAGAACAATCTTCGGCCGCAAAGCTTCGCCAATCCGCAATTTTTCCAAAATCGGCAGGGAACACCGCAGGGCTGGGTAACCCTGGCAAGATGAATCGCTGCCGCTCTGCAATGTCAGCGCAACAAAAAAGGCCCGGCCTGCAAACGTTGGCAGGCCGTGGCCTTGGGATCAACTCTCTGTGCGGCCTACAGCCGCGGTCAAGGCTCTAGGCCTTCTTCGCGGGGACCGGAGCCGGGGCCGGGGCCGGGGCAGCGGGCTCTACCGTCTTCGGAGCCGGCTGGCAGCACGGGGCGGCCGGGGCGCAAGCCTTCGGAGCGCACGGGGCACAGCAGGCCGGGGCGCAAGCCTTCGGGGCGCAGGTCGTCGCACAGCAGCTCTTGCACTTGTGGCAGCGCTTCTGCTTCTCGCAGCACACGGTGACGTGGCAGCAAGACTTCGGCCGGCAGGTCCGCACGCGGCGGCACCGCTTGTGGCAGCAGCTCTTCGGCGTGCAGGTCGACGCACAGCTCTTCGGCTGGCAGGTCACCGGAGCGCAGGCCTTCGGGGCGCAGGCGGCCGGGGCGCAAGCCTTCGGAGCGCACGGGGCGCAAGCCTTCGGGGCGCACGGGGCACAGGCCGCCGGCGCACACGGCTTCGGGCAGCAGGTCTTCGCACAGCAAGTGCGAGCCTTGCGGCAATGACGCGGATGGCAGCAGGTGGCCGGCGCGCAAGGGCAACCGCACGGTGCCGCACAGACCGCCGGGCTGCAGCAGTCGCCCGCCACGGCCGAGGTGGGCGTGCCCAGGAGGGCAACCCCGAGCACCGCTACACCCAACGCGATGCCGATTAGATAGATCCGATTCATTCGAGTAACCTCCAACATAAAAAGGTACCGTAGCGTTGAGAAACTCACGCCTTCCGGCCGTCACCCGATCCGAGCTTCCCTGTCGCGACGGCCACCGACGGGAAAGCCTTGTCTCTCTCTTTTCGCTTCGTTAACAGACAGCCCGCCGCGTCGCGCCCCCCGAGGAGCTACGGTCCCAGCGGCAGTAAAGGACATTAACGAATACGCAGCTTAGGCCAATAAAGTAGCATAGTCGGGCCGTGTGTCAACCAGGGGGAGGCCGGGCGAGGAGATTCCAGGCGACGTCATACGGGGCGACGCCGGCCCTCATGCATAGAAAAAATCTAGGTCACGGAAAGGCCGCCGTTGCCGGGGGGAACGCGTTGCCGATCGCCAGGGATCGCTCATTCCCAAAGGAAGCCCTTCGCAAGCGCTTGCTAGCAAAGGGCTTAGAGGTGGGATGCGGAACCGAGGAACAAAGGCGGAAAACACCCGGCGGCTGCCATCCGGTGCCCGAGATCAACCGGTAGCCAGGAAAAAACGGAAAAAATCGCGTAAAACTCGCGAGGTTAACGCCTGGCCGGTTTTTCGGTTTTTTCGGCCTCACGCGTCTGCAGTTGGGTCTGTTCCTTCTCCGCCCGACGCCGAATCTCTTCGTGAGCCCACTGGTTCTTTCGGAGCATGTCTTCCGGGTCCTCGAAGCTGAGGATCAACGGCGGTTCGCCCGGAAAGACGGTGACCGCAACGCCCGCCACACGCCAACCCGCGGCCTCGCGACGAGTCACCCAGATCTGTTCGTCGGTCTTAAGCTGCCCATCCTCGTCAAAGTCGGTCCAAGTGGACGCCACTCGGGCACCATCGTCGTTGACCATCTCGACTTTACCCACGGTGAACTTCGCCGTGTCGCTCGCGCCTGGCGTCAGATTGCGGTTCAACCCGGCCGTCTTTTCCCGGGCCTGGCTGCTCAGCAGCCGGACGGCCTTCTCTTCGTTGCCCTTCCGAAGCGCATCGAGAAACTCGGAGACCGCTGCCGCCGGACCGTCGGCCTGCACATCGCTCCGCGTCGTCGCCACGGCGGGCGTGTCGGCCGTGGGCGTTTCTGTCCGGGCCCCGTCAGTTCCGATTGATGTCTTGCCACAGCCCGCCGCGACCAATGCCAGGACGGCCACTAGAGTGATGCCATACGACTTGCACATCGTTATTCGTCTCCAACCAAGACTCGGATTTCCCACTCCGCCAACCCTGAAGCAACAGGGGCGGCGGAGTGTCGCAA